>NZ_JBFODU010000029.1:0-105523 GCF_040908505.1 Aeromonas sp. R1-2 | reverse complement strand
GGCGTTGTTGCCTAAATCGATGCAGTTTGAAGGGAACTTACTGAGGACTCGGAGATCTGATCACCACCATCCTCTTCAAGTTTGCATCATGGGCACGTCGCTTCACCCCATCACCAACTGGCCTACATACAACAAGTCTTTGATTAACCGTGGTTCACTCACCTTCTGGGTTGATGCCGAAGCCATGAACAGCTGGTTTCACCACGACCATCATGGGCGCCGAGGTCGCAGCCAGCTTTACACCGACCAGACCATCTGTACCTTCCTGATGCTCAAGGGGATTTTCAACCTCACTCTACGGGCCACTCAGGGACTACTAGACTCCCTGTTCGAGTTGATGAATGTACCGTTGTGCGCACCGGACTATAGCTGCGTCAGCAAGCGAGCACGCTCGGTGACTGTGGCTTATCGACAGCCCCCAAAGGAACGTATTACCGACTTGGTTATCGACTCAACCGGGCTGAAGGTGTTTGGGGAAGGCGAGTGGAAGGTCAGAAAACACGGTTCGGAGAAGCGGCGAGTGTGGCGCAAGTTGCATCTGGCGGTAGACCCGGTGACCCACGATATCGTGGCGGCGGAAGTCTCACTGGAAAATGTCCATGATGCCGAGGTGTTGCCCACCTTGCTCAACCCTCTGCGGCGTAAGCTGGGACATGTTTATGCGGATGGTGCCTATGACAGCAAAGCCAGCCATCAGCTTATCTCGCGCAAAGGGGCGACAGCCTGTATCCCGCCTCGTAAGAGCGCGGGGTTATGGAAAAAGGGGCATCCAAGAAATGAGGCCGTGCTGGTGATGCGCAAGAAAGGGCTGGCGCACTGGAAGAAGATATCGGGGTATCACCGTCGCTCGCTGGCAGAGACGGCGATGTATCGGCTCAAGCAATTGCTGGCGGGGAAAATCAGTCTGCGTAACTACAACGGCCAAGTGGGAGAAGTCATGGCGTATGTTAGCGCCATAAACAAGCTGAATACCCTTGGTCTACCTGTCAGAAAGCCCCGAGTGTAGCGGTCACCAGGGGCTGGGGCAGTTGCTGCTTGATGGTTGATTTGGGAAACAACGCCGGACTCAAGCCATCTCACCAAGTCACGAAGAGTGAAATCTTCCGCAACACCATATTTTGCCAACTCGTCTCGAGGAAAGTCACACTGCTGCCCTTGCTCTAACAAACGCAGTTTCTGGTGCTCGATGACTTGGCTCAAGGCCTCATAATGCCCTTGTAGCAAATCAAATCTATGTAGGTAATGACGCACCCGCACGATGGCATCTGATGAATCCAACTCAGGGAGCGCAGCAAACAACTCTGATCCGTCGAGTGCAGGCAGATGGGCCTGATCTTCTATAAGTTGCTCAATATGCTGAAGCGTATCAAGGTTCTCATCTTTCAAAGACCACTTGTCTAGATATCCTTGATAGTCATCGTTAAACTCGCTAATTGATGTCTGCCAAGCTTGTAGCAGTTCGACTATTCGATCCCGGTCAAACAACTGTATTTTAGTGTTATTCACACCACTCCAGGGATGATCATAAATTTCTGCATCAGACCCAACCTGCTCTCTTACTTCCTTATAAATACGACTGAACTCGACAACTTGTTCGCTTAGCCGTAACCGGGTAACTGCATCCAGTTTTTTACCTGAAAAATTTTCGATATGGAGCGCGTTTGCATCGATATCCAATTTGTGACGATAACGGGTTGCACCACTCAATATCTGATGGATCGTTTTACCGGTTTTTTCCCATTGGGTATTAATCAATACGGCATATTCATTGAGCTTCTGCTTGAGATCTTCATAACGCAAAATCCGGGCATCGATCTCTTCTGTCGTAGGTATTGTGGACTGGTGAGCTATACGTGCAGCAATATCTTCCAGAACCTTACGCTTATGCGTTTTGTGGCTGTGCAGCTCCAAGCAAAAATCACCTAGGCCAGCACGATCCAAGCGATGTTTGACGACCTCCAGTGCAGCCATTTTCTCGGCTACAAACAACACCTTCTTGCCGTTGAGCAGGGCCGCGGCAATCAGGTTGGTAATTGTCTGTGATTTGCCACTACCGGGTGGCCCCTCAATGACAAGATTATGACCGTGGATGGCATCGATCAGCGCGCTGTGCTGCGAGCTGTCAGCATCATCTATGAGTGGGATCTTGTCATGAATATCAGGATAACTATCGATGCAATATTCATGCTGACCGAAGCCGCCGGTTGAACCGGAACTATTATCAGCAGCGTCCTGACTGGTGAAAAAGCGACGAATAACGTCATGAGACAAGATGTTACGTTTGTCCTGAGGCCAACGAGCCGGATCGAGGTCAAGATACATCATCATCTTGCCAAAATTGAGTAAGCTCAGTGAGCCATAACGCTTCACTGACCACTTGGGTTTGTGCTGCTCGACAACCTTCTTCACCGCTGCAAGATAAGATTCGGGTGTAGCGTCTTCATTGAATAGGGGAAGGGCTAGACCAAAGTCAGCTTGTAGCTTCTCCTTCAAGGAGAGATTGGGCAAGATATCTTCGCCCGTGTAGTGGAGTTGAAATTTGTAAAGCCCATCCTTGGGGTCTAATTTGCCACGCTCACATCTCACCGGAATCGTGAATAAAGGGGCATAACGAGCCTTTTCAGACGAGTCACTTTCATACCACTCGAGGAAGCCCAACGCCAAATACAGGATATTGGCGCCACTCTCCTCCAAAGCAGTTTGGGCCTTACCGTAAATGGCACGCAAACAAGCTTCAAGTTCATTTGGATATAACAGGACCTGTATCCGGTTATCATCATGACTGGGATTGGAAGACGATATAGTGAGTTCATTCCCTGCTTTTGCCTGCCGTTCAAAATCCTCAAGCCCTTCATAACCCGCCAAACAGCAAGCCGCCGTCAACGCAGATAAATTGATGCCTTGCTTGGTATACTCAGCCCGGATACCTGTCAATTTACCATTTTGCCTCTGCGCATATTGGCAAATAAAGTGATGAGCCTGCTCCAGCAGCCTCCTGTTTGCGTCTGAAACAGGGTTTTTGTGGCTATCGGGTAAGTCAAAATCGGTGCATATCCCCAATACCTGAGCCCAATCCTTGGCACTTGGGTTTGCCTTTAGCTGTACATCCTTACCATCCTGCCCAACTTTGAGATAGCCATGGTCTAACAGTTGCTGCCTGGTTGGATCTGGAACGGGAGCAAACTCCATCGGCGTTTCCGAACCGAGAGTTTCATAGAGCTGGTCAGGTAATTCATCAACAATGCGCAGTGAAGACCCTTTATGTGTGATTGGGAAGTTCAGTAGTCGATTCCGAGACGTAAGATCCAGCAACTTCTTACGCATAGCCTCGAGGGAAGTCAGAACAAAATCTGGCTCTCCTTGATTGAGCGTCTCTGCTGCAGAGGTATCTACAATCGACATAATCTTCTCCATTCTTAGGGTCAACAGGTGAAACGTTTTACGCTGATGTATCACGACAGGATAGCGGCAAACTGCCGTAAAGAAGGGGGGCGTTTAGCCCCCCTTCTTTGTCAACCCATCATACTATCAACTTAACTGTCATTAGTTGATGTCGGCCAAATTTAATAAATAGATTCAGCCTGTTATTGCACAATCTGGCTGGATAACAACACTTGCAACATCTGCTTTTGATGCTCAGCTATCTCATCCTCCTGCCAGCGACCCTTCTCTTTCATAAGCCTGATCATTGCGAGCAACTTGAGGCTATCAATCTGGTTGTTGGCAAGGCTCGCTTCAAAGTGCTCCTGCTTCTGTTGCGGCTGGAAGTTACTCAAGCGCGAGTTCTTGCTGTGGCTGATAAGGCAAAGGTTGCCAAACGAATGGAGTGCACTCTGCTCAACCGGTTTATAGCCATCCATCGGATGCTGGGGTGAGAAGTGCTCCACCGAGCTGCGGAAAGTGAACTCAAAGGGGCCAGCAACTTTGTCGCTATTCCGATCTCGTACCCACAGCAGGTAGTCGAGGAAATTGAAGACAAAGTTGTTCTCGATATGACCGAAGCGAAGTTTGGATGTAATCACCTCGTGCCAGCTCTCATCCACATTGATGGCGGGCAACAGGGCATTATCAAGGTAGAGCATCTGGTAATAGGAAGCCCCTTCACCCGGCGCCAAAAAGCGCTGGAAGACAAAGCGGCGAGCCTGACTCTCCAGATAGGACAGATAAGCCCCTGCCTCTACCGGTTGATCAGGGTGACAATTGTCGAACAGATATCTCAGTGCACCATTCAGCCAATGTTTGTAAACCAGGGTCGGGGTCGACACATGAAACGCCGACAGCAACATCAGGATCCGCCGGTTAACACCAGAGAAACCATTCTCATTTTCATCCTTGTCAAAGGTATTGATGTAACTGACGCTCTTTTCCGAATACCAGTGCAGCCGCTTCAGACTCCAACCATCCTTGCCATCGGCAAACTCGCGCTTGATGATGAACTGATCAAACAGATACTTGCTCTTTAACAGGCCATAGATAAAACGCTTAACTGCCGCTACTGGATCCGGTTGCCTTATCACTCGGACCTCAAACTGATCAACCAGTTGTTTATCATCAAGAGGCACCCCCTCCGTATCACCCGGGTCGCGGCTAACGAGTCGCAGCACATGGAGCAAGAAGTTGGAGAAGTTGATGACGCTGTTAAAGCGTTCGGAGCCTGCGCTCTCCTCCTCCACCATCTGCTCACCATCGAGCTTGTCATCCTGCAAAATGGCCAACAAGGTACGCCCCTGGCTACCGGCAGTGGCCCCGTTTTTATCGGCAGCGTCGGCCGTGTTAGGGGACCCTAGCAGATCAAGCAGATGGGCAAAATCACGGGGCACAAACTGGCCCCAGTCGCTCTCACCAAACAGACGGTGGCGCTCTTGCGGGGTAAAGCCGTACTGGATATAGCGCTCCATATTGGCGCAGGCATCCCATACCCGGGTCAGGATATGAATACTTTGGCGACGATGCTCTTCCTCGGGTATCTGGTTCAGCGTCTCCATCAGCCGCGCCTTGATCACTTCATGCTTTTCCAACTGCTCGCCGCGATTGTTCATCGCCTCGAAGAAGTGATTGAGATCGGTATCCTTGGGTACCTCAATACGAGAGATCTGCACATGCGTGAAGAGGTAGTCGCAAAAGGCCGTCAGTTTAGCCCCCACCAAACCAAGATCCGCCATTGCCTTGCCAATCAGCTCAAAACCGTTCACAAGACCTTCATTGAAGGTACTCCCCCGCAAATCGTGGGGGGCAACACCTTGCCATAAGCGCTCGAAGGTATGGCTCGATATCGGGCGACTCTCAAAAGCGAGGTTGATGGTCTGATACCAGCTCATATCCACCGAATCTTTCGCGTGGTGTTTGAGCCAATTGGCCAGCAAAGAGAGGGTAGTAAAGCGCTGCTGGCCATCGATTACCTCGAAACTGCCATCGTCCCGGGCAAATACCACCAAGGTGCCGATATAGTAGGTTTGCTGTTCCTTGGCTCCGACCGATTTTTGCTGATAATCCAGCACATCTTGCAGCAGCTGGGTGATCTCTCCCTCTCCCCAGGCGTAGTTGCGCTGGTACATGGGCACCAGATAGCGGGCGCGATCTTCAAGCAGTGCACGAATGGGAAAGGGGTGGACGCCTGCATCACTCATAATATTTCATCTCCCGAAACAGCCCGACCAGTTCATCTTCGGCGCCGTTGCGATTGTTCTTGTTCTCTCGACTGCTCATGCTAGGCAAAGGGAAGCCGTGCAGATCTCCCGGCAGACGGGCATCACGAATGGCACGGATCAGATTGTGCTCCAGCACGTAGTTATCCATGGTCGCCAGTTGCACCACCTGCTGGCGAATACGGCAGCGATAGGCCCAGATAAAGCACTTCTCGATGGCCAGTGACAGCCCCTGACTGCCGAACTTGTCGATATAGAAGATCAGGGCACAGTCGAACATGGCCCGCACATAACGATCCCCGGTGCGGTGGCGGCGCTCGTAGCTGCCCAAGGTCGAGAGCACCTTGCTGGCCATCGGCGTCAGCGTTTCGCCAAGCAGGGTGGCAGATTGCGTCTTGCCGGAGTCAGACTCCTCGGCCACGATGGCGGCCACCCGCGTCTGGTAATACTCGGCCATCTCGAAAAAGCGCCGGCCATTGATGATCATCTGGTCGAGGTGAAAGGGAAACGTCATGCGCTGGCCATCTATCTTGCGCTGGTACTGGCCGTTGTACTCATCGACAAAGTGGTGGGCGATACGCAGCGACTCCACGTAGGGATAGTGCCCCACTCGGTCGAGGTTGACCCCCTTGAAGAGATCCACCTCCCCCTTGCCAAAGTAGCGGGCCGACTTGCCCTCGGCCCACTGGCGTACCCGATAGAGATAGAGGGCGAACAGATTGGCCAGCTCGTCGCTTGGCAGGCGCTCCCAATGGGCGACCGCCTCGGCCTTGAGGTTGGCCTCATGGTCGGCAAACTCGCGCAGGTGAAATGCCTTGAGCAGATCGTGAGGAGCCAGATCGCGCCCCCGGGCATTTTGCGAATCGAAGAACTGGAACGCCTCCGAGATATCCTGCAGCACAAAGCAGACTACCTGACAGCGGTTGAGCAGAAAGTCGATTTGCTGCTCGTCAAATTCAGGGCGGGCGACCAGCCGACGCAACTCCAGATAGTTGCGTCTGAGGTTGAACTCCGAATCCCGGCTGGGGAAGCGCTGGCGCTGCATAAACGCATCGATAGGTCCACGCAAGGCCTGCAATTGCTCACGCAGATCCTGACGTTGAAACCGGATACTCTTCTCTTTGCCACTGCGAGTTTCGTTATCCAGCACCTCGATCAGCGCCTTGACGGTCAACATCAGGGTCAAGGTGCGTTGCTGGCCATCGACGATATCAAGCATCTCGCCCTGCTCACTATCGGTGTGCTGATGAAACACCACCGAGCCCAGCCGATAGGCGCTCTTGTCCTGATGGGTCGCCAGATCGGTGAAGAGATCAGAGATATTCTTGGCGCCCCAGCGGTACGGCCGCTGATAGCTTGGGATAGCCAGTTGGGGAATGGCCAGCAACTGGCGTACCGGCCGCACCTGATTATTGATGCTCTCCATCATGCCTCCTTCGATAGCGGCAGGCGGATACGGCCGGTCAACAACTGCTGCATCATTCCCTGTTTCAAGGAGCGGGCCTTGGCCAGCTTCTGCTGCAGAGCGGTAAGCTCGCTATCCATATCGGAGAGGATGGTGGCGATGGCGGTTTGTTCTTCAAGGCAAGAGGGAACCGCTACAAACATTTTCTCAAATGTTGATCTTTTAATACCCTGTGCTGTTGAGCCTGTCGCACTTTCTGAAATGTATGATTGAAACATATCAGACAGAAAAACTTGGATAATGAACGTTGGTAAAAATTTAGAGCGTTCAAGCTGAAGCAATATAGTTCTTTGGCTAAGAATGTATTTTTCCTCATTAGGAATCAAAGCAACATTCCCTAGTGGAGCCTCCATGGTAAAAACAATATCACCTTTGCTTGCATCGCCAGATGTCATCCATTTTTTATATAGTTCATCTGAGCCGAAATAGCATTCAGCTTCATAATCAATGAAACCTTTCTTTACGTTACCTGCAGATAGAGCAAGAATATCACCACCGCCCCACTCTAATCCCAGCTTCCTTGGCGTGCGCCCACGATAGTCAATGATATTACTCGTAATATCTTTAAGCGTTGGGGTAATCCAATCCTCTGGGATTTGTCCCAACTCGCTGGATTTATAGCCTTTGAGGGTGCCATCCGGGCGCAGGGCGAACTGCGGCAAGCGAGTACAGCCAGTCAACAATTGCTGCATGGCGGCGGTCTTGATGGCCTGTTTCTTGGCGATCAGCTGCTCCAAGCCAACAATCAGTGCATCGGTATCCGACAGCACATTGGCAATGGCGGTTTGTTCAACAACCATAAGAGGTAATGCAAATTTCAACTGCCTTACTTGAGCAAAGTTCAATCCCTCTCTATTGCCACCAGCTTGAAAGCTATCGATTTGATTTTGACCAAGGCTTGAATTAATAAGCTCAACCAAAACAACTGGAGCAATTTTTGAATCTTCGACTCTGATTATGCAGACATGCTGGTTTACATTGCCACCGATGACTTGTTCTTCTGCTTTTGCACAGCGCCCGATTGATGCGCCAGTTATATTTAGCAGTACATCATCACGCTTTATTTCTGAACCAAGAAAAGTAGAGTGAACAGCCTCAGTTATATATGCAACATCGGACAGTTCGAGTTTTCCCCATCCGACATTTTGGCTTCTAACAAATGGTTTTCCACTATCAACATATACAGACGAACCTCCAGTTGGCGTTTTTCCACTACCAACCTTTACCGCACAATTATCAATTAAAAAAACATCCCAATCCACCGGAATAACGCCGACTTCGGTCTGCTTATAGCCCGCCGGAATAGCCTGCTTGTCTGCCATCTCACCCGCTTTATGCTGCATCATCTGCTTTGCCATTATGCCCACTCCAGCCCCATGGCCTTAAGGTGGGCCGCCACCTTGGCCTCCAGTTCGCTGACGTTTTGGGTGAGTTGTGGCAGGGCGCTGCTATAGCGCTCTTCCAGCTCCTTGACCCGGTTAGCTAGCTGCTGGGTGACCCGCTCAATCTCGGCTTCCAGCGCAGCACACAGGCTCGCCTGCCATTTATCTTCCACCAGCAGGGTTTTAATCTCGTTATCCTGCAGCTTGGGGTAGTGAGCAAACACCGCTTTATCGAGGGCGTCACAGGCCTCCTTATGGGCCTTCTTGGCGCGGGTCTCGGCGTCGAACAGCTGCTGCACCTGCTTGAGCACTGCCAGCTCTTCCTTGTCGGTGGCGGCCTTGATGCGGGCCTTGACGCTGGCGGCAGTGACCTTCTCCTTGTCGTTCATCGCCTCAACCAGGCCGCCCTCTTCCCCGCTCTGCTCCTCGATAAAGCTCTCCAGTGCCTGGCTCGCTTCATCCAGCGCGGCTTGCAGGGTATCGAGCTCTTTTTGCTCATTGGCAAAGAAGCGGGCCACCAGCAAGGCGGGCGGAATAAGCTCGGCCTTGTACTTGGCTTTGCCAATCACCAGATCCGGACTCTCTTTGATCTTCTCGCCCTTGTCGGCGATCAGCTCGCGCAGCACCCGACCCGCTGGCCAACCATCCTGAGAGAGGACATAGAGATCGTCTTGCAGCTGGTTCTGCCAGTAGTCCATCAGCAGCTGATAGATGGCGTAGGGGTCGAGCAGCTCACCGGTCGCCTCGGCGCTCGCGCGGTAGTGCTCAAGCAGTGCTTCACTCACCTCGTCGATCAGCGCCTTGGGCGAGTCGCCCTTGGCAAACTCACCGAACTGGCACTCGCTAAACCACTGGGCGAACGGCGCCAGCGCCGCCTGTTTGAAGCGGGCAAACTCCTCACAGGCCAGTATGGTGCCTTTGACCTTGGCGGCGGCTACCCGCGCCTCACTGTAGCCGGGACGAAGCGGGGCAAACAGGGTCGCCTTGAGGGTCGGGAATACTCGCCAGTAGGAGCCAAGCGCCGCGATATCCCGCTCGGGGATCCCTCCTTGCAGGTGACCGGCCAGATCGTGCAGATCTTCCCCTTCGCTGCCATCGATATAGCGCGGGATATTGAGGTTGTAGTCGTTGCGGGCGATCTCGCTAAGCGGTACCCAACGGCTGTAACCCTCCAGGGTCAGGCCACGGGTGAAGGTGTCGACAATCTTGTGAATGTCCTGCTCGCGCAGCCGGTTCTTGTTGCCATCTTTGATAAAGCCTTTGCTGGCATCGATCATAAACAGCCCTTGCTCATTGCCAGCCAGAGCATTGAACGCCCGGGTGTGGGCGCTCTCTTTGTCGATGACGATGATGCAGGCGGGAATACCGGTGCCGTAGAAGAGGTTGGCGGGCAGACCGATGATCCCCTTGATGTAACCCTGCTTGAGCAGGTTCTCGCGGATACGCGCCTCGGCATTGCCGCGAAACAGCACACCGTGTGGCAGGATCACGGCCCCCTTGCCGGTGCTCTTCAGGCTCTTGATGATGTGCAGCAAGAAGGCGTAATCGCCGTTTTTCTCTGGCGGCACGCCCCAGACAAAGCGGCCGAACTCGTCGTGCTCAGCATCGAGGCCACTGGTCCAGTTCTTGTTTGAAAATGGCGGGTTGGCCACGGCGAAGTCGAAGGTCTTGAGCTGGTTGTTGCCCTCTTTCCATTGGGGCGCGGCCAGGGTGTTGCCCTTCCAGATTGCTGCGGTGGGATTGTCGTGCAGGATCATGTTCATCCGCGCCAGCGCACTGGTGGCGTTGTCCATCTCCTGCCCGTAGATGGTCAGCCCCTTGGGACCGGCCTCATCGCTCGCCTTGAGCAGCAAGGAGCCAGAACCACAGGTGGGGTCGTAGACGGTGGCATCTTGCGGGGTCTGACGGCTGATGCCGATCACCTTGGCCAGAATGCGCGACACCTCGGCCGGGGTGTAGAACTGCCCCTTGGATTTGCCCGACTCGGTGGCGAAGTGGCGCATCAGGTATTCGTAGGCATCCCCCAGCAGGTCATCCCCTTCGGTGCGGTTGGCAGACAGATCCAGCCCCTCGAAGATCGCCACCAGCTTGGAGAGGCGGTCGATCATCTCCTTGCCCTTGCCGAGTTTGTCCTCGTCGTTGAAGTCAGCAATGGTAATCACCCCTTGCAGATCGTTGGCAGTCGCCAGCGCACTGATGATGGTGTTGATCCCCTCGCCTATCTCCTTGCTGCCCTTGAGCGCCACCATGTCGTCAAAACTCGCCCCGGCTGGTACCTCGATCATGGCGTACGGGTTGCCCTTGGCCTTGTCGGAGACGTATTTCACAAACAGCAGGGTCAGCACATAGTCCTTGTACTGGGAGGCATCCATCCCGCCGCGCAGCTCATCGCAGCCAGCCCAGAGGGAGGAGTAGAGTTCGTTCTTCTTGATAGCCATGAGTCAGGTATTCCGATAAGAGTCAGTTTGCGCCAAGGGCGCAGTGGAAACGATGTGAATGGGTGACGCCGCCATGTTGGCACCACAAAAAATTGACAAGAAGTTTAACCAGTTGAGCTCGGTGAGGCCATGCCATACATCACAACTGGCCCCTCAACTTGGCTATTTGCTCTAAAAGACACCACTCACCCAGAGATGGCCACTGATGGCGCATGACTGGCCTAGCATCAGTTGCCTGAACTTCGATGGCTTTCAGATGTTATGGGGGCTGAAGACTACCCATTATGGGAGGTTATGATCTTCCTAACACTCCCCTGTGAGCCCCAAAAAATGGATTTGCGAAAATCATACCGTCTGTTGTAGGGTATTCTTGCTTCGCCAGCATGACCTTCGCACGAGTCGAAACAGGCCTGATGATTCTTAACCTTCTCGTAGTTGATATCATGACCTTGGATGGTTAAACGTGCGGCATGAAAACCCAAGGTTCGAGGATGCAACTATGAACCTATCCAATCTCGCTCGTGAAGCACGCAGAGCTCTGCAACTCCTTTCTGGTACCACCACCACTCATCAACAAACGCTGGAGTTGCTAGCTGCAGCTCTGGGTTTTGGCTCGTATGCCGCGCTGACATACAGGTCGATCGTGCTGGTTGATGCCGACGTTCAAGAGACACCCATGTCTACCAATATCGAGCGTGTCCAGGAGCGAGCCAAAGACATTCTTGGCCAAGAGATACCAGCCCACATTATCGTTGACATCATGCGCCAGCATCGAGTCCATGTGCTGACCCTCCTCGAAGAAGATGAGGTCAACAAATACGAAAATCCACCTTATAGACCGTCTTATATACCGGCTTATGCTCTGCACCAATTAGCACGCTTGGCCCCCCTCATCGACCACCCCAATGGGGAAAATTACGAGGTCGTTGACAGTCTGGTCAAGCAGGTCAGACGCATAGCTGAGAGAGAGCACATCCCCGCTCTTCTCGTGGCCTTGTCTGACCATTTGTCTGTCCCGTTACAAGAACCCGAAGCATACCTGGATTTTGCTACGCTGGAACGTCGTGATGAGGCTTACCGGTTGTACCTTGGTGGTGCTGAGCTGCACGGCGAACAGCTGCAAATTGCAAAGTCCGAGGCATACGCTAGATGGCGAAAAGGCATGCACATAGATTTGCTGCTCGATGCCATTGCACTTGACGATGAAGATGCCGAAGATTTACTGGCAGATTGGATTAGGCACGACGATCAAGGCGTAAACCTCAAGTACATCAGTGGTAGGAATCTTGCGTTGGTTGCACCAATGCTGATGGAGTCCAGCTACCATGATGACGCAGTTCAGGCATGGCTGGCTGCCACCAAACATAACGGTATCAAGCACAGGCTTGTATCATCCTGTTACCAACACGATCTCCTGTATAGAGCTACCGTGAATACCTACTTCTCTCGCTTGTTTTCAGATAATAGGTGGCGCAGTTGCGAGCCGAAGATTGAGCATAAATACCACGACTATCTGCTCCTACAATGCGATACAGAAGAACAGGCGTCGTACCTCTTTCCCGATTGGAATAATCGGCAAGGACGTTCCGCTCTCAGAGCCTTGAGTCCTGCACTCGATGAACAGGCCAAGCTTGATGCAAAAAGAATCTTTGATGCCTACCATGCTCGCTGACAAATTATGGTAATAGGCAGTTGAGTCTGTAAAGACTCACCTTCCCATCTGCATCACAATGAACGGCCAGCTTGACCATCGTTTGAAGGCCAAGCTGGCTTCGTCAACTCCAGCCTCAATACAGACAGCACTCCAGCTCGTTTGCTTACCTGATTTGCTCGATAGCTGGTCAGGATGCCACGCCGCCCTAACATCCGGTTAGTTTTCATCATCTACATCCCCCTCCCTTGTCAGCAAAGCTGGCCGCCCCTGTTTGCCCAGAGCGCCTCCAAGGCCCATAGCGCAATCTATGAACAAAAGGGGCAATGACGCCCCCATATCCCAGCAAGCACTCTGGGGCACTGAGCAGCGTCAGGACAGGGGGAGGATATGGCATGCAACAAGGGACATTTGTCACCACATGACACTCTGACGCCCTCTCATTCGCGACCGGTGTCACTCGCATCACGCCCCCAAATGCCAGCAGCTCACCCCCCAAAGCACCACCCTTAATAATCAACAACTTAACCAGTAACATGCAACGTAGCCTACACTTCGAAGGCGATTTACTTGAAGGCAGTGACAGAATGACACCGTGACACAAGAAAGAGCAGCCTGAAACTTGCGGGAAACCTATTTGGGGACTGATTTGATTCCTGAAAAGTACCTAAAAAGTTGGTACCAAGCACAGTGCCAGCAATCAATTTCATAACCACAAATACAGTTGAATTACAATGAGTTGCGTTGCAATTTCAGATGATGTCGAGGGAGCCAAATACTAAAGCCCAGCCTTTTGGCTGGGCTTTTTCGTATCTGCTGCTGTTTGCCTCAAACTTATCTCGCTTTCCCATCATCCTTGGCTGAGCGCAATCCAGACTCCCTGTTTCGCTCAGCCTCAACCAGACTCGATGATGACTCTGATTCCTACCCGACCAGCTCAGTTGACTACATGTTTACGAGCAAGCAGTTTCCCGGAAGGTCGGGCATGACACAACAGGGGGAATTGCTTATTGGCGGGTGATCCGGATCTGCAGGGTCTGGCGCTCGCTCTGGCTGCCTCGCCCACCCTGTAGCTGGGTGCCGAGGCTACTCTCCTGATCCGCTGAGCTGGTCGAAAGCTCCCCCACCGTCAGCCACTGGCCCGGGGCCCCGCTCACCTCGGTGGCACTCTGCCCACGATTGATGGTGCCCTGATCCAGCCTCGCCTGTTCGCTGCTCAGCGCAATCTGCACCCGATCGCCAATCAAGGTGGCCGTGGCATAGAGGCCGTTCACCAGCGGCATCATCCCCACTACGGCGCCCCCGTTCCACTGATAGAAGGTGACCGGCTGATAGGAGCCCATCTGCAGCAGCACGGGACGGCCCGACAGCCCGCGCACCTGCCAGCTGTCGTTCTGGCTGCGCTGGTACTGCTGGGCGTTGCCATCGACCAGCCACTGCCGCTTGGCCTCGTCGCGACTGATTGAGCCCCCCAGTTGCTGACCGCTGGCGGCACCATCCACCCGCCACTCGATAAGCAGGCTTTGCGGTGGCTGGTTGATCTGCGCCAGCGTGGCTTCGGCCTCCTGCAGCTGGGCTGGCGTCCCGCTCAGCACCAGCTGATTCCCCATGGCGCTGACCCCAAGCTGGGGATAGATCTCCTTGAGGGTCTGCACCGCCGCCTGCGCCTCGAATACCGGGATCACTTTCACCTCGGCCCACAGCGATGGGCTCCACAGTCCCATCATGCAGCCAAGCCACAGCAGCGCCCTGCGGCCAACCTTGCCCATCCGAACCATTACGCTCTCCTCGTTCTCTGTACTCTTCTCACACTCTGTTCTCTTCTCTCTGCTTAAGGCGTAGACCTACGCCTGCAGTCAACAGCTCAGCCCTATTCCGCTCACCCGTCGATGATGAACCCGGCGGTTGCCAAAAAACAATCGGGAATGCAGCAACTCCGTGATTTCCCACGGTATGAGGCTCTCATTCCACGCCCGTTATCGCGTAAGATAGCGCCATCATAGTTGCCCAAGCGGAATCCATCATGTTGAAACAGCTGTTGTTACTCCCCCTCGCCCTGCTGCTGGGGGCCTGCTCGCTGACCCAGTACAATGTCAGCGAGGCCGAAATCAACCAGTACCTCAAAGATCAGGTCTCTTTTGAAAAACAGCTGGGGATCCCCGGCATCATGTCGAGCAAGATCCGTCTGGACGAGATGCAGAGCCGCATCGGCCGCAAACAAGCAGATCGCATCGAGCTGGACGCCGCTGGCGATCTGCAGGTGAGCAGCCCCCTTGGCAGCCAGCAGATGAAGATCCGCTTTGCTTTGAGCGCCCGCCCGGACTATGTGGCCGATCAAGGCGCCATCTATCTGCGCGACCTTGAGCTGCTCTCGGTCAAGACCGAGCCGGCCGATATCGGGGCTGCCCTCACCCCGCTGCTACCCACCTTCAATCAGTCGCTCTCCCTGTTCTTGTCGCAGACCCCGGTCTACCGCCTCGACAGCAGCCGCAAGAACGAAGCCAGGATCAAGGAGAAGGTAGAAGCCCTCAAGGTAGAGCCGGGCCGTCTGGTCATCCCGTTCAAGCTGCTCTGATCGCCGTCGCACCGGCACTTTCATCGCAATAAACAGATAACCGTCCTCTTCGACAGCACACATCCGGTTTAACGTGCAGCCGAATGGGGCGGTTTTTTACTTCTCAAGTCCCCTGCAACACAGCATAATGCAGACCATTCTCATTTAGATTCGTTATGAGAAGCGTCAATAATAAAACCAATGGTGAGAAGGGACATGAGAAAAACCGTACTGGTTCAGGCGATTGCCTGCGCACTGATCAGCGGCGCCGCACACGCTGCCGTCAAAGTCGAAGACAAGACATTCAATACCGCCGCCAACATGCTGGCCTATACCGAATTCGAGCTCTCCGGTGAGCCGCTGGCCGAAGCGCTGGGGCTGGATCTGGATGTGCTGGATGCCAACCGTGCCGATGAGCCGACCCCGTTCGACTTCGCTGCCGGCATCGAATCCTACGAATACTCCGAAGAGGCGATGTACGCCCTCAACTACCAATCCGGCATGGGCCCGCATCTGGTGAACGGGCCGCAAAACCTGGCCCGTGGCGGCACCATGGCATCTCTGGGGCAACGGGTGTTGGCCATGGCCGATGCCGTTGGCTTCCCGGCGGATGAAGTGCCGCAGGGCATGTATCCCCTCTCCCTGCCCTACGCCTCTGCCAATCCGGAGTTTGCCCAGGCCGTCAACGCCACCCCGGTCAATGGCGACCAGATCACCATCAAGACCGCCAAAGGGACCGAGAAAACCGTCAAGACCCAGGTGCCCGCCTACTTCCGTGACTACAGCACCCTGCGCTGGAGCGGCAGTGACAACCTGCTGGTGCCCGCAGCGGTGGGCGGCATCCTGCTCAAAGAAGTGATGTGGTCCCAGGACTTCCTCGGCGGCATGCACGTAGCCGAAACCGATGAAGAGGTAGAAGCCGCCTCCGCCACCATGGATCAGGATGGCAAGCACAAGCTGGGCGTCTCAGCCGCCGATGGTTTCAACGGCATGATGCTGACCGAGCAATCCATCGACAAGCTGGCCATCATGCAGAACCAGCTTGGCTTCGATGGCAAGCAACTGGGCGCCAAAATCACCCCGCAGTACGATCCGGCCAAGGGCGTGATTTACTTCCCCCATCAGGTGAAAGTGACCGAAACCAGCAACAACGATGCCGGTGCCATCAGCAAGCTGGAGGTGGTGGATGGTTCCGCCCAGCTGCGCGATGCCTGGATGATGCTGTGGCCGCTCTCCGAGTTCTATGCCTTCAGCGATCAGCGCAGCGCCAACACCAACCAGAACCCGGCCTTCCACGCCGTGTTTGACGGTGCGCCGTTTGCCGCCGCACCGGCTGCCAACAAGACCAATGACCTGGGCAAAGCGGTCACGGGCAGCGATGCCTTCTCGCTGGCGATAAATCTCTCCAACCTCACCTTCAAGAACCTGGCAGCCCTGCACTTTGATACCAAGGCTGGCACCCTGGTCGACAGCTGGCAGGCAGGCAAACAGGGCAAGCACGTCACCACCTTTGACGCCGCTTACGCACTGGTCGCCCTGCAGATCTTCCAGCGCGCTCAGGATGCACTGCCGGTCGGTTACGCCGCCGGTGACAATGGCGAGCTGAACCTCAAGACCAAGCAGGGTCAGCAGGCGCTCGACTTGATCCGCAAACAGGCCGATTTCATCCTTGCCAACCTCAAGGGCAAAAATGGTCTGGTGCATGACGGCATCACGCTAGGTGGCAAGCTCGATGCCGGCCACTCCATCGATGCACAGTTCGCCGCCATCCGTGGTCTGACCGCCGCGTTCCTCGCTACCTCCGATGCCAAGTACCGCACTGCCGCCCGCGAGCTGTTTATCGCTGCCGACAAGGCCTACTTCAATGCCAAGGCGGGCACCTGGCTGGCGGGTAAACAGGGTGAATACACTCCCTGGACCCAGGCTGCCATCTCCGGCGCCCTGCGCTCTGCCATGCTGAACCTGCGCAACGAAGGGGCCGAGAAGGCGCCCGAGCTGGAGCTGGCCAAGCTGACCGGTCAGTACGTCAGCTGGTTCCGTGGCACCGTCAACGGTGGCATGCAGATGGCCGAGTGGATCGGTGACTCCGGCGAGAACATCATCGAAGGTGCCGGCAGCGACACCGATGAAGATGGCGTACCGCAAGTGACCGCTGCCGGTGGCAAGCACGGCACCGCCATGGTGATGGCCGCTAAAGCAGTGGTTAGCGAGTAATCCTCGCCATTCACCAGCATGAAAAAGGGAGCCAAATTGGCTCCCTTTGCATTACAGCGTCTGACACAGTTTCAAGGGCCTTCCTCAAACCAGCTTGTCCAGCATCTCCTTGGTCACCAGCACAATCCCCTGCTCGGAGCGGTAGAAGCGGCGGCTATCCTCATCGGCATTCTCGCCCACCACCAGCCCATCGGGCAGCACACATCCCTTGTCCACCACCACCCGGCGCAGACGGCAACCGGCGCCAATCTCGACCCCGGGGAAGATGATGGCCTGATCCAGGGTACAGAAGGAGTGCACCCGCACATTGGTAAAGAGCACCGAGTTGAGCACAAACGACCCGCTGACGATGGTCCCGCCCGAGAACATGGAGTTGATGGTCATGCCATGCTGACCGTTGCGGTCCTGCACAAACTTGGCCGGTGGTGTCAGGGTCTGGCTGGTCCAGATGGGCCAGTTCTGATCGTAGATATCAAGCTCGGGCAGCACGGAGGCGAGATCCATGTTCGCTTCCCAGAACGAGTCCAGCGTACCTACATCACGCCAGTAGGGCTTTTGCCCCTCGCGCGCCCCGACACAGGACATGTTGAAGGGGTGAGCAAATGCCATCCCCTCCTCCACGATGCGGGGGATCACATCCATCCCGAAGTCGTGTTTGGAGTCCTGATTGTGAATATCTTCCTCCAGCAGTTGGTAGAGGTACTCCGCCTCGAAGATATAGATCCCCATGGAGGCCAGCGAGCGATCTTCGCAACCCGGCATGGCAGGCGGATTGGCCGGTTTTTCGACGAAGGCGCGGATCTTGCGCTGCTCGTCGATATCCATGATCCCGAAGGCGGATGCCTCAGCCCGCGGCACCTCGATACAAGCGACCGTCACCTTGGCACCGAGGCGCACATGGTCGAGCAACATGGCGGCGTAATCCATCTTGTAGATGTGATCCCCCGCCAGCACCACCAGGTATTTGGGGCCGTAGTCACGGATGATATCGACGTTCTGGTAGATGGCATCGGCGGTGCCGCGATACCAGTGCACCTCGTCCACCCGTTGCTGGGCAGGGAGCAGGTCGATGAATTCGTTCATCTGGTAACGCAGGAAGGACCAGCCCGATTGCAGGTGACGCAGCAGGCTGTGAGATTTGTATTGGGTGACTACACCAACGCGGCGGATCCCCGAGTTGATACAGTTGGAGAGCACAAAATCAATGATCCGGAATTTGCCACCGAAATGGACGGCAGGCTTGGCGCGGTTGTCAGTCAACTGCTTCAGGCGACTACCACGTCCACCCGCCAGCACCAGTGCCATACTCTGGTTCAATAATTGTCGTGCTTTGGCACTATTTTCGGGCTCTAACAACATGATTTACCTCTGCCTTGTTTGATCTATTTTCAACTCATCTTCGCCTGTTTCGGCACCTGTGAAAGTGGTTTCACTCACATTTAACCGATCTCAATTGACCCTTTTCACCGAGTTGCGAGGAATAGCATGCTTTGCTCCGCCAGCTTGGTTAAAATTCCCCCACAAAGCAGCCACTTCAAGGATGACAAGATGGTTCACAAGCTCGGACGTACCCTCTTTCTGATCGCCACCATAGTGACCATACCCCTGCTGCTCCTGCAAGCAGTTTGGTTGGCCCTTCAGAGCACACCGCTCACATTGGCCATTATTCTGGCCACCACACTGCTTGGCATGATCCTGCTGTTGATGCTGGCCATCCGCACCATGGATGGCATGCTCCAGCATCAGGAGCTCACCTGGGTCAAGGCGATCAGGGGACGGGATCCCTCACAACTCGATGAGCCCGCCTCCCAGGAGGTGCTGCAACAGCTGCTGGAGCAGTTCGAAAGCGCCGAGCAGAGCGCCCATCGCCAGCTGACCGAGCTCAGCAACCTGGCCACCACCGACGAGCTGACCCAGCTTCTCAACCGCCACGCGTTTCGCCGCGACATGACCGAGTTGCTGCAGCGGGATCAGGACACCCAGACCGCGACCCTGGTGCTGATCCGTGCCACCGAGCTTGGCAAGATCAACGCCCAGCGCGGCTTCCAGTCTGGTGATGCCTACATCAAGGACATGGCCGCTCTCATCAAGCGGGTGGTAAGCCGCTTCCCGGGCAATCAGGTCTACCGCATTTCGGGGGCCGATTTCGCCGTGCTGGTGCAACCGGTGGCCAATATTCCTCCCCATCTGCTGGGACAGGATTTGAAGGTGGCCTTCGATCACTATCAGGATCAGCACGAGCTGGAGAGCACCGGTTACTCGGGGCTGACCAAGCTCAGCAGCGGCCAGAAAATCGAAGCCGTGCTGGCCAGAGCGGATCTGGCACTGGCTCGCGCCCAGACCGAAACCATCAACGGCTGGGCCATCCAGCAAGATGACAGCGCCTCCGAGCTACAGGGGCAACACCACTGGCGCGACGTGCTGACCGAAGTGCTGGCACAGGAGCGACTCAGCTTTACCTACCAGCCGATCCAGCCCCTGCACCGCAGCATGCTGGCTTACAACGAGATCTACACCCGCTTCAGCGGCAATGACGGCACCGCCCTGCCCACCGACACCCTGTTTGCCATGGCGCAGCGGCTGGATATGGTGATGCGGCTGGAGCAGCTGGTCATTACCCACATCATGCGCCAGTACCGGGCCTTTGGTGCCAACCAGAGTCGCTGGGGGATCAATCTCTCTCCCAACTTGCTGCAAAACAGCGCCTTCCTGATCTGGCTTGACCGCCAGCTGCTCAAAGATCCCAATACCAGCGCCAATCTGGTGTTCGAACTGGATGAAGAGCATCTGGAACGCAACCTGACAGGCGCCAAGCGGGTGTTTGAACTGCTGCGCCGCAACGGCAGTCGCTCGGCCATCGCCAATTTCGGCAAGGGGATCGGCTCCTTTACCCTGTTTCGCGAGCTCAAGCCCGACTACATCAAGCTGGACCCTGCCCTGATCACCGGACTGGAGCAGGATCAGACCAACCAGCAGTTCGTGCGGATGATCGTCGATGTATCGCATCGGATGGGGTGTCAGGTGATTGCAGAGGGGGTAGAACAGCTTGGTCAGAAACAGCTGCTGCAGGGGATGTACGTCGATGGCTTGCAGGGCTATCTGATCGCCCGGCCGCAACCGCTGCGACCGGATATCAGCCAACTGGGGCTCTTTACTGAGGATGCTTCAGCTTCAACAGGGTCAGAATGATGTCATTGAGCTGGCGATAGCGCTCCAGCTCTTTCTGATCGTACCGGGTCGCCAGCGTGGTGGGGTTGTGGCGGTTCTTGAGGTAACGGTTGATTTGCAGGCGATTGAACCCCGCCACCTGATAGACCTGGCCAAGCAGGGTATTGAGTTCATCGTGCTCCAGACCGGCTCTGGCCAGATAGTCCCCATCGGCGGGACTCTCGGTCTGGTGACTCCACTTGCCAATGCGACCACTCTCCTGCAGATAGCTGAGCCACTGTTCGATATAGAGAGGTTTACACCCCGCCAACAGGTTGAAAAAGCCCACCGCGTCGCAACGACAACCGCTCAGAAGCACGACCGCCAGCTGATCGTCATCGCACTGGAAGGTCACTGGTCCGGCTTGCGCCCAATCCAGGGCCTGCACCCGAATACTGGCCTTCTCACCCGCAGCTCCCGTTACGTCGAATACAAACATGGCGCTCCTCCCTTGGCAAAAGGTTGATGATGGACCATCCCCCTGACAGGTGCAAAGGCAAATCGGCTTTTAACTCATCAATCGGGCTATTCGACCATAAAAAAGACCGGCACCCTCACGGATGCCGGTCTTTGTCCCGATGGCCTGTGCGTTCAGGCCATCAATGGAGGCGCTTTCAGGCGTCCAGTTCAACCAGTGCCTTGGCCAGCTCGATGGGTTCGAGCTCCTGACCTTCCAGATCGGCGTTCCAGTTCGGGCCGACCAGTACATCGTCTTCATCCAGATCGTTGATCCAGATATCGAGAAACTCTTCCAGATCGATCACTTCCGGCTCGTAATCGGCCCACTCGTCGACGCAGTGCAGACGGGCGTCCTCTTCGGCAGACCAGAGCGGCATCACGTCGGCATCTTCAAATTCGGCGGAGCGGCAGACGACCCAGTCTTCCCCATAGCGCAGACCCCACACCTGACCCGACTCGCGGACTTGTTCGATAAACAGTTGGAAATTGGCGTCAAGGTTGTCGTTAAGCATGCTCATGGGATTCTCTCTTTCTTTCGGGTGCTGCGGCATTGTCGGGCGACAATACGATGGCCAAATGGTGTCGCAAAAGTGACATGGACTCAAGCATATTGGGGTTATTCCGGGAAAAAAGCCGGGATAACCCATATTTGCCTGCAAAAACGCCTCCCGATGGAGGCGTCTTGCAGATTCAGGAGATCAACGCTCCCAGTAAACCTCTTCCAGACTGTCCTCTTTCTCCGGCAAACCGCGGGAGAGACGGGGACTGCTCTGGGCCAACACCTCGTAGCTGACGCGGTTGGCGTATTTGCACACCTGGGCCAGTGAGGAGTAGGTCAGGAACTCGGAGATGTGCTTGGCGGAGTTGGGCACATTCATCCGGTGATAGGAGTTGGCCACCATGTCGTGCAGCACGGCGGAAAGGGCGCCATCCCCTGCCCCGTTGGTGTTCTTGATCTTCTCCGGGCCACCCATATACGGGGAGATGTGGGAGTAGATGCGGGCCGGTTTACGGCACTTGGCACGGGCCATCGGGCGGCTGAACTCATACATGTTGAACTCGGGGATAACGCCGGGCAGCAGGGTATGAGTGGTCTCGCGCTTGTAGTCCTCATCGGTGTAGCTCGCCATGTAGAGGCCGATGGGGCCAGCAGTACAGAGCACCATATCGGCCCAATCCAGCGCCTTGTCGGCCGCACCGAGCGGATCAGCGATACCGGTCAGGGCTTCACCTTCGTCTTCGTTCATCGCCAGCACAGTCACGTTCTCGGCAATGAAGTCGCGCCACCACTGGGGGTTTTCGTCGATGACGAAACGGGTGCCCAGGGTCAGCACCACGGGAATATCGGCCTCACGGGCATAACGCACCGCAGTCATGGCCGCCTCTTTCATCGGGTCACCATCGTCACCACGCACCAGATAGGCGGTGATCACCAGGGCAGACGCCCCTTTGATCACATCCTCCGGAATATGCTGCACATCCAGCTGGTTCATCTTGCCGGCGTTGATGCCGAAGCTGCGTTCGCCGCACTCGGTGATGAAGGTGAAGCAACGGCCGATGGGGCCATCCACCGGCTGCAGATAGTCCAGATTGACGCGGGAAGAGGTGTTGCACAGATAACGGTAGGCGTAGCAGCCGATGCGAATATCCTGACTCATCACACCCAGCAGGATGGAGTGGGAGTCGGCCAGTACCGAGTAGTTGTGTACCGTGTTGCCGATAGTGCCACCGGCAAACTCGCTCACTACCATGTTGTTGGCCTTGAGCTCGTCATAAATCCGTTCGGCCACGTCGTCGTTGATGACGACGGAGTGCCCCTTGCTCAGACCATAACGGGTCAGAAAGTCTTCATCCACATGGGCTTCGATATCAACCAGGGTCTGATCAATCCCGACGACGTAGGCTTTGCCCAGCTCGGTTAACAGGGGATTTTGCGGAACCAGGGGATCGCGTCTGTCGACAGGGAAGTAGTGTTTGGACTTGCGCTGACCGGGAAATTTCATGGCAATGTTCTGTGCTCTGGGGGAAAGAGGGGCGGGATTTTAACACAATCCGCCGCCCCGAAAAGTCGCCCTGTTTAAATAATGGAGTCAGTATAGACAAGGCTTGCAAGGAAAAACGTTTGCCTTTTCACCATAAAAAAACCACCCCGTCCGGGGTGGTTCCCTAGCATAAAAAAGCGCCTGTTTTCAGGCGGCCGCCATGCCCTGCAACAGGGCCAGTACCGAAAAGAGGCCGAGGGCGAGCCAGAACAGCAAGGTGCCCAAAAAACGGGGCACATTGGGGGCTTTGGGGATCTGGATGCCAATGGCATGCAGGATGCGGCCGACCAACAGCATGGCGCCACCGGCATGCAGCCAGAGCGCACCGGCACCGGATAGCTCGCACAGCGCCATCAGCAGCAGGGTCAACGGCACATACTCGGCAAAATTGCCGTGAGCCCGGATCGCCGCCAGCAGCTCGGGGGCTTCCCCCTGCCCTATCATCACCCCGAACTGGGCGCGGCGTCTGACCACCCAGAAGGAGAGCCCCAGAAACAGCAGCCCCAGCAGACCTGCATAAATCAGCGTGATATGTACCATGACTCGACTCCTTGTTTGACTGACTGCCGGTCACTCATGCCAATTCGCGGCAGATGAGCGAGACCATCATCCTGATATGGGCCTGATCGCTGTTGAGGGCCGGAATATATTCAAACCGCTCGCCACCGGCCTCCATGAAGATCTCCCGATTCTGTACCTGAATTTCCTCAAGGGTTTCGAGGCAGTCGGCCGCAAAGGCAGGGCAAATCACATCGAGTCGCTTGATGCCCGCTGCAGGCATACCGGCGATGGTCACGTCTGTGTAGGGCTTGAGCCACTCCTCCTTGCCAAAGCGGGACTGGAAGCTGGCCGTCCACTGCCCGGTCTCCAGCCCGAGCGCCTCGGCCAGCAAGCTGGCGGTATGGCGACACTGGTGACCATAGGGGTCCCCTTCGTTCTCGTAGCGCTCGGGAATGCCGTGGAACGACATCAGCAGATGATCACCCTGACCGTGCTGCTCCCAGTGACGGCGTACGCTCATGGCCAGCGCCTGAATGTATTCGGGATGGGCGTGATAATCACGAATGAGCCGCACCACCGGCAGATTGCGTTCTCTCTTCATCGCCTTGCCCCAGGCATCGAAGACCGAGGCGGTGGTACTGACCGAATATTGCGGATAGAGCGGCAACAGGATCACCCGGTTGACCCCTTTGGCCTTGAGCGCCTGCCAGCCATCATTCACTGACGGGGAACCATAGGTCATCGCCAGCTCCACCGGCACCTCGACCCCCTCCCGCTTGAGCTCCTGCTCCAGTGCGGCGCGCTGCTGCTTGCTTATCACCATCAGCGGCGAGCCCTGCTCGGTCCACACCTGCTGATAGAGCTTGGCCACTTTGGGCGAGCGCGTCGGCAAGATGATGAAGTGGAGCAGCGGACACCAGAGGTAACGGGGCAGGTCCACCACACGGGGATCGTGCAGGAACTGGCTGAGGAACGCTTTGACGGCAGCGGTGGTCGGTGCGGCTGGGGTACCCAGATTGACCAGCAATATTCCGGTTTTCGTGGTCACGTTGGCTTCCTGTCTATCTGTCATTATGCAAAAAGGGCCCGACAGGGCCCTTCTCTTTATTTATCTGATGGCACGGGAAACAGTGCCGGCAGCAAAGATCAGCCCAGAATGGTGGCAAGCTGCTTGCTGACCAGATCAACCGGCTGGGTGCCGTCGATCTTGACGTAACGGGTGTGGCCCGCTTCCGCCTCTTTGCCGTAGAAACCGATCAGCGGCGCGGTCTGCTGATGATATACATCCAGACGCTTGCGTACTGTGGTCTCTTCGTCGTCGGCGCGGATCACCAGATCTTCACCGGTCACGTCATCCTTGCCTTCCACTTTCGGCGGGTTGAACACCACGTGGTAGGTACGGCCGGAGCCGGAGTGAACGCGACGGCCGCTCATGCGCTTGACGATCTCTTCGTCCGGCACATCGAACTCCAGCACGAAATCAACCACGACACCAGCGTCCTTCATGGCTTGCGCCTGGGGAATGGTGCGCGGGAAACCGTCCAACAGGAAGCCTTTGGCGCAGTCCGGCTGAGCGATGCGCTCTTTGACCAGACCGATGATGATGTCGTCAGAGACCAGCTGACCTGCGTCCATCACAGCTTTGGCTTTCAGACCGAGCTCGGTGCCCGCTTTGATCGCCGCACGCAGCATATCGCCGGTGGAGATCTGGGGAATACCGTGTTTTTCCATGATGAACTGAGCCTGGGTACCTTTGCCGGCGCCCGGAGCCCCCAACAGAACAATGCGCATACACGCTCCTATTGATTGGTTATTCAAATCTTGCGAAGGCAAAAAAGTACACGGTTTCGCCCGTTTCTACAAGGGTGAGCCACTTGAATGAGCACTTTATCACCACAATAACCGGCTGATCGAACAGGATTTCATCGCAAGGGGAAGACGCAAAAATAGCCAGGGATTCAGCATAGAGCGCCAAAAGCAGGAAGGACGTACGACAGAAAAAAGATCCCGGCTCAGGGCCGGGAATTGCGCTCAAAAGTAACTACTTGTCGCTCGTAGTAGGAACAGGGCAATAGTAGTTTTCCCCCTGTGCGTCAACAACTGTCAGATGTGACAGGCAGGCCGCTATGAAACCGGAACTGCGGATCCGGCGAGCAGATTAGCTCGGCTTCCAGCTTGCCAAAGAAGGCCACCCGCTCGCTGATATCCTCCCCTGCGTACTGTTCGGCCAGGCTCAGGTAATCCTGATAGTGGCGCGCCTCGGAGCGCAGCAAAGAGACGTAGAAGCGGCTCAGCTCTTCGTCCAGATGGGGCGCCAACTTGGCAAAACGCTCGCAGGAGCGGGCCTCGATATAGGCGCCGATGATCATCTTGTCGACTATGGTGGCCGGTTCATGGGTGCGCACATGCTGCATCAACTGGCGGGCATAGCGGGAGGCCGTCACCGGCCCGTATTCGATGCCGCGGGCCTGCATGATCTCCAGCACCTGCTCGAAGTGATGCAGCTCCTCCTGAATGAGTCTCACCATGGGAAACAGCAGCGGATTGCGTTCCAGCTCGGCAAAGACGGTGCGATCAGACTCCCCCATGCTGCGTTTGCCCAGGATCTCGGCCTTCTCCGGGATGGCATCCAGCTCGCGATAGAACTCCAGCTTGGGCAGCAGATGGCGCTGGCCCTTGGGCAGGCAGTAGCGGCGCACCAGACTGTGGGCAGTGAGTGCGGCCTTGGTCTCGCAGTTGGCGTGATCGATGAGCAGGGTCGGTAAACGGGCCGGATCCCGCGCCATCTCCACCCACTCATCCGGGGTCTCGCACTGCAAAAACTGGCGCACAGGGGCTAACAGATCATCCATCTAAACTCTCGTTTGTTAAACACGCCGGTTAAAAGCGTATCGGTCATATATGTTGCCACCTATGCTAGCGGATCCTGCTGGCCATGCCCATATCCGGCAAGATAAACGGATGTTTTTCAAACAGATACCCCCTCCCCCTTCTGCCGGTGCGAGGTAGAAACGACAATGGGGGCCACTGGCCCCCATTTCGCTATCCCATCCGGCAAAACCGCAAACGTTTAACTGCCTTCGTTAAAAATTTCCAGATTGCTGGTGCCTTCCTGCCATTCACGCACCGCTTTGGTGTCATCGTTGCGCAGGGCGTTGAGGTGATCCAGATAGGACTGGTCCACGTCGGAGGTGACGTAGTGGCCATTGAAGACCGAGGTCTCGAAGTGACGCAGATCCGGGTTGATCTCCCGCACGGCGGCTTCCAGATCTTCCAGATCCTGGAAAATCAGGCCGTCAGCGCCAATCAGCTTGCATACCTCTTCCACTTCACGGCCGTGGGCGATCAGCTCGTTGGCGGTGGGCATATCGATGCCATAGACGTTGGGGAAGCGAATTTCCGGTGCCGCCGAGGCGAAGTAGACCTTGGCTGCCCCCGCTTCACGGGCCATCTGGATGATCTGCTCGGACGTGGTGCCACGCACGATGGAATCATCTACCAGCAACACCTTCTTGCCCTTGAATTCGGAGCTGATGGCGTTGAGTTTGCGGCGCACCGACTTCTTGCGCTGGGTCTGGCCCGGCATGATGAAGGTACGGCCGATGTAGCGGTTCTTCACGAAGCCCTGACGGTATGGCAGATCCAGGGTGTGAGCGATCTCCAGCGCCACATCACAGGAGGTCTCGGGGATGGGGATAACCACATCAACGTCGAGATCTTCCCACTCGCGGGCAATCTTCTGACCCAGCTTGCGACCCATGTTGAGGCGGGCGGCGTAGACCGAGACCTTGTCGATGCACGAATCGGGACGAGCGAAGTAGACGTATTCGAAGATGCAGGAGCTCATCTGCGGGTTCTCCGCACACTGCTCGGAGAAGAGCTGGCCCTGCTCGGTGATGTAGATGGCTTCACCCGGCGCAATATCCCGCACCGTCTCGAAACCGATGGCGTCGAGTGCCACGCTCTCGGAGGCGAGCATGTACTCCACCTGGCCCTGCTCGTCCTGACGACGACCGAGGATCAGCGGGCGAATGCCGTTGGGATCGCGAAAACCGATGAGACCATGACCAATCACCAGCGAGACCACCGCATAAGCACCGCGGATCTGCTGATGGGTTCTGCGCACCGCAGCGAAGATATCTTCGGGACGCAGGGCCATCTTGTCACAGCGATCCAGCTCGTGGGCCAGCACGTTCAGCAACACTTCCGAGTCGGAGGTGGTGTTGATGTGGCGGCGGGCGACCTTGAACTGCTGCTCCTTGAGCTCCTTGGCGTTGGTGAGGTTGCCGTTATGGGCCAGCACCATGCCGTAGGGAGAGTTCACATAAAAAGGTTGGGCTTCAGCGGCACTTGAGCTGCCTGCAGTGGGATATCTGACATGACCTATGCCGATATTCCCTTGCAGACGCTGCATGTGGCGCACTTCAAACACGTCCTTCACCAGGCCATTGGCCTTGCGTTGCCGGAAGTTTCCACTATCAATGGTCACGATCCCGGCGGCATCCTGTCCCCTGTGCTGCAACACCGTCAAGGCGTCGTAGAGGGCCTGATTGACGGGGGTGGTGCCAACTATACCGACAATACCACACATGTCTTTGCTACCTCGAAGTCACTATACCTGTTTAAGAAAACTGGATGAGTTCAACATGAACCCGAAAAACCACTGGATCACCGGCTTGAACTCCGGCACCAGCTTGGACGCCACCCACCAGTCGCTCTGGGAGAGGCTGGTGAAGGTATCCATGAAAAAAAGCAGGGCACTGACGATCAGCACCCCGCGAATTGCACCGAAACAGACCCCCAGCACCCGATCGGTACCGGAGAGACCCGTCTTGTCCACCAACAGGCCCACCACATAGTTGACCACGCTGCCGAGGATCAGGGTCGCCACAAACAGCGCCGCGATGGCCAGGCCGTTGCGAACCAGCGCGTCGGAGAAGGAGGTGAAATAGACGGCGAGATCGGGATAGAAATGGCTGGCAATAAAGAAGGCGACGAACCAGGTGACAAGAGACATGGCCTCCTTGACGAAGCCGCGCACCAGGCTGATGAGAGCAGAGAAACCGACGATGCCGATGATGGCGTAATCAATCCAGACCATAGAAAAAGATGTCCTGCGAAATTGCGGCGCAGTCTAACAAAAACGATTGCGCATTGCTTGATAAAAATGTGTTAACTGTTCAACGCGACGCCGAAAAGCCGCATTTTTTCAGCACTAAAACGGTTGATCGGCGCCAGAATGCACAACGCCATGGCAATGCCATGGCGTTGTGGTCTGCGGCGTGAACTTACCCGATGTGGGTCAGGCCACCCATGTAGGATTGCAGCGCAGCCGGGATGGCGATGCGGCCATCTTCCTGCTGGTAGTTCTCCATCACGGCAACCAGAGTACGACCCACAGCCAGACCGGAGCCGTTCAGGGTGTGCAGCAGCTGCGGCTTGCCGTCGATGCGCACGCGAGCCTGCATGCGGCGCGCCTGGAAGTCGGTGCAGTTGGAGACGGAGGAGATCTCGCGGTAAGTGTTCTGGGCCGGCAGCCACACTTCCAGATCGTAGGTTTTGGAAGCGCAGAAGCCCATGTCACCGGTAGAGAGCGCCATCACGCGATACGGCAGCTCCAGCAGTTGCAGCACCTTCTCGGCGTGACCCACCATCTCCTCCAGCGCATCCCAGGATTTCTCCGGGTGAACCAGCTGAACCATTTCGACTTTGTCGAACTGGTGCATACGGATGAGGCCACGGGTATCACGACCGTAGGAACCGGCTTCGGAGCGGAAGCAGGGGCTGTGGGCGGTCATCTTGATCGGCAGCTCTTGGGCGTCAAAGATCTCGTCACGGGCCATGTTGGTGAGCGGCACTTCGGAGGTCGGGATCAGAGAGAACTTGCGTACCTTGCCCTCTTCTTCCCCTTCACCTTCGATACCGGTATTGAACAGGTCCTGGGCAAATTTCGGCAACTGGCCGGTGCCATAGAGGCTGTCCGGGTTCACCAGATAGGGCACGTAGCACTCGATGTAACCATGCTGCTGGGTGTGCAGATCCAGCATGAACTGAGCCAGGGCACGGTGCAGACGGGCAATCTGACCCTTCATCACCACAAAACGGGTACCGGAGAGTTTGACGCCGTTTTTGAAGTCAACGCCCTTGGCCGCTTCGCCCAGATCGATGTGATCGCGTACCGGGAAGCTGAACTCGCGCGGGGTCCCCCAACGGCGCACTTCCACGTTGTCGTTCTCGTCACGGCCCACCGGAGTGGTCTCGCTCGGCAGGTTGGGGATGGCGTCGGCAATGGCTTTCAGCTGGGCCAGCAGGGCATCCAGCTCGACCTTGCTGGTTTCCAGTTCGTCGTTGATCTTGGAAACGATGGCCTTGAGCGGGGCAACATCTTCACCACGACGGGCAGCTTCACCGATGGATTTGGAGCGGGCGTTGCGCTCGGCCTGCAGCTCCTGGGTACGGGACTGCAGATCCTTGCGTTTCTCTTCCAGAGCGTTGACAGCCGCTACGTCCAGAACGTAGCCACGTGTCGCCAGACGAGCGGCAGCCTCTTCGATATCGCTGCGCAGATATTTGGGATCCAGCATGGTTTACCTACTTTTTTAAAATGGGATCTGGGCCTGAGTCGTCATGACGGGCTGGGAAACAGATCCGGAAGTTAACATCGGTTGGCGCACCCCAATCGTCTTCAGAATCGGGCCTTAACTATCACAGGCCTTCGAGATCAAGAAGATGGCGCAAGGCCAAGACAAGCGGGGTCAGACGGGCAGTGTAGCAGACCGCCCCCCCGCCCGAACAGGGACTATTTGTGTCGTTTTTACCGACTTTGGCACGCAAACCGTCCTGCATATTCAAACGCCTGACCAATTTTCAGCCATGCGAGGTAACAAAGGGGCTATTTGCCCCGTTGCTGCGGACTTTGCCTGTCCAGTTCATGGAGGTAATCGAGCTTCTGGCCAATCTGCTTTTCAAGGCCGCGATCGGTGGGCTGGTAGTACTGCTTGCCCGCCAGCTCGGGCGGGAAATACTGCTCGCCCGCAGCATAGGCGCCCGGCTCGTCATGGGCGTAGCGATACTCGGCGCCATAGCCCAGATCGCTCATCAGTTTGGTCGGCGCATTGCGCAGGTGTACCGGCACCTCGAAGTCAGGGAGGTTTTTGGCATCATGAAGCGCCGCCTTCCAGGCGGTATAGACCGCATTGCTTTTCGGGGCACAGGCGAGATAGACGATCGCCTGGGCGATGGCCCGCTCCCCTTCCGCCGGCCCGATCCGATGGAAACAATCCCAGGCCGACAGGGCGACCTGCATGGCGCGCGGATCGGCATTGCCCACATCTTCCGAGGCAATCGCCAGCAAGCGGCGGGCAATATAGAGGGGATCGCAACCAGCGCTCACCATGCGGGCGTACCAATAGAGCGCCGCATCCGGCGCCGAGCCGCGAATGGATTTGTGCACCGCCGAGATGAGGTCGTAGAAGTGATCGCCCCCCTTGTCGAAGCGGGCCACGTGCTCCCCTACCACGGCGGCGAGCAGGGAGCTGTCGATCACCCGCGCCCCTGCGCTGTCGGTTTCGGCCATGTCGGCCAACAGCTCCAGATAGTTGAGGGATTTTCGCCCGTCCCCATCAACTGCCTTAGCCAACGCCTCTTTGACGCCGGGGGCAAAGGTGAGTGCCGGATCATTAAGACCACGGGGATCGGTCATCGCCTGATCGAGCATGGCGAGAATATCGCTCTCCTCCAGTCGCTTGAGCAGATAGACCCGGGCTCGTGAGAGCAGTGCGTTGTTGAGTTCGAACGAGGGGTTTTCGGTGGTGGCACCGATAAAGGTGATGGTGCCATCTTCGATGTGAGGCAGGAACACATCCTGCTGGCTCTTGTTGAAGCGGTGCACCTCATCCACAAACAGGATGGTACGCACCCCGCGCCAGCTGTTCTCCTTCGCCTTGTCGATAGCGGCGCGGATCTCCTTGATACCGGAGGTGACCGCAGAGAGTCGCTCCACTTCCGCTTGGCAGTAGTGAGCCATCAGCTCCGCCAGCGTAGTCTTGCCGGTACCGGGCGGCCCCCACAGGATCATCGAGTGGCAGTGACCCGCCAGAATGGCTTTGCGCAGGGGCTTGTCAGCCCCCAGGATATGTTGCTGACCGATATACTGGTCGAGGTTTTGCGGCCGCATCCGGGCCGCCAGCGGACGAAAGTCCGATGAAAAATCCAGCGACAAGTTACTCATCTGTATTGACCACCCAACGTCACGCCACTCACCTTTGACTGGCGCAGTGGCGAGCAATCCAACGACCGCTTGCTCATTAGCGCTGGTCGTCCAGCTCGACCCCCTTCGGGATCTTGAAAACAAATTCGTTGCCCTTGAGCACCGGCTTGCGGTTGAAGCTGCTCAGGGTGAATTCACTCCACTGCCCTTGCGCCTCTTTCACATCGAAACGACTGATGTTGTCTTGTCTGTCGAAGGTGACACGGAAGGAGGCGATCAGCTCATCCTTGTTGCGGCTGGTGACGGTGTAGACATCCCCCTCCTGAGTCACGTCATAGTTCTTCCAGAACTTGTCGTCATTGCCAGCGATCAGAATAAAGGGGGTGTTGAGCACCGCATCTTTCAGCTTGAGGGCGGTCACCTGCTCGACGAAGGGATCATAGACCCAGACATCCTGACCATCGGCCACGATCAGGCTCTCGTCCGGCGAGGTGGTGTGCCAGTTGAAACGGTTTGGCCGCTGCACCAGCAGATCGCCGCTGGCCTTTTGCAGCTCCTTGCCCTTGCTGTCATAGACGGTCTGGGCAAATTTGGCGGAGAAGAGGCTCACTCCCGCCAGCTTCTGTTTGAGATCGCTGGCCGCATCGGCCCACACCTGGCTGCTGGCCATCAGCAGCACGGTACCCATCAACAGTTGTTTTTTCATCACGCTCTTCATAAAGACGCTCTCGATAAAAGGCCACGCCCACGGAGGGCATGGCCAGGGATAGTAAGAAACGGTGAGGCTTAGTCCCGCACCGGCGGCGGTGCCAGCACGTCGCGCTGACCATTGCCACCCGGTGAGCTGACGATGCCCTGATTCTCCATCTGCTCGATGAGACGGGCTGCCCGGTTGTAACCAATCTTGAACTTGCGCTGGACACTGGAGGTCGAGCCACGGCGGGACTCCACCACAAAAGCGACCGCTTCGTCGAACAGGGGGTCGAGCTCTTCATCGCCACCACCGCCATATTCGCCGCTGCCACCTTCGCCACCCGGCTCACCGGAGAGGATCTCCTCGATGTAGTTCGGCTCGCCGCGCAGTTTCCAGTCCGCCACCACCTTGTGCACTTCGTGGTCATCGACAAAGGCACCGTGTACCCGGGTCGGGTTGGAGGTACCGGCCGGCATGTAGAGCATGTCGCCCATACCGAGCAGAGATTCGGCGCCGCCCTGATCAATGATGGTGCGCGAGTCGATCTTGCTCGACACCTGGAATGAGATCCGGGTCGGGATGTTGGCCTTGATAAGACCGGTAATGACATCCACCGACGGACGCTGGGTCGCCAGAATGAGGTGAATACCGGCGGCCCGCGCCTTCTGGGCGATACGGGCGATCAGCTCTTCCACCTTCTTGCCGACGATCATCATCATGTCGGCAAACTCGTCCACCACCACCACGATGTGGGGCAGCTTCTCCAGCTCCGGCGGCATCTGGTCCATGGAGTCACCCGGGCGCCACAACGGATCCAGCAGGGGTTCCCCCTCCTCGATGGCGGCCAGCACCTTGTCGTTGTAGCCCTTGAGGTTGCGCACCCCGACTGCCGACATCAGCTTGTAACGGCGTTCCATCTCGCCCACACACCAGCGCAGGGCGTTGGCGGCGTCCTTCATGTCGGTCACCACCTCGGTCAGCAGATGCGGGATCCCTTCGTAGACCGAGAGTTCCAGCATCTTGGGGTCGATCATGATAAAGCGCAGATCATCGGGGGATGACTTGTAGAGCATCGAGATGATCATGGTGTTGACCCCCACCGACTTACCGGAACCTGTGGTACCGGCCACCAGCAGGTGTGGCATCTTGGCCAGGTTCACCACCACCGGCTCTCCGGCGATGTCCTGACCCAGGCCCATGGTGAGCGGGTTGCGGCTATCGCGGAAGGCATCGCAGTCAAGGGTTTCGCGCAGGTAAACGGTCTGGCGCACCCGGTTGGGCAGCTCGATACCGACATAGGTTTTACCCGGGATCACTTCCACCACCCGCACGCTGCTGGCAGAGAGGGAGCGGGCCAGATCGCGCGAGAGGTTGGTGATCTTGCTCGCCTTCATACCCGGCGCCAGATCCAGCTCGAAACGGGTAATAACCGGGCCCGGATAGACACCCACCACCTTGGCCTGCACGTTGTAGTCGGCAAGCTTGGCCTCCACCAGACGCCCCATGCGATCCAGCTCATCCTTGCTCATCATCTGGGTCTTGGCCGGTGGACGGTCGAGCAGCTCGATACTCGGCAACGGCGGCATTGTTGACTGCGGACGACGCTTGGGCTTGGTCGGTGCGACGGCTACCGGCGCGGCAACCTCGTCGTCCCCTTCGGCCCACGGCAGATCCAGATCGTCCTCATTATCGTCATCGGCCACAGCCAGTACCGGCTGACGGCGACCATTGGCGGCCGCCACCGCACGTTTCGGCTTGGCAGCCGGAACCGGCTCATCATCTTCATCATCAAACTGGGGATCGAACTCGAAGGTATCGTCGTCGAGTTCCGGCAGCCACTCTTCGGAGGCAGCCTTCTGGTTCTTGGCCTTGGGCTTGCGCGTCCAGCTGGTGTGCGGCTCATCTTCCTCGTCATCAAACGCGATGGCCCCTACCCCGCCTTCCAGCAAGGGATCCGGCCCCTCGTTGCGGGGTTGACGCCAGCCACCGGTCAGCCAGCGGCCGAGGGTGGTCGGGAAGTGGTAAACAGCGCTGACCGAACCGGTACAGGCCGCACCGATCTGCTCGACAATAGTGAGCCAGGACCAGCCGGTAAACAGGGTGATGCCGGTTGCCACGAAGCAGAGCAGCATCAGGTTGGCCCCGACGCCGCCAAACAGCGGCACCACTGCGGAGGCTATTACATCCCCCACCAGACCACCGGCGGAGAAGTTTTGCATATCGTTGAAGTTCATACTGGCAATGGCCGACATGCCGAGCACAGTCAGGATAAAGCCGATGATCCGCACCCCCAGGGTGAGGTAATCCACATCGAGCAGACGGCTCGGACGCCAGAACAGACTCCAGCCCAGCAGTACCACCAGCGGCGGCACCAGATAGGAGAAGGCACCAAAGGTAAACATGGTGATGTCGGCGAGCCAGGCACCGGCACTACCGGCGAGGTTCTTCACCTCCCCTTGCCAGGAGGTCTGGGACCAGCCGGGATCAGCGGGATGATAGGACAACAGGGCAAGCAGAAGATAAGCAGCCATCAGGGTGATGGCGATCAAGACGGCTTCGAAGATCCGTTGTGTACCTGATAAAGGAGTAAACAGCTTTTTATCGGCCAAACTCCGGCTCCTTTCTGAAAACATGTAATGCAGGAAATAAGGGGGCCTAGTATCCCCGAAAAGCCCATCGATTGTCAGCCAGAGCCTGATGGGACGGGGCCATATTTGCAATTATCTTTACAAGAAGAAACGAGCGGACCGGCCGCTCGTTTCTGACTGTCATGGTGTCTCATATGGAAAAGATACCACGGCATAACCTGCTTTATCGGGTGCTGATCACCAGACGACTGCTCTGCTTGACCTCTTCCATCACCACGTAGGTGCGGGTGTCATTGACACCGGGCAGACGCAGCAGGGTTTCCCCCAACAGACGGCGGTAAGCCGACATGTCGCTGACTCGGGTCTTGAGCAGATAGTCGAAGTCACCGGAAACCAGATGACACTCCTGGATCTCTTCGAGCACCTGAACAGCCTTGTTGAACTGTTCAAACACATCAGGCGCCCCGCGATTGAGGGTTATCTCTACAAACACCAGCAGAGATGCGTCCAGATAATGAGGGTTCAGAATAGCGGCATATCCTTCGATATAACCTTGTCGCTCGAGGCGACGAACCCGTTCCAGACACGGTGTAGGACTCAGGCCAACTCGCTTGGACAACTCAACATTCGAAATCCTGCCATCCTTTTGCAGTTCATTAAGAATGTTGCGGTCAATCCTGTCCAAATCCTTTAGCCGACTCTTAGCTTCCATCATTTTATTCCATCCTTTGGCTATTTTTTGGTAAGAATCACCAGTCATTTTATAATTATGGTCACAAATCCTGTCAATACCTGAATATACTAGGCGCAAATGTTGGTTAACATTTTGGCAACATGAAACACCAATCTATAGACGAGGGATAGCATGATTATCGGTGTACCTAAAGAGATAAAAAACCATGAATACCGCGTAGGCATGGTTCCGGCCAGTGTACGTGAACTGACAGCACGAAACCATACTGTTTTCGTCCAAAGCGGTGCTGGAAACGGCATTGGCTTTAGCGATGCAGATTATATCGCTGTTGGAGCCGAAATTTTGGCCTCTGCAGCAGAGGTTTTCGCCAAAGCCGAGATGATCGTCAAGGTCAAGGAACCTCAGCCTGTCGAATGTGCCATGCTGCGTCCGGGTCAAACCCTGTTCACCTATCTGCATCTGGCGCCAGACTTGCCCCAGACCGAAGCCCTGCTGAAAAGCGGTGCCATATGTATCGCCTATGAAACCGTCACCGACGGCCGTGGCGGCCTGCCCCTGCTGGCCCCCATGTCGGAAGTGGCCGGACGCATGTCTATTCAGGCGGGAGCCCAGGCGCTGGAAAAATCGCGTGGTGGGAGCGGTGTGCTGCTTGGCGGCGTACCCGGTGTCGAACCGGCCAAGGTGGTGATCATTGGTGGCGGCGTGGTCGGCTCCAATGCAGCCCGCATGGCCATTGGCCTGCGCGCGGATGTGACCATCCTCGACAACAACGTCGATACCCTGCGTCGTCTCGATAACGAGTTCCAGGGAGCAGCCAAGGTGGTCTACTCCAACAGCGAGACGCTGGAGCGCCATCTGCTGGCGGCCGATCTGGTCATCGGCGGCGTGCTGGTGCCGGGTGCCACTGCGCCAAAACTTGTCCGCCGTGACCACATTGCACGCATGAAGCCGGGTTCTGCCATCGTCGATGTGGCCATCGATCAGGGCGGCTGTGTGGAAACCTCCCACGCCACCACCCACCAGGATCCGACCTATATTGTCGATGAGGTGGTGCACTACTGTGTCGCCAACATGCCGGGGGCGGTGGCCCGCACCTCGACCGTGGCGCTCAACAATGCCACCCTCCCCTTTATTATCAAGCTGGCCCAGCAAGGGTATCGTCAGGCACTGCTGAGCGATCCCAACCTGCTGCACGGGCTCAACGTGATGGAGGGCAAGCTCACCTGCAAGGAAGTGGCCGTGGCACATGGCCTTGCCTACACGGATCCCCTGACCCTGCTGAACTGATCTGCGCTGGCCTGCGCCAGTTGGAGATGAGTGAAAATCCGCCCGCGATGGGCGGTTTTTTTATTCCTTTATTTTGCATGTCACCCCTTGTGAACACGATTAGTGCAATCGACTCACCAGCCTTTGACCCCGGATCACGAATTACCTACAATCGCGCAAACTCATCACATCCCGGAAATGACATCATGAGCCAAGTCACTCACAGCAAATTGCTGATCTTAGGGTCAGGCCCGGCCGGTTACACCGCGGCCGTCTACGCCGCCCGCGCCAACCTCAATCCCCTGCTCATCACCGGCATGCAGCAAGGGGGTCAGCTGACCACCACCACCGAAGTGGAAAACTGGCCAGGTGATCCGGAAGGGCTGACCGGCCCGGCCCTGATGGAACGCATGAAAGAGCATGCGGAGAAGTTCGATACCCGCATCCTGTTTGATCACATCAACAGTGTCGAACTGACTCAGCGCCCGTTCCGCCTCAAAGGGGACAACGGCGAATACACCTGCGATGCCCTGATCATCGCGACCGGTGCCTCCGCCAAGTATCTGGGTCTGCCCTCCGAAGAGGCCTTCAAAGGTCGCGGCGTCTCCGCCTGTGCTACCTGTGACGGTTTCTTCTACCGCAATCAGGAAGTGGCGGTGATCGGCGGCGGCAACACCGCAGTTGAAGAAGCCTTGTATCTGGCCAACATCGCCAAGAAGGTGCACCTGATCCACCGCCGCGACGAGTTCCGTGCCGAGAAGATCCTGATCAAGCGTCTGCACGACAAGGTTGCGAGCGGCAACATCGTGCTGCACACCCACCAGACCCTGGACGAAGTGCTGGGCGATCAGATGGGGGTCACCGGTGTGCGCCTGCGCAACACTCAGGACAACAGCACCAGCGAGCTGCCGCTGATGGGCGTCTTCATCGCCATCGGCCATCAGCCCAATACCCAGATCTTCGATGGCCAGCTGGAGATGCAAAACGGCTATCTGAAGGTACGTGGCGGCCTCGACGGTTTTGCCACCCAGACCAGCATTGAAGGTGTCTTCGCTGCCGGCGATGTGGCCGACCACAACTACCGTCAGGCGATCACCTCTGCCGGTACCGGCTGCATGGCAGCCCTCGATGCCGAACGCTACCTTGACGCGCAATAAATAAGCGCAGTTGTGATATAAGGCATACCAGTCGGTATGCCTTTTTTATTTAAAGGAGTCTAATGAAACAGAAGATATTGATTGTCGAAGATAGCCTGACCATCCGCCGTATGCTGACTCAGGCCATTGCCCAGCAAACTGGCCTCGAGATTGACGCCTTCGATACCCTCGAAGGTGCCCGTCACTGCCGGGGCGAGGAGTATGTGGTCGCGCTGGTGGACCTGACCTTGCCGGATGCGCCCCGTGGCGAAGCGGTCAACGAGCTGCTGGCTCGAGGTTTGCCGGTGGTGATCCTCACTGCCGACATCAGCGAGGATAAACGTGCCGCCTGGCTGGAAACCGGCGTGCTGGACTATGTGATGAAGGATTCGCGCCACTCGCTGCAATATGCCGTCAGTCTGGTGCACCGCCTCTATCTCAACCAGTCGATCGAAGTGCTGGTGGTCGACGACTCACGCACCTCCCGTCACCGCACCATGGCCCAGTTGCGCAAGCAGTTGTTGCAGGTGCATGAGGCCAGTCATGCCCGTGAAGCGATGGCGATGCTGGAGCAACACCCGGACATCCGGCTGGCACTGGTCGACTACTATATGCCGGATATCGATGGCATCAGTCTGGTGCGGATGCTGAGAGAGCGTTACAGCAAGCAGCAACTCGCGATTATCGGGATCTCGGTCTCGGACAAGCGCGGTCTCTCTGCTCGCTACCTGAAGCAAGGCGCCAACGACTTTCTCAACCAGCCGTTCGAGCCGGAAGAGCTGCAGTGTCGGGTCAGCCACAATCTGGAGGCCCTCGAGCAGTTCAACAGCATTCAGGAGTCAGCCAATCGTGATTACCTGACCGGTCTCTACAACCGGCGCTACTGGTTCAACGAAGGGCAAAAATGGTTTGAAGAGCATCAGCGCCTGCAGACGCCTCTTGCACTCTGTGTGCTCGATGTGGATCACTTCAAGCAGGTCAACGATCACTGGGGCCATGCCATCGGCGATCAACTGCTCTGCCATCTGACCCGGCTACTGACCCAGTTCTTCCCCGATGCCATGATCGCCCGCTTTGGCGGAGAGGAGTTTGCCATGATGGTGCCTCACTGTACCGTCCCTGTGTTGATCAAGCGTCTTGAAGGGCTGCGTCAGCAGCTGCACCAGCAACCCTTGTCACCGGAAACCCCGCTCTTTGTTCGCGCCAGTTACGGCGTGATCAGCGTCGGGCGGATATCCATGGACGAGGCGCTGAGCGTAGCGGATCGGCTGCTCTATCAGGCAAAGAACACCGGTCGCGATAAGATAGTCTCTCAAGAGACAGCTATCTGAATCCTCAGGGCATCAGTCCCGTGTATTACCGCCCGACAGACTTTCCGACAGGAGAGTCTGCGGGTTCCTTTCCTGCCACAGTCTCCCCATCACAATGACTATCGAAAGTCAGTAAGTCTTGTCGACCCGCACCCCATCATCGAAGTAGAGAATGCGCACCTTGTCCCCGTTGGTAAAGACCATGGCGGGATCATAATCCTGGATCACGTTGATAAGGGCATTTTGCTCGTTGCGGATCAGCAGCTCCACCAGCTTGTTTTCCACCACGGTTCCCCCTAACTGGTATTGCTGCGCAGCTGCAGCACCTGCAAGCGCGCCGACGGCGGTGGCGATTTCACGGCCATGACCGCCGCCAAACTGGTTGCCCAGCAGACCGCCCAACACGGCACCACCCAGCGTCTTCCAGCCAGAGTGCTCGGACTCCAGGATCTGGCGCTGGGTAATATTACGCACCGTTTCGACCTGACCAAACACCACCTGATTGACCGGCCGCGCGGTATTGCGCTGGTAGACCTCCGCCCCGGCGGGCGCCGTGACAAAGCAGAGCAAGCTGGATACTATCAGGATAATGGCCTTCATCTATGAACCTCGTTGCCTTATGTCTCGCTATCTTACCCAACTGGATGATGAGCTTTGCTGGTTTCCCGACCCCAGCCATGCGCTGGAAGAACCCAACGGCTTGCTGGCGATCGGCGGGGATCTCTCCCCGGCCAGATTGCTGGCAGCTTACCACAAGGGGATCTTCCCGTGGAATGAACCCCACCAACCGACCCTGTGGTGGTCACCGGATCCCCGCGGGGTGATCCGTCCCGACCAACTCCATGTGGGGCGGACACTGCAGAAGATTATCCGTCGAACCTCATTCGATATTTCCGTCAATCGCGCCTTTAATGAAGTCATTACCGCCTGCGCCGCCCCTCGTCGCACTGCCGATGGCACCTGGATCAGTCAACCCATGATCGAGGCCTACCAGCAGTTGCATCGGCTGGGTCATGCCCACTCTATCGAGATCTGGCAGGAGGGAGAGCTGCAAGCGGGACTGTATGGCCTCTCTATCGGCCGACTGTTTTGCGGTGAATCCATGTTCAGCCGGATTGACAACGGCGCCAAACTTGCCGTGGTGGCACTCTGTCGCCACTTCGCACGCCATCGCGGCGCCCTCATCGATTGCCAGATGCAAAACCCGTTTCTGGCGACCCTGGGTATCGAGGAGTGGCCAAGGGCCCGTTTTCTGGCCGAGCTGGCACGCCTTGGCCATCAACCACTATTGGCTTCCTGCTGGCAAGAAGGGGAGATCAGCCTATGACTGAAGAAGTGATCCTTAAAGTAGGGCTGACTCCCAAGCATCCCTGCAGTTATCTGGACCATGAGCAGGAGCAACTGCTGGTACTGATGGATCACAATCTGCTCAACGCCAACGGTTACGAGCGATTGTTGACTGCCGGTTTTCGCCGCAGTGGCAACGACATCTATCGCCCCCACTGCCCGGCGTGCCATGCCTGCCAGTCCCTTCGTATTCACAGCGAACACTTTCGTCCCAGCCGCGGCCAGAAGCGGATCCGCCGGCTCAACAAAGATATCGAGATCGTCCTGAGCTACGATGACAAGCCCGAGTATTACCTGCTCTACGAACGCTACATTCGTGAGCGCCACCACGATGGCAGCATGTACCCGCCCAACCGCAACCAGTATCGTGGTTTTCTCCATTGTGACTGGATGCCGCCGCTCTACCTGGAGATGCGCAAAGAGGGCCGTCTTATTGGCGTGGCTACCACAGACCTGCTCCCCCACTCCTTGAGCGCCATGTACACCTTCTTCGATCCGGACTATGCCGATCGCTCCCTGGGCACCTTTGCCATCCTCTGCCAGCTCGATCTGGCCAAGCGAACAGGGCGAAGCTGGCTCTATCTTGGCTATCTGGTGGAGGCGTGCCGCAAGATGAATTACAAGCGCAATTATCTCCCTCACGAGCTGTTAATTCAGGGCGAATGGAAAAATATCGACACCAAGCCCGAGTAAACTTTACACATAGCCTTAAATCCGGCATGATCCAGCGGTTTTTTGTTGTGGCTTATCAAGAGGATTCAATGGCTAAAGAAGACAGTATTGAGATGCAGGGCACTATTCTCGAAACCCTGCCCAATACCATGTTCCGTGTGGAACTGGAGAATGGTCACGTGGTTATCGCTCATATTTCAGGCAAGATGCGCAAAAACTACATTCGTATCCTGACTGGAGACAAAGTAACGGTAGCACTGACTCCCTACGATCTCTCCAAGGGACGTATTGTTTTCCGCTCTCGCTAAGCCAGGAATTCAGCAAAAAACCCCAACCTTTCGGTTGGGGTTTTTTGTCGTTTTCTGATCACTGACGCTTAGTGGGAAACAGCTTCAACATTGACCTGAAAATCAAAGCTGAGGCTGTCATTTACCAACTCAACCTTCACTATTCCCCCGTCAACCAGTGAACCGAACAGGATCTCGTTGGCCAGGGGTTTCTTGAGGTGCTCCTGGATCACCCGCCCCATCGGTCTGGCGCCCATGGCTCTGTCATATCCCTTCTCTGCCAACCAGTGGCGGGCACGCTCGGACACCTCGAGAGAAACTCCCTTCGCATCCAGTTGAACCTGCAATTCGACAATAAACTTGTCGACCACCTGATGAATCACCGTCATATCGAGATGGTTGAACCAGATGGTGTGATCAAGCCGGTTACGAAACTCCGGACTGAAGGTCTTGTTGATCACCGCCATGGCATCGTGGCTCAAATCCTGTTGCTGGAAGCCAATCGATTTGCGTTGTGTCTCCTGCACACCGGCGTTGGTAGTCATGACCAAAATCACGTTACGGAAATCCGCCTTGCGCCCGTTGTTGTCGGTCAGGGTGCCGTTATCCATCACCTGCAACAGCAGATTGAATACGTCCGGGTGAGCTTTCTCAATTTCGTCGAGCAACACTACCGAGTGAGGATGCTTGATCACCGCATCAGTCAGCAGACCCCCCTGCTCAAAACCGACATAGCCGGGAGGCGCACCAATCAGACGTGAGACGGTGTGACGCTCCATGTACTCGGACATATCAAAGCGCAGCATCTCGACACCCAATGCCTTGCCCAACTGCTGGGTCACCTCTGTTTTACCAACACCGGTAGGACCGGCAAAGAGGAAGCAACCAACCGGGCGACGCTCGTTACCCAAACCTGAACGAGAGAGACGAATCGCATCGGTCAGCACCTCGATGGCTTTATCCTGACCAAAGACCACCATCTTCAGATTGCGCTCCAAGTTCTTCAGTACTTCTTTATCCGAGGAAGAAACTGATTTCTCCGGAATGCGGGCGATCTTGGCCACAATGGACTCAATTTCCTGCACATTGATCACTTTCTTGCGCTTGCTCGCAGGCAGCAACCGTTGACCGGCGCCCGCCTCGTCGATCACATCGATCGCCTTGTCGGGTAGGTGACGATCATTGATGTACTTGGCAGAGAGCTCGGCAGCTGCACGGATCGCCTTGGCGGTATAGCGTACGCCGTGGTGAGCTTCATAGCGACTCTTGAGCCCCATCAGGATGCGAGTGGTGTCATCGATAGTCGGCTCGACAATATCGATCTTCTGGAAGCGGCGGGCCAGCGCACGGTCTTTCTCGAAGATCTGGGCATACTCCTGATAAGTGGTGGATCCCACACAGCGGAGCAAACCATTGGAGAGCAGCGGCTTGATCAGGTTGGCTGCATCCAGCTGACCACCGGATGCCGCACCGGCACCGATGATGGTATGGATCTCGTCGATAAAGAGGATGGCCCCTTCCTGACGCTCAATCTGCTTGAGCAGTACCTTGAGGCGCTTCTCGAAATCACCACGGTACTTGGTGCCCGCCAGCAGAGAACCCATATCCAGCGAATAGATGGTACTGCCCGCAATCACCTCGGGCACATCGCCTTTAACGATACGGTAAGCCAACCCTTCGGCAATGGCGGTTTTGCCCACACCCGCTTCACCCACCAGCAGCGGGTTGTTCTTGCGACGACGGCAGAGCACCTGAATGGTACGATTGAGCTCCTGATCACGGCCAATCAGCGGATCGATGCGCCCTTCCAGCACCAGCTGGTTCAGGTTGGTGGCAAAACTCTCGATCTGGGCGGCCGAGACATCATCATCAGACTCGGGATTGTTATTGCTGCCGAGATCAGGCTTGTTGTCCTTGCGAACCCCGTGGGAGAGGAAATTGACGACGTCGAGACGGCTGATCTCGGCTTTTTTCAGGAAATAGGCAGCTTGTGACTCCTGCTCACTGAAGATAGCGACCAGCACGTTGGCGCCGCTGACTTCGGTATTGCCGGAGGATTGCACATGGAAGACGGCACGCTGCAACACGCGCTGGAAACCCAATGTCGGCTGGGTTTCACGATCTTCATCGTCGCGCGGTATGAGCGGAGTAGTTTGGGTGATGAATGCGCGGATCTCCTTGCGCATCTGCTCGACATCGGCACCACAGGAGCTCAGCGCCTCATGGGCTGAACTGTTATCCAGAAGGGCTAACAACAGGTGCTCGACGGTCATGAATTCGTGGCGCTCGTCACGGGCCAGTTTGAAAGCCTCGTTCAGCGTCTTTTCTAGATCTTTATTCAACATAGGCACCTCCCCTAGTACAGCTACAATGTGGTGTCACACTCGCCATCAAGTCATCAGATTCAAGCCTTTTCCATAGTACAGAGCAGTGGATGTTCGTTGTTACGTGCATAGGTGTTGACTTGGACAACCTTGGTTTCGGCGATCTCTGCGGTAAACATGCCGCAGACACCCTTACCACTATAATGCACACTCAGCATGACCTGAGTCGCCTTGTCCAAATCCATACCAAAGAACTTTTGCAGCACCTCCACCACGAACTCCATCGGGGTGTAGTCATCGTTGTTCAACACAACTTTATACATGGGTGGCGGCTGCAGCTTTGTTTTCTCTGCTTCTGCAATCTCTTCATTAGCAAAGAGTTCTTTCTGCTTGCTCATAATCGCGCTTTGGTACCTCTAGATTACTACCGTCTAACACAAGCTTGTCAATAGACTTGTTAACCAGATCACATCAGCTGTTAACAACTTCTTGACTCGCTCAAAAGTTAGACTAGATTGGTTACTTGCTAATCTGTGCCCGTCTGCTATGGGCCCATGTCCCTAGTTATAAAGGGCTGGCGCAGGTTACTCAACGACTTCTGGGTAATCAATAAAAGGATGTAGAAGTATGGCAACCGGCACAGTTAAGTGGTTTAACAACGCAAAAGGATTTGGGTTTATCTGTCCGGAAGGGGGCGGTGAGGATATCTTCGCTCACTACTCCACGATTCAAATGGAGGGCTACAAGACCCTGAAAGCGGGTCAGGCTGTCAATTTTGAACTGCAACAGGGGCCGAAAGGAAATCACGCCTCTGTGATTGTGCCAAACGAAGCACAAAATATGTAAATAACACCCGTTGGATAAATAAAAAACCGGTTCCTCTCTGAGCAACCGGTTTTTTATTGTCAGATTTCTGGCGAATCCTGCCTCCTCACGGGATCACAGGGTTATCACCAGCCATGATCAGTCGTGATATTCACTGCAGGCGATCAGGGTATTTTCCATCAGACTGGCGACCGTCATCGGGCCCACGCCACCGGGTACTGGGGTAATGAAGGAGGCATGGCTGCGCGCCGTCTCAAACTCTACATCCCCGACCAGCGAGCCATCAGCCAGGCGATTGATGCCCACATCGATTACCAGCGCTCCCGGTTTGATCCACTCGCCAGGTATGAAATTGGGCTTGCCGACCGCAACAACCAGCAGATCGGCACGGCGTACCTGATCTTCCAGATCCCGGGTAAAGCGGTGACAGGTCGTGGTTGTGCAGCCCGCCAGCAGCAATTCGAGAGTCATGGGACGCCCCACTATGTTGGACGCTCCCACCACGACCGCATGCAGACCGTGCGTCTTCACGCCGGTGGTCTCGATCAGCGTCATGATCCCTTTCGGAGTGCAGGGGCGCAGCGCCGGAATACGTTGTGCCAGACGGCCGACGTTATACGGGTGGAATCCATCTACATCCTTGTCAGGCTGGATCCGCTCCAGCACCTGAGTGGTATCAAAGTGATCCGGCAACGGCAACTGAACCAGAATGCCATCTACGTGGCTATCCGCATTCAGCTGGTCTATCAGCGCCAGCAGCTCTTCCTGACTGGCAGTGGCACTCAGGTCATAGGAGCGAGAGAGAAACCCCACCTCCTCACATGCCCGGCGTTTGCTGCCGACATAGACCTGAGAGGCGGGATCCGCCCCCACCAGAATGACTGCCAGCCCAGGAGCCCGTTTCCCTGCCGCCAACCGCTGTTGGACTTGCGCCGCGACCTGGCTGCGAATCGTTTGCGCAACCTGTTTTCCATCTATGATTTTGGCAGACATCGTTCTCCACTCACCATGTGTTCAACTGCCGCGCATTGTCGCATTTTTTTAGCCGGGATGTTAGCGGCAGACGCACGCCATACCTGTAGCGGGCAATAAGTAGGCACTTGAATTTACTGGGGGAAAAAGTCGTTGACGCTGGCCCTTACGCTTGGCTATGATGCCCGCCCGTTGCCCAGTACGACTCATGTCGATATGCTGGTCAGGGATTTTCGGTGATTAGCGCAGTCCGGTAGCGCATCTGGTTTGGGACCAGAGGGTCAAAGGTTCGAATCCTTTATCACCGACCATGTTCATCGACTCGTCCTTAAGACGTGTTGATACAAAGCGCCCTTAGCTCAGTTGGATAGAGCAACGGCCTTCTAAGCCGTGGGTCGCAGGTTCGAATCCTGCAGGGCGCGCCATTGATGTACCCCAATCCTTCTGGATTGGCGAGCGTTGATGAAAATTTCAGTGGTGGCTGTAGCTCAGTTGGTAGAGTCCCGGATTGTGATTCCGGTTGTCGTGGGTTCGAGCCCCATCAGCCACCCCATTATTCTGTCGATAATCGCCGTAAGGCGATGTTGATCGAACTGGTGCAGCGACCTTCTGGTCAGTACCATCAAAAACCGGCCAAGGCCGGTTTTTTGTTTTGCACTCGACAGCGCCATGCCTTGTCGGCAAGGCATCCTCCAGCTCGATAAACGCGGCTCCGCCCATTTGTCACGATTCGCGCCTCCTCATCGATACAAACAGCCACTCTCCCCCACACATCAGCCTGCCCGGTTCTTTTTCTGTATTTCCCAAGCGCCATTGATATGCTGATCGCTCTTCTTCTCTCCTGCTTTCCGTTGGAGCTTTTCTATGCAACGCATTCTTTTTGTCGAAGATGATCCCGAGATTGGCCAGCTCATCAGCAGTTGGCTCGGTCGCCACGATATGGACGTGATCCTCGAGCCCAGAGGAGACATGGCGCTGGCCCGGGTCGAGGCAGAACAGCCCGACCTAGTGCTGCTCGATATCATGTTGCCCGGGCAAGATGGCATGTCCCTCTGTCGGGATCTTCGGCAACGCTTCGACGGCCCCATCGTAATGCTCACCTCGCTGGATAGCGACATGAACCAGATCCTGAGTCTGGAGCTGGGCGCCAACGACTACATCCTCAAAACGACACCACCACCGGTGCTGCTGGCCCGACTTCGGGTACAATTTCGCCAGCACCAGCAAACACCAACCCAACCGGCAGCCACCAGCAGCGTTCCCCAGCAGCTGCAATTTGGTCGGCTGCGGGTGGATGGTCCAGGACGAGATGTGCGCCTCGATGGCGAGAGCATTGCTCTCTCGACCGCCGACTTTGACCTGCTGTGGGAACTCGCCTGCCACGCGGGCCAAATCTTGAGTCGGGAAGTTCTCTTTCGCAGCTTGCGCGGCCGGGAGTACGACGGTCAGGATCGCAGCATGGATGTGGCCATCTCCCGCCTGCGCCGCAAACTGGGTGATAACCCCGACAACCCGACCCGGATCAAGACGGTGCGCCAGAAAGGCTACCTCTTCGTCCCCCACGCCTGGGAATAACCCTCTTTCGGGAGCACCGCCATGCGCCGTCTCTTTATCCAGTTCTATCTGTTGCTGATCGGCTGCTTCACCCTGGCCATCCTGCTGGTTGGCGTGGTCTATCAGGTGACCGCCGAACGGGCGGGTGATCGCTATCTCGAACGCATGATGCAGGGCTCTCTTGGCCTGTTGACCGGCGAGTTGGCAAGAACCCCGCCAGAGCGCTGGCCCGATCGACTGGCCGAGCAGAGCAGTCAGTTTACCCTCCCCCTCAAGATCGGCGAGCTGGTGCGCCAGCCCCTGGCCAGCGAGGATCAGGCCTTTCTGGCCGCTGGCAATATTGTCATCGTCGAGGAGGATGACACCTTCCTGCAGCGCATCCCCGATACCGACCGGGTGCTGATTGTCGGCCCTGTACCCTACCTCTCCTACCTGCACGAGCTGCACTGGGTCGATGTGGGGCTGCTGCTGGTGATCGGCCTCTCTCTCGGCCTACCCATCCTTCTGTGGTTGCGTCCCCACTGGCACGGCTTGCAGCAGTTGGAGCAAACAGCACGTCGCGTAGGCGATGGGGATCTCTCCTGCCGAACCAATCTGCCACCGGGCAGCAGTCTGGCCCGGGTGGGACGCACCTTCGATCAAATGGCGACCCAATTGCAGGCCATGATTGCCAGCCGCAAGCAACTGACCGATGCCATCGCCCACGAGTTGCGCACCCCGCTGGTCCGGTTGCGCTATCGGCTTGCCATGCTCGATCCTGCCCCTGCCGAGCAAGAACAGCAGGCGCTGGAGCGAGATCTGGGGGCGCTGGACTCGCTTATCGAAGAGATGCTCACCTACGCCAAGCTGGATAGACCCGAGTTGCCGTTGCAACAGGACGAGCTTGAGCTCAGCAACTGGGCACAAGCGCATCTCGGCGACTGGCAAGCGCTGGCCCCCGAAAAGAAGCTCACCCTCGATCTGCCGCCACGTCACATGCCCTGGTGCGGCGATCAGCGTCTGCTGACCCGCGCGGTGGAGAACCTGATCGGCAATGCTCTGCGCTACGCCGAGAGCGAGGTCACCCTCTCCATCTCGCGGCTACAGGAGAACTATCTGCTGGAGGTGAGCGACGATGGACCGGGGATCGATCCGGCGCTGGCGCCCCAGATCTTCGAACCATTCGTGCGCCTTGATCAGAGCCGGGATCGTCGCACCGGCGGCACTGGTTTGGGGTTGGCCATAGTGCGCAGCATTGCCCGTCATCACGGGGGGGATGTGGCGTTGCTGGCCAGTGACCACGGCGCCCGCTTCTGCCTGACCCTGCCTGTACATTTGGATACAAACCGTCACCAACCGCTCACTGAAGGGCCGCTGCAACCGTCATAGGATGACTGTCATGGAGAGCGCTCCATAACATCAACCCGAATAAGGAAATTGAACATGAAAAAGATCATTCCTCTGACCCTGGCTGCCGTCTTCGCCCTCACTTCCGGTTTCACCATGGCGGCCACCCCGACCAAGACAGCCACACCGCAGGCGACCCAGACCAAGGTGGTGAAAAAACACCATAAAGCCACCCACGCTAAAACCCCTGCCGTCAAAGTCGCACCGAAAACCAAGTGATCCAAGCGGTCACTGGATAGCACAGAGGGAGGCTGACGCCTCCCTTTCCATCTCTTCCCGAAATTATCCTGACGAGTGCCTCCCTCGTCCAAACCGGATCCACGACCCAGCCCCTTTGCGGGAAACGGTCAATGACCACAGGAACATGGCATGTGGCGTCATCTGCTTAAATGGCTCGGCCCCTTGTGCAGCTTGCTGCTGCTCGGCACCGCACTGACCGTGCTGTATCACCTGACTCAGGCATGGCACTGGCACGATATTCGTGTGGCCATCTGGTCCCAACCCCTGCAGAGACTGGCGGGCGCCCTATTGCTGACCCTGCTCAGTTATGGTTGCCTCTGCAGCTATGACATACTGGCGCTCCATGCGCTGGGCAAGCGCCTTCCCTGGCAACAGGTCAGCATCACCTCCTTTATCGCCTACACCTTCTCCAACACCCTGGGATTTGCCCTGCTGACCGGCACCTCGGTACGCTATCGGCTCTACTCAGCTCTCGGTCTGGCGACCGGTGAGGTAGCCCGAGTGGTGCTGTTCTGCTCCATCACCTTTTTCCTCGGTCTGCTGGCGTGGGGAGGTAGTGCCCTACTGACCTGCGATGTATCACAGCTGCTGCCTGACTGGCCGCAGTGGGCAGATACCCTGCTCAGGCTGGCGGGCGTCATGGCTCTGCTGTTGGTGGCCAGCTACCTCTGCTGGCCTACACACCGTCTCTCCTGGCGGAAACACACCCTGACCCTGCCGGGCTTTCGGATACGTCTGTTGCAACTGTTGGTCGCGCTGGCAGACTGGATGGCCGCCGCCGCAGTGCTGTTTGTGCTGTTGCCTGCAGATAGCGTCCCCTACCCCGTGCTGCTCAGTGCCTTCGTGCTGGCCAGCTTCCTCGGGGTGCTGGCCCACGTGCCGGGCGGGATTGGGGTGTTCGAAGCGAGCATGAGCCTGTTGCTGGCTAACTATCTGCCAACCGACAAGCTGCTCGCCTCGCTGCTGCTCTATCGCTGCATCTATTACCTGCTTCCCTTTCTCTGTGCCCTGCTGCTCTTTGCGAGTCAGGAGATGCTGCAACAAAAAGCGCGCTGGCAGCGGCTACAGGGGCTGATGAGCGCAGTGCGCGAATTTCTGCCTGCCCTTATCAGCATGGGAACCTTCGCCGCCGGTAGCCTGCTGCTCTGCTCGGGGATGATCCCGACCATGCGCAACCACATCGAGGTGTGGCTGCAGGTGTTGCCACTCCATCTGCTGGAGCTCTCCCACGTGCTCGGCAGCGTGAGCGGTATCCTCCTGATCCTGCTGGCGCGCAGCCTCTATCGCCGTCACGACGCCGCGTTTCGCATCACCCAGCTGCTGCTGGCTCTGGGTATCGCCTTCTCCTTGCTCAAGGGGGGAGACTGGGAGTCAGCCCTGCTGCTTGGCAGCTTCCTGCTCATCATGACCCCTTGCCGTTCCCTCTTCTATCGCAAGGGGTCACTGCTCTATCCCCAGTACACCCCGGGCTGGCTCATCTCGGTCGGCGCCGTGCTGCTGGGGGCGCTTTGGCTGCTGCTCTTCTCCTATCGTCAGGTGGAGTATGACCACGCCCTCTGGTTCCACTTCTCGCCCCACGGCGGGGCTGCCCGCGGCCTGCGCGCCATGGGGAGCGTGGTGGCCGTGCTGGCCGTGGCCGGGGTTGCCCAATTGCTTGCACCGCTGCGCATGGTCGGTGAAAAGCCGGACAAGGAGACGCTGGCGCGCGCTCAGGAGCTGGTGGTGCGCGAAGGGGGGATCCACGGCTATCTGGCCCAGCTACAGGACAAGTCCCTGCTGTTCCATCCCGCCAGCGACGCTTTCCTGATGTATGGCATCGAGGGCAACAGCTGGATTGTGATGGGGGATCCGGTCGGCCGCCCCGAGCAGATCGAAGAGCTGCTCTGGCAATTTCGCGAGCGGTGCGACGAGCACGACGCCAACCCGGTCTTTTATCAGGTCTCGGCACGCTATCTTCCGCTCTATCTGGAGCTGGGGCTGATCCCCTTCAAGCTCGGTGAAGAGGCGATGGTCGATCTGGCCACCTTCGATCTGGCGGGCAGCCGGCTGCGCAACCTGCGCCAGAGCCACGCCAAGGGCAAACGGGAAGGACTGACCTTCGAGGTGGTCGAGGCAAGTGCCGTGGCCCCCCTGCTGCCCAGATTACAAACCGTCTCCGATGCCTGGCTGCAGAGCAAGATGGGCAAGGAGAAGGGCTTCTCGGTCGGCCGCTTCGAGCCTGACTACCTGACCCTAAGCCCGGCTGCGCTGGTATGGCACGAGGGGCAGATTGTCGGCTTTGCCAACCTCTGGGTGAGCGATAACAAGGAGATGCTCTCCATCGATCTGATGCGCTACAGCCTGGATACCGGCACCGCCCCCATCATGGATTTTCTCTTTGTCGAGCTGCTGCTGTGGGGTAAGGCGCAGGGGTACGCCAGCTTCAATCTGGGGATGGCCCCCATGTCCGGCTTCAACGATCATCCGCTCAACAGCTATTGGGCCCGCCTTGGCAATACCCTGTTTGTGCGTGGCAGCCGTTTTTACAACTTTCAGGGGCTCAGACGCTACAAGGAGAAATTTTCGCCCCGCTGGGAACCCCGCTACCTGCTCTGCAGCAGCAAGCTGGTACTGCCCAGAACCCTGACTCACCTGATCACCCTGATTAGCCGCGGCCCGCTGGGGCTGATCAAGAAATAGGAGCATGGCCAATGAGAGCCCTGATATTGCTGTTACTCAGTCTCGTACTGCCCGTTTCATCTTTTGCGGCGCATGCCGCCCCGGTCAAGGATGACCTGAGCCTGATTGAGCTGCCGGTCAAGCAGCCATCGGACGCCCCCATGGTGATCTTTCTCAGCGGCGATGGTGGCTGGGCAGCGCTCGACAAGGGGTTGAGCGCCCAGTTTCAGCTGCACGGCTTGCCGGTCGTAGGCTGGAGCTCCCTCACCTACTACTGGAAGAAGAAAACCCCGGAGCAGGTGACCGCCGATCTGGAGCGGATCCTCGATGATTACCAGACTCGCTGGCAGCGCCCCCGCTGGCTGCTGGTCGGCTTCTCGTTTGGTGCCGAGATTGTCCCCTTTGTCATCAACCGGTTGCCGGAGCACTATCGTCAGGGGCTGGTCGGGGCCGTGATGCTCTCCCCCTCCACCAGCTCGGATTTCGAGATCCACGTCAGCGACATGCTGACCCACAAGGCGCGGAGCTACCCGACCGAGCCGCAGGTGAAGACCATCCGCGACCTGCCGATGCTCTGCCTGCAAGGAGCCGATGACGATGACGGCGACCGCCTCTGCCCCCGTCTCAACCAACCCAACGTCACCAGCGTCACCCTGCCGGGAGGACACCATTTTGACGATAACTACCCCCAGCTCTATCAGGCCATCACCAAGCATCTGAACCTGTCCCCGGATCCGCTGACTGTGGAGCATTAATCCGTATCACTACGGAATGCCTTTTAAGTACCGAGCAGGGCAAATCAGCGAGCAATGAAAAGGGCCTCTCTTTCGAGAGGCCCTTTTACTGAATTGGGCGGAAACTTTAAAAGGATCGACCAATGGGTTGGCCGTGGCGTCAAGGTCACCGAGGCATTTCACTGCGATTGCCCAAGCGGCTCGCCAGATGCTGGGCTATCAACAATGAGGATTTGCAGTCCTATGCTGACAACCGCTCGGGATTGCGCCATAAAACAAAAGCCCCGATGTTTCCATCAGGGCTTTGCAATTTGGCGGTGAGGGAGGGATTCGAACCCTCGATACGTTGCCGTATACACACTTTCCAGGCGTGCTCCTTCAGCCACTCGGACACCTCACCAAATTTTGGTCTGTGGTTTAACGTGTTCAGCAACACGGTGCTCGCTGCGCTGTTGCGCTGTTGCGCTGGAACGGGGCGTAATTTAGGGGAAAGCCCCGCCCGCGTCAACGGCTTTTTTCACCTGGCGAACCGTTCGAACACTTAATGCACAGATTCCGGTGCGACCTGGATTTCCGGCAGGTTGAGGAAGCCGGAACGTTCGCATTCAGCAACCAGTTCGTGGGTAGCGGCGATGGTGCTTTGCACGAACAGCAGGAACTGCTCGACGCTGAGTCCGGCCTTGGTAAAGACGGTGTGGCCGACCACCAGCCGCGGCAGGTTGTCATCGATGATATCGAGGAACACCTTGAGGGAGGGGTACTGCATATTGAGCCGGCCCAGTTCGGCAACCAGCGGCAGCATTGCGGAGGGGCGCACTTCCAGCTCGGAGGAGAACAGCAGGCCTTCCTCTTCCACGAAGATCCGGCTCTCCTGAATACCATCGACCGACTGCAAAGAGACAATGTGGATACCGTGACACTGGTCGCAGACATAGTGCTCGATACGAGCCTGTTGCAACCAACGCATTATCATTTCGGAGCTGGGGATATTCATCATTTCCACGACAAGATTGGGATCAAGGGGCGCAGTCTAAACCAATTTGCTATCAACAAAAAGCACGCCAACCCGATAACCCTGCGGCTCGCTTCTTTTTGGCAAGCGCTATGCATATACTCAGCCAAATCCACGATGACGCTTGCCCCACAGGGGGCCCCATGACTATCCAAGAAAAGTATCGCCTTCATCTGAAATCACTCTCGGATGAGCTGCTCACCCTGCAAAAACCCATCCGCATTCTGGATGCCATCAAATGGCCACGCCATCTGCAGGATCGCTTTCAGGCAAGCGGTGGCAGGGAGCTGCCCGCTATCGACAGGCACTTCTATGATGCCCTCCCCCTCGGCTTCGATCCGCGCAACAAGTATCTGGAGCTCAAGGAGCTGCGGGACCGGATCCGCAGAAAACTGGGGCCACAGGACGATCTTGGCCGGATCCTGCAAGAGACGGTCGATCAGTACATGGTGGTGATCGAGATGCTGCGCCAGCGCGGCCAACCCGATTTTCAGCGTTACAGCCAGCTGCTTTATGGCTCTGCCAGCGATCACCTGCGTGGGGATCGCAAGACTCTCAAGGAGCTGGGCTCCCGCCTGTGCGATATCTTCTCCCTGCCCGGCGCCCGCCATCTGGTGCGCCCCTACCCCAAGGAGTTCGAAGGAGAAGCCGCGGTCGCCAAACTGCAGGGCAAGCTGTCGAGCTACTTCAGTGACGGCACTGTGCAGGTGAAGCTGAGCGATGGCATCGTCTCCGATGCCGCTGCCGGTGGCGACTACATCAAGCTCAACTCCCACGCCCGTTTCTCCGAGCTGGACTTGCAGGTGCTGGAGGTACATGAGGGCTGGGTCCATGTCGGCACCACCCTCAACGGTCGCCAGCAGCCTTATGCCACCTGGCTGAGCGCCGGTTCACCGCGGATCACCGCCTGTCAGGAGGGGCTGGCGGTCCTGATAGAGACCCTCACCTTCAGCTCTTTTCCGGATCGGGCCAAGCGTATCTCCGATCGGGTGATGGCCATCGACATGGCCGAGCGCGGCGCCGATTTTATCGAGGTGTTTCAGCACTTCGTGCAGCAGGGCACCAGCGAGCACGACGCCTACAAGATCACCCAGCGGGTCTTTCGTGGCGGCATGGTGGGCGGCGGCGCCTGTTTTACCAAGGATCTCTCCTACGTGCGTGGCTATGTGGAGACGGTCAACTTCATCCGCAGCGCCGTACTGGAAGGGGTGCCCGAAATCCTGCCGATGCTGTTTGTCGGCAAGGTGACACTGGATGACATTCCGGTGCTCTATCAGCACTATCTGGAGGGGCTGATTGCCGCTCCCCGCTATTTGCCGCCGATGTTTCGCGATCTCACCGGCCTCTATGTCTGGTTCGGCTTTGCCTCCGGCATGTCACTGGTCGATATAGGCCGGGTACAGCACCATTTTCGCCAGCTGTTTCAACGCCTGCCGGTGGCCGACCCCATCATTGCGCCGGTGGATATCGAGATCGACTGAACCACAGCGATACAAGTTGGGGAAAATAAAAAGGGCGCCAGATTGGCGCCCTTCTCGACGATTCAAATATCGCAGCCGAATTACTTGTAGGCCCGACCTTCAAGATAGTGTTTGCGACAGAGCGACACATAGCGATCGTTGCCGCCGATCTCCACCTGTTCGCCATCACGCATCACCTGCCCCGCTTCGTTGACCCGGGAGTTCATGTGAGCCTTGTTGCCACACCAGCAGATGCTCTTCAGCTCTTCAAACTTGTCGGCCAGACAGAGCAGATGGTAGGAGCCCGGGAACAGCTCGCCGCGAAAATCGGTCTTGAGGCCATAGGCCATCACCGGAATATCCTGCTCATCGACGATGCGGGCCAACTGGTAGACCTGCTCACGGGTCAGGAACTGGGCCTCGTCCACGATGAAAACATCGATATGTTTCTTCGCATGGCGCTCTTTCACCATTTCAAACAGATCACAGCTGTCGCTGAACACGTCCACCTTCAGCTCAAGGCCAACCCGGGCACTGATCACCCCGACCCCAAAACGGTCATCGATGGCTGGCGTCATCGCCAGAGGATGCATGCCCCGCTCCAGATAGTTGAAGTGCGCCTGAATGAGCTGGGTGGATTTGCCTGAATTCATGGTGGCAAATTTGTAGTGCAGTGAAGCCATGATACTGTTCCGAAACTGAATTTATGGGGCGCATGCTAACCAAAGCCCCTGACAAAACCAAGGGGCCCGCGGGCCCCTTGCTCTATAAATGTTACGCGGTGGCCAGCACTGGCCGCGCTTTGGCCTTTTTCAGGTGATAGCCGGTAAAGAGCACGAACCAGAGGGCACTGACACTGAAACCGGCCAGGCTGGAGTGCATCAAGCCCATCGCCAGGTAACCGATGGCCGCGCCGAAGGCGATGGCCAGTGCATAGGGCAGCTGGGTCATCACGTGATCGATGTGATGGCAACCGGCACCGGTGGCAGAGAGGATGCTGGTGCTGGAGATGGGTGAGCTGTGATCCCCGAACACCGAGCCAGCCAGTACCGCCGCCAGCATCGGCAACATCAGGCTGATGTCGCTGGCGGCGGCCATGTCACCGGCCAGCGGCAGCATGATGCCGAAGGTACCCCAGCTGGTACCGGTAGCAAACGCCATGGCACAGGAGAGGATAAAGACCACGGCAGGCAGCACTTCGATCGGCAGGTTGCCGTTAGCCAGCGAAGCCAGGTACTTGCCGGTCTCCACGTCGCGCACCACGGCACCTATGGTCCAGGCAAACAGCAGGATGTTGATGGCTGGCAGCATGGCCATGACGCCTTGCGGCGCGGCCTTGATCCAGTTCTTGGCTCCCAGCTTCAGGCGCATCGCCAGACCGATGGAGACCACCAGACTGCACAGGGCACCGTAGACCAGCGAAGAACCGACGTTGGTATTTTCGAACGAGCCGAGCACGCTGAATGGCAGCCCTTTCTCGCTCAGCACCGCAGCACCGGAATCGATCATGAAATAGATGGTGGCAGCGGTCAGAGTCAGGATCGGCAGTACCATGTCGATCATGCCGCCGTTGCTCTCCTCCGGGCTCTCCATATCCAGACCGATGGGGCGGCCCTTGGACTCATCCCACAGTTTGCCTTCCAGCGCCCACGCTTCGTGCTGACGCATCGGGCCGATATCGAGCTGACAGGCGATCACCACCAGCACCATGATGAGGGTGAAGACGGCGTAGAGGTTCATCGGGATCATCTCGACAAATGCCGCGATGGGGCTCTGTTCGGTCAGACCGTGGGCCGCCATGATGCCGCCCACCAGGGCGATGATATAGGCGCCCCAGGAGGAGATGGGCATCAGCACGCAGACCGGCGCCGCGGTGGAGTCCAGCAGATAGGCCAGTTTGGCACGGGAGATCTGGAAGCGGTCGGTCACCGGACGGCAGATTGCCCCCACCGACAGGCTGTGGAAGAAGTCATCGATAAAGAAGGCAAACACCATCATGCCGGTCAGGGCTTTGGCGCCCTTGCGGGTCTTGGCACGACGCTCGGCCCACTCGGCAAAGGCACGGGTCGCCCCGGAGACGCTCATCAGGCTGATGAGGCCACCCAGCAGCAGCATAAACAGGATCATGTTGACGTTGTCACGATTGAGCGCGCCATCGACCCAGAAGATCTTGAGCACGGTATTCAACATGTAATGCAGGGATTCGAGGGGTGAAAACTGATTGAGCAGCAAACTGCCGGTGACGATGCCCACACCAAGGGACAGCAGCACGCGGCGGGTCATGATCGCCAGCGCGACAGCCAACAGGGGGGGAAGAACGGACCAACCGGAGTCGGCGAAATGACTAATGTCCATGATCTCTTTGCACCTAAAGATTACAGGTGGAGATCTACCGAGAGGATCTAAAGAAACAAAACCTATGGGGAGGTCATACTCCTCAGCCCCTTCAGGTAGCGCTCCATAGTGGATGACTATGGCAGTCCTGCACCTATTAGATGCAGAACCAGCAGCCCGGTATGATGGCCTGGCCACTTCGGCGCTGACTCCTTTCCTTGTGCATCACAGGCATCACCCTCCGCACAAATACTCATAGGCAGCGCGCCTCTACTTAAAGGTATTCGCCGCACATTTTATCGAGATGGCAGCTTATAGCAAGTTTTTTGATTAAATAGTCATGACAAACATATCAAGGTCGAAAAATGGTAGTCAAATGATGCAACAACACCAGCTTTGACGCTATTTTCACCTACTGCGGTTTCATTGGCATCCAATCACCAAGCCTATTGCTGGCCATATTAAATATCTGTATTGATGTTCCCCACGGATATAATATTTAACCCGGCTTGACTTATTTAAATCACCAAGCAAGAATCAGCTGGAACATAATATTTTTCTCTGACTCGACGTGGTAACTCCTATGAATGAATTTTTAAAGGTACTGCTTAATATCCGCAGTCTGCGTGCGACCTGCCGCGAGCTTTCTCTGGAACAACTGGAAGAGGCACTGGAAAAACTCTCTACTATCGTTGCTGAACGTCAGCAGGATGAAGCTGCCGAGCGTCAGGCCCGTGAAGAGCATCTGCGGAAAATTAACGAATATAGCGAAATGCTGAAAGCCGCCGGTATTGACCCGGCAGAATTGGTAAGCGCTGTCGCTACCACCCCCGGCAAATCAGAAAAAGCCAAGCGGGCGCCACGTCCTGCCAAATATCGCTATCAGGATAATGGCGTAGAGAAAACCTGGACCGGCCAGGGCCGTATGCCTTCGGCTATTGCCAGCGCAGTGGCAGCAGGCAAATCGCTGGAAGATTTTGCTATCTGACAGCGCTTGCGTTACGAATAAAAAAACCTCGCTAGGGCGAGGTTTTTTATTGCCTCTTAAATGTGACATATCAGATAGCCGATTGCGGGCGATCTGCTGCCTTGACCCACAGCACTTCACGATCCCCTGCTACGCAGATGAGATAGCGGGCAACGGTAAAGAACCAGTCACTCATCCGGTTCAGATAGGGCAGCACCTCGGGATTGACCCGCTCTTCCCGGCTCAATGTCAGCAGCAAGCGCTCGCAATGACGCACCAGAGTACGCACCACATGTGCTTGCGCCGCGGCACGGGAACCACCGGGCAATATAAATTGGCGCAGCGGTAGCAATGGCTCACTATAACGATCTATCTGCTGTTCAAGGCGAGTGGTCCAAGCGGCATTAACCTGCCAAATCGATTCATTCTGGGCGTCACTGGAGAATGCCAACTCCCCCCCCAGATCAAACAACTCCTGTTGCAACAGCTGTAAATCAGCCAATAAACCGATCTCTTGCGACGGCACGTCACAAATCAGCAAGCCTATATGGGAGTTGAGCTCATCGATATAACCGTAGGTCTCGACCCGCAAATGATCCTTTGGCAACTGGATACCATCGGCCAGCCGGGTCATGCCCTTGTCGCCCTGCCTCGTATATATTCTCATACCGACATCCTGTTAATAATGGGAATAATCATGGATTCGAGTCCATTGAGTTTGATTTCGTAAGTCAACGCCAGCGTCTGGCCCAATTTACCCGCCGGAAAACCGCTGCGCGCCATCCACACCAGATAGGGCTCTGGAATATCGATGATACGCCGCCCCTGATATTTACCGTAAGGCATCTTGTTGGTCAGGGTCAGCAGCACCTGTTCGTCGGATAGCCAATCCATATTAATCGATATCCAGATATTTATGAGTCTGGATTGAGAGTCGCCAGTTACGCGCGATACAGGTATCCATCGCCAATTGGGTGGCCCTTGGCTTCTGGCTGATCGGCTGCAAGGCAATGACCACATCAGGGCGCAGAGTAGCAGTAGCGAGCAGAGTATCCAGCTCTTCAATATGGTGCTCGGTGGCCACCGGATGCTTGATCTCGTTGGCCCGCTCCAGCGCCGAGACCAGCACAGGCAGCCCCCCTTTCATGCCAATTTTGGGGGAGACGGTCACCCAGGTCTGCTCATGGGTCTTGATCTCGCTGGTGCCACTGGTTTCAATCTGCACCTGATAACCCGCCGCCAGCAGGGCAGACGAGAGTTCGTGCAGATCGTAGAGGCAGGGCTCGCCACCGGTGATCACCACATGGCGCGCCTGATAACCCAGTTCGGTAAAGCTCTTGATAATCTGCGCGGTGCTAAGTTGGCTCCAACAATCGGATTCGTTGGAGCGATCCAGCACCGCCGCCTTGCCCACTTCACGAGCCGGATCAACAACCCAGGTATGACGGGTATCGCACCAGGGGCAGCCCACCGGGCAACCCTGCAGGCGAACAAAGATGGCGGGCAGGCCGGTAAAGATACCCTCCCCCTGGATGGTCTGGAAAATCTCGTTGATTGGGTAGTGCATCTCGATCACGGCTTGTTGCAAAAGTCGCGGATTATACCCCAAGCCACGGCAAGACGCAGGCTCACTCTGCGCTTTTCTCACCCAGCCCGGTTTTCTCAAACAGTCTGGCCATGATGCCCGCCTTGTCGGCCAGATAGTTGTTCAGGCCGCGACTGCGCAGTTCACACGCAGGACACGTGCCGCAACCGTCACCGGCAATGCCGTTGTAGCAGGTCAGGGTCTGCTGGCGCACCGTGTCGAGGTGACCATAGTGATCCGCCAGTGCCCAGGTCTCGGCCTTGTCGAGCCACATCAAGGGAGTTTCAAAACGGATGCCGCGATCCAGCCCCAGCGACACCGCCTGATTGAGGGCCTTGACGAACTCGTCACGGCAATCGGGATAGCCGGAGAAGTCGGTCTCGCAGACACCGGTGATCACCGCTTCGGCGCCCACCTGATAGGCATAGATGGAAGCCAGGGTCAGGAACAGGATATTGCGACCCGGCACGAAGGTGTTGGGCAGCCCGTTATCCTGCAGCTCGCAACTGACAGGAATGTCGTCACGGGTCAGGGCAGAGACCGCCAGCTCATTGAGCAGCGTCACATCCATCACCTTGTGGGCGGCAATCCCCAGTGCACTGCCCAGACGGCGCGCGGTGTCGATCTCTTCCCGATGGCGCTGGCCATAGTCGAAGGTGATGGCGTGCACTTCATCATACTGGGCCAATGCCTGCACCAGACAAGTAGTGCTGTCCTGACCGCCGCTGAAAACCACGACTGCTTTTTTCATCTTGATAACTCCTTCAAATGTCACGCGCGGCGGCCTTCGGCAAAGTCCTGCCACTGGGTATTCAACCGGTTAAACAGGGTCAGCAAGGGCGCATAGTGCTCCGGCCTCCCCTCCCACCGGGACAAGAGGTGATAGCCCGCCTCTATGGTAGAGAGGGCATCGGGAAAGGGTTTCTTTCGAATGGCATATTGACCGGCAATGGCACCAATGCCGATGCGGGGCAAGCGGGCCAGTGCCGGGTTGCTCTGCAACATGCGATAGGCTTTGCGCCAGGTGCCGTCAAGCAAGATAAAGGCGACGGATGCGGAGCTAGAGGATTCACTCTCCCACTGTTGGCGAAGATCGGTCAGCGAAATGGCATCCTCATCCGGCCAGAGTAGATAGCAGCGACGGGAAGGATCTGCAAGCAACCCATTGAGCCACTCATCGCGGGAAAAGTCCTCCCCCACATGGATCTCGCACTGTTGCAAAGAGGCCGCCAGCAGCGCCGCAGTCCCCTTGGGATGTGCCACCTCGTTGGGGTGCTGCAAGATGTAGAGGGGCGTGTGATTGTCAACCGGCACAATATAATCGCACAGGCAGGCTTTGAGGGCTCGGGTGCAACGTGTACAGTATCGACTGTTCTTGTCGTTGGACTGTTTCATGTTGTCAGACAAATCTGGATTGCTCTGGGTTATCACGCTCTCTCTCACCAGCTTGCTACTCTTCTTTACCGTTCCCAATCTTCAGCTCTCCTTCGATCGGCCCTTGATCGCCGGGGGCGAAGGGTGGCGGATCATAACAGGCAATCTGGCTCATACCAATCTGTGGCACCTGCTGCTCAATCTGGGCGGCCTCGCCATCCTCTATAGCCTGTTTCGCGACTATCTGGGTGGGGCTCGCCTGCCTCTGCTGATGTTGCTGCTCTGGTTGGCAGTGGGCTTGGGGATCTGGTGGTGGTGCCCGCAGACTCAATGGTACATGGGGCTATCCGGCTCGCTGCATGGCCTGTTTGTCTGGGGGGCAATGCAGGATATCCGCCACGGACGCCGCACGTCGGGCTGGCTACTGTTGGCAGGGATGGGGCTCAAGCTGGCGATGGACTTCTACAACGCAGGAGAGAGCCCGATATCCACCCTGATCAATGCCCGGGTACACATCGGCTCTCATCTTATCGGGGCCGGTGCAGGCCTGTTACTCGGCCTGCACCGCGTATCACTGAGTGAGCCTGTTACGCACCAGCCAGCTCGGCATTGATGCTGGCCAGCATGGCGGCCGGATCGGCAGCCTGCGTAATGGGGCGACCGATAACCAGATAATCGGACCCCGCCTCGACCGCCGCTTTCGGTGTCATCACCCGGCGCTGATCCCCGGCCGCTGAACCGGTCGGGCGAATACCCGGGGTCACCAGCTTGAACTCATCACCCAGCAAGGCTTTAAGCTCATGGGCCTCGTTGGCAGAGCAGACAACCCCATCCAAGCCGGATGCCTTGGTCAAGGTAGCCAGCAGGATCACCTGCTCGGCAGGGCTCACATCCAGACCAAGAGGGATCATGTCGGACTGCTCCATGCTGGTCAGTACGGTCACCCCGATCAACAATGGCGCCTTGTCGCCATAAGGCAGCAGCGCCTCTTTGGCGGCACGCATCATCCGCTCACCACCACTGGCATGCACGTTGACCATCCAGACACCGAGCTCGGCACTGGCTGCCACGGCTTTGGCAACGGTATTGGGAATATCGTGAAATTTCAGATCCAGAAAGACATCGAATCCCTTGGCCACCAGCTGGCGTACAAACTGCGGGCCAAACAGGGTAAACATCTCCTTGCCTACCTTGAGACGGCACTGGGCCGGAGAGATACGTTCAACGAACGCTAAGGCATCTGCCTCGTGCTGATAATCCAGCGCTACCAGTACTTTGGGATCTTGCATCTCACATCCTATTGCTTGTTATTCACCGTCCAGACCACGGATCGGCTTGATGGAACCCCACTGGCGACAAGACGGGCACTGCCAGAACAGCGAGTGAGTGGCAAAGCCGCATTGCCGACACTTGTGGGTTGACTTGATTTTTATCTGCTCGCCGACCAGCTGTTGCAGCAGCTCGAGGCTCTCCTTGGCAGGCCCCTCCTCCGCACTGGCCAGTTGAAAACCCACCAACTGGTAAAAACCTTTCATCGACGGATGACGACGCAGCTGACGCAGCACCAGCGAACGGGCCTGACTCAGGCCATCACGCTCTTCAACCAGCTTGGCAAGGGCCAGGGTCACGCTGACACCGGCGTGATCTTCCACCGCCTTCTCAAGCAGCGGGATCAACGCAGGCGTGCGCCCCAACTGCTGATAGCACTCGAGCAATTTGGGCATTGCCTCGGAGGCAAAGTCGATATCCTGCTCGAACACCCGCAGCAGCTCCTTGCTGGCCTGCTCATACTCCCCCTCTGCCATGGCGAGCTCAGCGAGGCGCAAACTGGCCCGGGCACATGCCGGATTGATATTGAGCGCCCGTTTGAGCTTGGCCAGCCCCTCCCCTTTATTGCCCTCACGAAGCGCGGTTTCGGCCTGTTCGCAATAGAAATGGGAGATGGGGTCGGCCAGCTTCTTGCCCTGGAATTTTTGCAGACGCACCGCCACATCGATGGCCTTGTCCCAATCCCGCAACTGCTGATGGATAATCAACAACTGTGCCAGCGCCGTCTCTTCAAAATCGCTGTCGTCACACAACTCGTTCCAGAGCGCTTCCGCCCGGTCGAGCAGACCGGCAGCAAGAAAGTCGCGAGCCAGCTCCTGCAGAGCAAGCTGGCGCTGCTCCCGGGTCAGTTGGCGGGTTACCAGATTCTGGTGGATCTTGATGGCACGATCGACCTCCCCACGCTGGCGAAACAGGTTGCCGAGGGAGAGGTGTGTTTCGATGGTTTCACTGTCCACCTCAAGCAGTTGGATAAAGAGATCCACCGCCTTGTCGGATTCATCGGACAGCAAATAGTTGAGGCCCGCCACATACTGGCGGGAAAACTGGTTACTCTGTTTTTGGGTGTCCTGGCGAACACTCCTGCGGCCCATGTACCAACCATAACCGGCGGCGATGGGCAACAGCAGGAAAAGCAGTTCAAGCATTGAGGAACATTATTCCTTACCCGGTGACCGGGCCAGCTCCAACTCGCGGGATTGACGACGCATGGTGCGGTTGAGGGTGCGGTTTTGCATTTTCAGGCGCAGGAACAGCAGGCCGAATACCAGCCAGCCCAGCAAAAAACCGCCAGCGAAGAAGAAGCCCAACAGCATGGCAAGCGAAAACTCACCCTGAGCGATCAGGTAATTGAACTGAACCAGCTGGCCATTTTGTGAGCCCAGCGCCAGGGTCAGAACAAACACCAGCACCAGCGGAATGAGGGCCAAAATACGCTTCATAAGAGCTCCCTGTCAGTATCTAATGAGAGGCTGATTATCCTTAAAATCGCAGGCAGACTCTAGAGTGAATGGGAAAAGAGTTTAAGAAACAAGACGATTGGCACAGGAATCGGTGCCAAAAAGAAAAAAGGCATACCCGAGGTATGCCCATTTCTGCATTATTCAATGATGTTGACGCGCTCGCGCAACTCTTTACCTGGTTTGAAGTGCGGGACATATTTCCCGGTCAGTTCAACCTTGTCCCCAGTCTTGGGGTTGCGGCCCACACGGGGCGCACGATAGTGCAGTGAAAAACTGCCAAATCCGCGGATTTCAATCCGGTCGCCGTTTTGCAAGGTCGACGCCATCTGCTCAAGGATCTCCTTGATGGCGGCTTCGACATCCTTGGCCGGCATATGCATGCGGCTGGCTGCCAGTTGTTCGATGAGATCTGATTTGGTCATAACGTTAAATCTCCTTCCCCGATCACATGCAATATTCATTTTGCCAGGATAAAAAAGGGCGGCGCAATGCCGCCCTTTTCTTGCATCAAGGATTACTCACCCTTGGCGGCTTTGAACGCTTCCATCATAGCATTGCTGAACACAACTTCTTCTTGTTGGTTCAGGTTATCGATAGCAACACGCTCATCAGCCTCGTCCTTAGCACGGACAGACAGGCTTACGGTGCGGTTCTTACGATCAACGCCCATGAATTTAGCTTCAACTTCGTCACCAACAGACAGCACCAGAGTGGCGTCTTCTACACGGTCACGAGCAGCGTCGGAGGCACGCAGGTAGCCTTCTACGCCATCAGCCAGTTCGATAACGGCACCTTTGGCATCAACCTCGGTAACCTTACCCTTCACGATAGCACCTTTCTTGTTGTCAGCCAGGTACTTGTTGAACGGGTCTTCTTCGATCTGCTTGACACCCAGGGAGATGCGCTCACGCTCCGGATCCACTTGCAGAACAACGGCTTCGATCTCGTCGCCTTTCTTGAATTCACGCACGGCTTCTTCGCCCTGGTTGTTCCAGGAGATGTCAGACAGGTGAACCAGGCCGTCGATGCCGCCATCCAGACCGATGAAGATACCGAAGTCAGTGATGGACTTGATCTTGCCGGAAACACGGTCGCCTTTGGCGTGAGTTTCGGCAAACAGCTGCCACGGGTTGGATTTGCACTGCTTCAGACCCAGGGAGATACGACGACGCTCTTCGTCGATGTCCAGAACCATCACGTCAACCACGTCGCCAACGTTAACAACTTTGGACGGGTGGATGTTCTTGTTGGTCCAATCCATCTCGGATACGTGTACCAGGCCTTCAACGCCTTCTTCGATTTCAACGAAGCAGCCGTAGTCGGTCAGGTTGGTCACGCGGCCAGACAGACGGGTGGTCTCCGGGTAACGCTTGGCGATAGCAACCCAGGGATCTTCGCCCAGCTGCTTCAGACCCAGGGATACACGGGTACGCTCGCGGTCGAACTTCAGAACCTTGACAGCGATCTCGTCGCCAACGTTGACGATTTCGGAAGGATGCTTAACGCGCTTCCACGCCATGTCGGTGATGTGCAGCAGGCCGTCAACACCGCCCAGATCTACGAATGCACCGTAGTCGGTCAGGTTCTTGACGATACCCTTAACTTCTTGACCTTCTTGCAGGTTAGCCAGCAGGCTTTCGCGCTCGGAGGTGTTCTCGGTCTCGATCACGGCACGACGAGAAACAACAACGTTGTTGCGCTTCTGGTCCAGCTTGATGACTTTGAACTCGAGTTCTTTGTTTTCCAGGTGAGCGGTGTCACGGATCGGACGCACGTCAACCAGAGAACCCGGCAGGAAGGCACGGATGCCGTTCAGTTCAACGGTGAAACCACCCTTGACCTTGCCGTTGATGATACCGATAACGGTAGCTTGCTCTTCGTAAGCCTTCTCAAGCTGCAGCCAGGCTTCGTGGCGCTTGGCTTTTTCGCGGGACAGCTTGGTTTCGCCGAAACCATCTTCGATAGAGTCCAGAGCCACGTCAACGGTGTCGCCGACGTTGATTTCCAGCTCGCCCATGGCGTTCTTGAATTCTTCAGCCGGGATAGCGGACTCGGATTTCAGACCGGCGTCAACCAGTACGAAACCGTTCTCGATAGCAACGACAGTACCCTTGACGATGGAACCTTGACGGGTTTCAACGGCGTTCAGGGACTCTTCAAAGAGTTGAGCAAAAGATTCGATCATTGTTTATGTCACAAATGAAACATCCACTTGCAATCCGGCACAAGCGGGGCTGTTTTAAATAATCTGCGCCATCCTTGGTGCAGACGACCGGATGTCAGCTTGCGCTGGCATCACCAAGTTGTTGCTCTGCATAGGCGAGTACTGTTGCCAGCACTTCATCTATGGTCATGGAGGTAGAATCTACCACCAGAGCATCTTCTGCCGGTTTCAGGGGTGCAGTAGCGCGATTTCTGTCGCGATCGTCACGTTCCCGAATCTCGGTTAAAAGACGCTCAAAGTTAACATCAAAGCCCTTATCTTGCAACTGCTTATAGCGACGTTGGGCCCGTTCTTCGGCACTGGCGTCGAGGAAAATCTTCACCTCGGCCTCGGGGAAAACAACTGTACCCATGTCACGACCATCGGCAATCAGACCCGGGGCCTGACGAAATGCCCGCTGACGGCGCAGCAAGGCTTCGCGCACACGGGGGAAGGCGGCGATTTTACTGGCAGCATTACCCACTTCTTCGGTGCGGATGGTGCGGGAGACATCTTCCCCTTCCAGGATGACCTTGACAAGATCGCCTTCTACCTGAAATTGCACATCCAGATTGGCAGCCAGCGGCACCAGTGAGGCTTCACTGTCCAGCTCTACATCGTGATGCAGGGCGGCCAGGGACAACACCCGATAGATGGCGCCCGAGTCCAGCAAGTGCCAACCCAGCTTCTCAGCAAGCAGCTGACACAAGGTGCCTTTACCTGCACCACTGGGGCCATCAATTGTCATTACGGGGGCCATCTGAGGCATAACTTTCTCCTGCACTGTGTTGCTCCCATCCCGAAAGGGTGGGTTAATGGGCGCCGATTATACCCGAATGTGGTGAGCCTGGCAGTCATCAATCCGCACAAAGGGCCAAAACCCCGACGGACAGCTGTGCTTGTATCTCATTTGGAAATTTCATTAAGCAATGCAGGGACTTGTTCTTATGGTCGTTCCTGACAAGGCGCGCTAAACTGGCCCCCTTTTTTGAGCCGTTAGTAGTAAGGAGCAACCTATGAGCAGCGTTACCCTCGTGGCCAAATCCAAATTGCCAACCCCCTGGGGCACCTTCACGCTGGTAGGTTTTCAGGAAACCGGCACAGGCAAAGATCACGCCGCACTGGTGATGGGCGACATTACCGGTGACGAGCCCGTGCTGGGCCGGATCCACTCAGAGTGCCTGACCGGCGACGCCCTGTTCAGCCTGCGTTGTGACTGCGGTTTCCAGTTGCAGGCGGCCATGGAGAATATCGCCAAAGCCGGTCGTGGCGTGTTGCTGTATGTGCGTCAAGAGGGCCGTGGCATCGGCTTGCTCAACAAGATCCGCGCCTATCACCTGCAGGATCAGGGGGCCGATACCGTGGAAGCCAACGTGGCCCTTGGTTTCGCCGCCGATATGCGCGACTACACCATCTGCGCCGATATGCTCAAGCAGCTTGAGGTCAAGTCTCTCAAACTGATGACCAACAACCCGCGCAAGATGAAAGCCATGGAATCCTTCGGTATTCCGGTGGCCGAACGGGTACCGTTGCAGGAAGGGCGCAATCCCCACAACGAGTTCTATCTGTCGACCAAGGCCAACAAGCTGGATCATATGCTGAAGAAGTGAGCCTGCATTGACGAATGCCAGATAGTCAAACGCCTCCCATTGGGAGGCGTTTTTCTTGGGACGACCCTAGCTATCGCTGTGGTACGGTCAGATTGGCCAGCAGAGCTTCAAGCTCTTCGCCAGTGCGGGCAGCACAGTATTGTTCGACCCGCTCGCGGGTCAATTGCGGCGCGAGACGTTCAATCAGATCGTAGAGATAGCCGCATAAAAATGCCCCTCTGCGCAACCCGATAGTGGCCACACCGCCTGGTAGCCAGGGCGCCGTTTTGAGCACCAGATCCCCATCGCGCTGGGGCTCCCAGGCAAAGGTTGCCATCACCCCAATGCCCATCCCTTGTCTGACATAGGTCTTGAGCACATCGCTGTCGCTCGCACAGCAGGCGATCCGGCTCTCGGCATGAGCGCAATCAGTGCCATGAGCGGCAGAGAGCGCCCTTCCATCGGTCACCAATGCAAACTCCACCAGCTCGGCCGAGGTCAGCGATGTTGCTTTGGCCAACGGATGATCCTTGGGTAGCACCAAGCCCCGTTGCCACTGAAAAGAGGGGAGCATGAGCAGATCGCTCCCCTCCTCCGGTTCATCCGCCAGCAGCAGATCGGCCGCGCCATCATGCACGGCTGCGCGACACTGCGCAGCACTCCCTTGCATCACAGTTACGGCAACTTTGGGAAAGCGGGCCATGAACCCCTTGAGGATGGCGGGCAGAATATAACGGGCTTGCAGATGAGTGGCGGCAATGGTGAGGGTTCCCTGCTCCGGATGCACATGCTGCCTGGCCATTACCTTGATGGTGGCGACCTTGTCCAGCACCTCCGCGGCCACTTTGATCACATCCCGACCGATGGGAGTGATTTGGGTCAAGTGTTTGCCGCTGCGCTCGAAGATCTGGATCCCCAGCTCATCCTCCAGCATCCGCACCTGTTTGCTGATCCCGGGCTGGGAGGTAAAGAGGCTCTCGGCGGTGGCCGACAGATTCAGCCTGTGGTTCGCCACCTCGACGATATAGCGCAATTGCTGCAATTTCATGGTGTAGCCCTCAAGCGAACTCACCGTTAATAGTAACAAACTTTCAGCAATGGCCCGCCGCCATCAGGCCGGGCGCTCCTTGAGTAGGAAATCACGCAAGGCACGGTTGGCCATGGAGAGTGGATCGCCACGCCGCCACGCCACGCAGAGATCGAGATAGATAGGCGGGGCGAAGGGCACGCCACTCAGATCCGGCTCCTCTTCCAGCACCATCCGCAAGAAGGTGGTCACCGCAAAACCTTGCCGCACCACCGCCTTGAGCAAGGGGATGAGATTGCTCTCGAAGGCGATGTCGGGCTCGACTCCGAGGCTCTGCGCCAGCGCCTCCATATGCTCCCGGTGATAAAAGCCACGGCGAAACAGCGCCAGCTCCTGAGCGAAAAACTGCGAGAGGGTGACGGCTGATGCGCCACGCAAGGGGTGATCGTCCCCCACCACCATCAACATCTCTTCGCTCAGCAGATGCGCTCCCTCGATGGCGGGGGGGAGATCACTGGTGATGAGAATGGCCAGATCGAGGGAGCCATCCACCATCCGGCTGAGCAGCTCGCGGGTACCGGCCTCCTCAACACGGATCTTGAGGCCGGGGTAGCGGTGCTTGAAGGCCATCAGACGAGGGGGGAAATAGTAGGAGCCCATCATATAGGGGATCCCGATCCGCACCTCCCCCCGCTCCAGCCCCTTGAGCTCGGCCATCTCGGCCTCGGCCTGATGCATCTGCAGCAACAGACGCTCGGCATGGCGACAGAGCACCTCCCCCTCAGGGGTGAGCCGTACCGCCCGGTCCTGTCGATCAAACAGCCGCAATTCGAGCTGCTGCTCCAGCTTGGCGATGGCCATGCTGATGGCCGGTTGTGCCACATGCAGACTGTTGGCTGCCTTGGTAAATGAGCCGGCATCCCTGACCGCCAGCAGATAAGTGAGCTGTTTCAGATCCATGTATCAATTCATCTTATGAGATGGATAACTTAAATATATTATATTTATAACCGCAAGGACTCTACCCTGACCAAAAGTAGTCAGGACAATACGCAATGATTGAAGTTGGAAGTCGCGAGTGGATACGTGCAACCCTGGCCCTCAGCCTGGGCTCTTTTCTGGTGTTTCTGAACCTCTACCAGACCCATCCCCTGTTACCCCTGATCGCCGAGGTCTTCTCGGTCAACTCCCTCTCGGCCAGCTGGACCCTGGCAGGATGCACTGCAGGCCTCGCCGCCTCCCTGCTGATCTGCGCCAGACTGGCGGATCGCCATGGCCGTCGGCAAGTCATGCTGGGTACCCTCACCCTGGCGATCCTGCTCTCACTGTTGATCCCGCTGGTTGAGCAGTTTGGTTCCCTGCTGTTGCTGCGCATCCTGCAGGGCGCGCTGCTGGCAGGGCTGCCCGCGACCGCGATTGCCTATATGGGGGAAGAGTTCAGCAAACGGGCGCTGCTCTCGGCGGTGGGGGTCTATATTGCCGCCAACTCCCTCGGTGGCATTGCCGGTCGGGTGGTCGGCGGTCTGTTGGCGGGCTGGTTTGGCGACTGGCAGCATACCTTTCTGGGGATTGGTGTAATCAGCCTGTTACTGCTGCCGCTGGTCTTCTGGCTGCTGCCCCATCAGACCCGCTTTGTGGCGAGCGCCCCCGTTCGCGGCCAATTTGCTCACGCCTTGCAACAACACCTGACCAATCCCTTGCTGGTAGGGGCCTATCTGATTGGCGGCCTCAACTTTATGGTGTTTCTGAACCAGTTCAGCTACCTCACCTTCTTGCTGGCCAAGCCCCCCTTCTCCCTGCCCACCCAGTGGCTCGGCATGCTATTTCTCACCTATCTCTCGGGAACGGTGGCCTCCTCCTTGAGCGGCCGCTTTGCCAACCGCTGGGGGGCACAACGCATGCTGCTGGTCGGGATCGCCCTGATGGCTATCGGCAGTCTGTGGCTGCTGCAGGGCAGTCTGCTCGGGATCCTGAGCGGCTTGCTGGTCTCCAGCTTCGGTTTTTTCCTGGCACACGCCTGCGCCAGTGCCTGGGTGGGTCATCATGTCGAACACAACCGGGCCCTCGCCTCCTCCCTCTATCTGGTGGCCTACTATCTGGGAGCCAGTCTGGGTGGGCTTTACCTGCACCCCTTCTGGGAGCAAGGCGAGCTGGGCGGTCTGGTCATGGGGATTGAACTGGTCCTCATCCTGACGGCGGGCTTGAGCCTCTGGCTCGGCCGTCTCAAGCAGCGAAACCAATCGCCACTGCCCGCCCAGCAACCCCACCGACACGGGTAACAGGCTCAGCGCAAACAGGGTCACCCACGAGCAGATGGCACTCTCGCAACCCAGCACCGCCAGATAACAAAAGGGGTCACACCGGTGACCCCTTTTGCTGCATTATTCAAGAGCCTGTCAGGCTCGCACCGCATTGAGCGCAGGATCATTCCTGATCGAAATAATCCGCAGGCACCGCGACCACAGCACCAGTCGCCACCTCTTCGGCGATCACCTCAGCCAGCGAGCGCAGATGAAACTTGATCTGGCCGGAAGGCAACATCAGGCCAATATCGGGGTTGCGGGTATCCTGCATGTTGCCGGTTTTGAATGGCAGCTCGGGATAGCGCGCTACCAGATCTTGCAGTGAAGTGACCACCAGCTCGATATGTTCCAGCCCCGCCTGATGGACGCGCCCCGGTTTCGGTGCAGCCAGCTCGATACAGGGTACCTGTACCTCACCAGCCAACAGAGGCTGATGCAACTGATAAGTGGCGATGGGACGTCCGCCAATCATACCCTCCACCAGCAAGGTGCCCGACTCAGCCAGCACAGCACATAGCGCGCGGTACTCCTGCAGGGTAGCCGCCCGATAACAGAGGTGATCGACCGTTGGCCAGGAAATTGTGACGCCAGTGGCGGCCAGTTCGGCCAACAGCTGAGAAACAAATGGGGCCATTGGCCCCAGTGTGGAATCGAGTGGGTGGGACATGCTTACCATTTCTTCTTGGGTTGAAACAGGACATCGAGCTCGTCGGCTTCCTTGTCCTTGATGTTTTGCAGATCCTGCGCGCTATTTTGCTGCTGCAGCTCTTCAAGCTCCTTGAGCCCCTGACGCATATCTTCTTCACGGGCCAGCAGATAGGGATCCTTGTCGCCCACGCTCGCCATGGCCGACAGCCCCTTGGTATAGAGCTGGCGGCATGTACCATATTGGCCCTGAATGCGGGCATCCATCGCCCGCTTGACCAGATTGGAGATGTTGATCTTGAGCTGCATCAGCTCGAGGCGGCGCTCTTCCTGGGCAAACCCCTGAGGGTCAATCTTGCCCTTGTTGTGCTCAACCCGCAGCACGGCACGCATCTTCTTGACCAACTGCAGCATCTGGATCGCCTGACGATCGGACTCCGGGGTCTTGAACTGACCCTCATCCTGCACGCTGTAGTTCTCCTGCACATTCTTGATCTGGGTCTGCACATCGACGATGCGCTGCTTGATCTGATTGTTCGGCATCACCTGGGCGATGGCGCGATAGGCATCGAGGATCCGGTGCTGCAACAGCAACACCATGTTCTTGGAGAAAGGCACCAGATTGACGTTCAGCAACACCTCTTCGGTCTCGTCAGCCACCGTCTTGTGTCTGGCAACGGCGTGACGCTTGTCCGCCTCTGCCTTCTGCTTATATTGCTGCACCACGTTATAGGCGATAACCAAAAACAGGAGTGCGCCAATAGACAGCAATACCAAAGTTAAAATCATAGGATGTCCAAACCCCTGTTCCTATCCAATTGCGTGATCCTACAACAGCTTACCCACTTAAGGTAGCCTGCAGATCCCCCCTTGCCCACGATTTGTCACCAAGCTGTGCCCCCGGTCTCAGGGAGAGATTGCAGGATCAGGGGATGATGACCATGACGGTCACCTCCCCATAGTATCGCCCATCAGCGCCATTACTTGAGGTTAAAGCCCCGCGATTGCAGGAATCCCAGCATGAAAGGGCGGGACTCCTTGCCCAGAATGGCGCGGATCTGGCCGCTCCAGGTCTGCTGCTTGTTGTTGCTGCTGCGGGCCTGATAGTAGTCCGCGATCTGCTGATCGTACCGGGCCAGCAGGTCGCGATCCAGCTCGTGCTGGTAGCGCTCCTGATGCACCACCAATCCCCTGGGCAGACGGGGTTTCTGCTCCGGCTGCTGGGCAGGATGACCAAGGCAGAGGCCAAACAGCGGGATCACCTGATGGGGCAAGCCGAGCAGTTCGCTCACCTCGGCCGGATGGTTGCGAATGCCGCCGATATAGACCCCGCCCAACCCCAGCGACTGCGCCGCCAGCAAGGCGTTTTGCGCCATCAGAGCGCCGTCGATGGCTCCGATCAGCAACTGCTCCGCATAGCCGGTCTGGGCCTCGGGCACGATCTGGGTGTGGCGGTGGTAATCGGCGCAGAACACCAGAAACTCGGCCGCCTGCACCACATAGGGTTGATTGCCCGCCAGCATGGCCAACTGCTGACGCGCCTCGGGCTCGCAGACTCGCACAATACTGGTCACCTGCAAAAAGCTCGAGGTTGAGGCAGACTGGGCGGCGGCGAGAATGGCATCCAGCTGCTGCGGGGCGATCGGCTCGGCAGTGAACTGACGAATGGAGCGATGGGAAAGGATAAGATCGATGGTCTGATTCATGGCACCTCCAAAATGAGGTAACACCATAGCGAAAAAAACGAGGGAGCCCAAGGCTCCCTCGCACACCCAGCTTAAGGGGCCGGATAGACGTAAGGGGCTTGCAACCCGAGCGGGAAGCCGAGCGCCCAGTAGAGCAGCAGGAAAATCGTCCAGCTCACCAGGAAGGCAAGCGAGTACGGCAGCATCATGGAGACCAGGGTACCGATCCCGGTGCTCTTCACATACTGCTGGCAATAGACCACCACCAGCGGGAAGAAGACCATCAGCGGGGTGATGATGTTGGAGGCGGAATCCCCTACCCGATAGGCCGCCTGGGTCAGCTCGGGGGAGATCCCCACCGCCATCAACATGGGTACCAGGATCGGGCTGATCAGCGCCCACTTGGCGGAGGCCGAGCCGACTACCAGATTGACGGTGGCGGTGAGCAGGATCATCCCGACGATAGTCACCTCACCGGGCAGCGCCAGCGCATGGAGCACTTCGGCACCGGAGAGGGCCAGCAGGGTGCCCAGATTGGAGTCACCAAACGCCTTGATAAAGAGCGCGCAGAAGAAGGCCATCACCATGTAGGAGCCCATCTTGTTCATGGTGGCCGACATGGCATCGATCACATCCTTGCCACTCTTGAAGCTGCCTGCGACAAAGCCGTAGACAATCCCGGGCAGGATAAAGAGCAGGAAGATGAGCGGCACTATGGACTTCATCACCGGCGCGGCGAAGGTGGTCAGGGAGCCATCGGCAGCACGCAGCGGTGAATCGCTCGGGGAGAGCGCCAGCGCCAGCAGCACGATAGCCGCCAGCATGGCAAACCCGGCCCAGTTGAAGGCCCGACTCTCTTGCGCGCTGTAGCGCCCCATCTCGTCGGCACTCTCCAGATCCTCGTTGAGCGCCACGTGCTTGAGGCGCGGCTCCACCACCTTTTCGGTGATGAACCAGCCGACACAGATGATCAGCAGCGAAGAGGCACCGGTAAAGATGATGTTGCACAGGGTGTTGACCATGTAGTCAGGATCGAGCAACTGAGCGGCGGACTGGGTAAAGCCCTGCAGCAGCGCATCCCCGCCGGAGGGCAGGAAGTTGGCGGCAAAACCGCCGGAAACACCGGCAAAGGCAGCGGCGATCCCCGCCAGCGGATGGCGTCCGGCAGCGTGGAAGATGATGCCACCGATGGGGATCACCAGCACATAACCCGCATCTGCGGCGGTGTGGCTGACGATCGCCACCAGGATCAGCATGGGAGTGAGAAAACGGGCAGGCGTCACTTTCAGCAACTTTTTCAGACCGGTATTGATAAAACCGGACTGCTCGGCCACCCCGACCCCGAGCATGGCCACCAGCACGATCCCCAGCGGGGCAAAGCCGGTAAAGGTGGTCACCATGGTGGAGAGAAACTCGGCCAGACCGGCACCGGTCAGCAGGTTGTTGACCACTACCGCCTCCCCGGTACGGGGATTGACCAGATCAAACTGGAATTGTGACAACACCCAGGAGCCGACCCAGACGATCAACAAGGCGTAGAGGAACAGCATGGCGGGGTCGGGTAATTTGTTCCCGGCTTTCTCGACGCCATTGAGGAAACGGTTCAGCCAACCTTTGGGAGGGCTGGCCGGACGGTCATTGACAGCAGCATGACTCATTATTGCGATACTCCTTTCCCTAGAAACGAGGTCGCATGCTAGCAATTCCAGCCAATCCGTCTCATGACCGATCGCAAAAGAATGATTAATTTTGATTAAATATTGCGGAATAAAATTCCAAGTTGTGGCCTAACGCACACTTGTTACTCTGCCATCACGGCATCTAGCAGTGGATAACGCCCGACCTGGCACTCCACCACAAAACCGCTCGCCTCGACTTGCGCCACAGTCAGCGGCTTGCTGAACAGATATCCCTGGAACACATGGCACCCCTGGGTCTGCAGTGCGGCCAGCTCGTGAGGCTCCTCCACCCCTTCCGCCATGATCCCCAACCCCAGATTGGTAGCCATGGCCGCAGTCGCCCGGATCACCGGCAAGTTGAGACCGACCACGAAGGAGCGATCCAGCTTGATGTTATTGATCGGCAACCGGTTGAGATAGGCCAGCGAGGAGTAGCCGGTACCGAAATCGTCGATGGCAATCTTGATCCCCTGCTCGCTCAAATCGTCGAGAATGCCGAGGCACCCCTTCATATCGAGCATCAGCACGGTTTCGGTCAGCTCCAGCGTCAACAGGGAGGCATCCACCCCGTGCAGCTCCAGCTGCTGGCGAACTTGCCCGGGCAACGCCGACGATAGCTGGAAACCGGAGAGGTTGACGGAGACCGGCACCCGCTGATGGAAGCGCTTCTGCCAGCTGGCGACTTGTGCCAGCGCAGTGGAAAGCACCCAGCTGCCGATCTCGCGGATCAGCCCCATCTCTTCGGCCAGCGGAATAAATTCCACCGGCGACACATGGCCGAGCACCGGGTTGTACCAGCGCAGCAGCGCCTCGTAACCGATCAGACGCCGTTTGGCGGCATCGACCTGCGGCTGGTAACAGAGGCTCAGCTCCTGGCGGCCGATGGCCTTGGCCAGAAACTGTTTGAGATTGAGCTTGCGCTGCAGGGTCTGCTGCATGCTGGGGGTGAAACGCTGCCAGCGCAGCCGCCCCATCTGCTTGGCCTGATACATGGCCATGTCGGCACGGGTGATGAGGTTGTCCCCGTCATCCGCATCATCGGGATAGATGGCGATACCGATACTGCCGCCGATGGTCACCTCCGGCAGCCCGCTCAGTTGCAGCGGCTTGGTCATCTGGGAGAGCATCTGATCGGCCACCTCTTGCGCCCGATCCCCCTGATTGCCCAGCGGCACCAGTGCTGTGAATTCATCGCCACCGAGGCGAGCCAGCTCCACATCCCGCGGGCAAATCTGTTTGAGGCGACCGGCGACGCGCTCCAGCAGGCGATCTCCCGCCTTGTGGCCGTAGTTGTCGTTGACCAGCTTGAAGTTGTCCAGATCCATGAACACCAGCGCGAAACGCTCCCCCAGCCCACAATAGGCCTCAAGGGATTTCATCAAGCCATACCGATTGAGCAGGCCGGTCAGGGAGTCGTGCCAGGCGAGGTGGCGATGCTCCAGCTCTTCGAGTTTGCGATCGGTAATATCCCGCATGGTGAGCAGAATGCGGGCCCCCTGCTGGATATAGCGGAACTGATACTGGAACCAGCGCATCCCCTTGAGGGTTCGGCACTCCCCCTCGGTCACCACTTCATCGAGACGGGAGAGCTTCTGGTAGAAGCTGTCATCATTGCCGGAGAAAACCTGGGAGAGCTTGGCGATCTGGTGGCCGAAACACATTTCGAAGTGATAGTTGCCACTCTCGAACACACCATGGCTATCGAACAGGCAGGCAAGGGTATCGCCGGTTGCCAGCGAGGACTCCTGATAGAGGGTATCGGAGTCGAGCACAGCTTCGGTCATCATCATCAGCCGGCCAGCCAGTTGAATACCGGAGAGGCGCAGATAGATCTGCTTCTTGACCCCCTTTGGGGAGAGGGTCCACCACTCGTTGTAACTGCGCCCCTGCTGAAAATCACCCAGATAGCGCTGCAGCAGCAGATCAATGGCGGTTGCCATATCGGCAGAGAAGTCGCGGGAGCAGAGTTCGTCGAGAGACGTCGCCTCCCACACGGAGAGCGCGGCGCTGTTTGCCCAGAAAATATGGTGATGCTCGATGTCATAAACCCAGATCGGGGTATGCAGAACATCCATTGTCTTCAGTAACCGTTCGTCAAGCGTATTCATCTGGTCAAGGTCATTCATGCTGGATGGTCACTGGTTAACCGGAAAACAGATCTGGCAAACCGCTAGCTGCAGAATGCAAGGTGCAAACACCTCTCGGCCATTATCCCTTTTCACATAGCCAAGAGCGGACAAAACTATTTCAGATATCAACAACAGGGCAGCCTGTACGGCAATACTACAAAGGACTCAGCCAAGGACCCTGTTAATCCAGGCAAATCATATAGTCGATTTTTAACTTTTTTCCCCAGTAAAAACAAGCACTAAGAGCTATCCACTCGAGACCTTGAAAGAGCAATTGCATATTTGCTGCGACAAATTTGTTATTAACATTTAAATCAATGGTGGAAATAGTCATCACTCTCTGTCACAAAGCTTCCATTAATTAACCAAGCGGATGGATAAACAGCCAAAAAAACGCCAAAACGGACAAAAATAGTTCACTAAGGCGGAATTGATATACCCCAAATTCATTTTTCAACAGGCAATGAGCAAAACCCGAATATATGATCTGCATCACATTGGCTGTAGATGGCAAACCATCCCGGCTGAGTACGCAGAGCAACCCGGCGCCCTTCCATCAGGTTGCAATATCGGCCTTCGACTGCGGTTATAGCGGAACAAATCAGGGAATATGGCAAACATCACTGCCGCAGTACCATTTGGCATCGTGCCGGAATAATCACCAGCTCGGGGAAACTGAGATGACGGGCGGGTGGATAACTGGTATCAACAGAAATCGAATCCAGATCAATTAAACGCTGAATTAACCTTGCCAACCCGGAACGCTCTTTTTATGGTTGCCCCCTTGTTACACCCAGAACAGCGTTTATGAAGCACATCGAAGAGTTCTACCTGTTCGTCAAGGTGGTGCAAGAGGGAGGATTCTCCCACGCTGCAGCCGCACTGGGCATGCCAACAGGCACCATCAGTCGACGCATTTCCCAGCTGGAAGAGCAACTGGGTTGCTCCCTGCTACATCGCTCTACCCGCAAGCTCCGCCTTACCGATGATGGCCTCAGATACTACGAACGTCTCTGCACGCCACTCGCACAAATCGAGCAGGCCACCAGCGAGATCCAGGGTCAAGAGGCCGACATCACCGGGCTTATCCGGATAGCTGCGCCCATCGCGCTCTCCAACACCATCCTCATCGATATGCTGGCCGAATTCGGGCTGCACTATCCCGAGGTACAGTTCGATATCACCCAGACCAATGATCACCAGCACCTGTTCGACAATGATCGGGATCTGGTGTTCTTCAACGGTGAGCTACCCCAGTCGCTGCCAAATGCGATCTGTCTCGGCCATATCGAGTACGGCCTGTTTGCCTCACCACTCTATTTGACCAAAAAGGGCACCCCCTCCCATCCCAACCAGCTGGAAGAGCACGATCTCATCTACTGCTGGCCTCACCAGCACTGGCAGCTGACCGACAAGGATGGCCAGAGCGTCTGCATCAAACGCAGCGCCAAACTGACCGTCAACCAGACCCAGGCCGCGGTACGTGCAGCCCGGCGTCATCTGGGGATCGTCAACGCCCCGCTGCACTATCTGAGCAGCTTCCTCCATGACGAGCAGCTGGTGCCGGTACTGACCGACTGGCAAACCGGCAATCGCCCCTTCTACATGTTGTGTTGCCAGCACCAGTTCGCTCCGTTGCGTGTTAAGATGTTCGTTGAATTTGTTGAAAAATACTCAGCACGCTATCGCAATCGGCAGTGGGACAACCAATTTTCACAAGGTGATAGCCTCACCCATTGCATCTGACCGTTAGCGGGCCACACTTATAGCATCCCTTGCCAACAGAGCCTGCCTAACGCCATGAATGTATTGATATGTGATGACTCCGGGTTCGCCCGCAAACAGCTGGCGCGGGCGCTCCCGGCCGACTGGAAAGTCGATTTGCACTACGCAGCCAATGGTCTCGAAGGGATCGAACAGGTGCTGATGGGTCATGGCGATCTCATCTTCCTCGACCTGACCATGCCGGAAATGGACGGTTACGGCGTGCTGGAGACCCTCCAACGGGAGGGGCTGCGCAACAAGGTGATCGTGGTCTCCGGGGATATCCAACCAGAGGCCTATCAACGGGTCATGGGGCTGGGGGCGCTCGATTTCATCAAGAAACCCGCCGCCCCAGAAACCCTGCTCGCCCTGCTCAAACAACACGGTTTCTGGAGTGCCGCCCCGAGTGGTCAACCAAGCGCCCCCGAGCAGCTGACAAGCGGCGTGGTAGCCGATGCAGGCGTCAAGATCACCCCCGAAATCCGCGATGTCTATCAGGAGCTGGCCAACGTCTCCATGGGTCAGGCCGCCGACTTGCTGGCTCGTCTGCTCAACGCCTTCGTGGTACTGCCTATCCCCAACGTCAACGTGCTGGAAGTATCAGAGTTGCATATGGCCCTCTCGGCCGCTGCGGATTCGGATACCCTCTCCGCCGTCTGTCAGGGGTTTATCGGAGCGGGGATCGCCGGTGAAGCGCTGATCCTGTTCCATGACTCCAGCTTCAAAGATTTGGCCAAGCTGATGAACCATCAGGGGACGCTGGATCGCACCGCCGAACTGGAGCTGCTGATGGATACCGCCAACGTGCTGATCGGCGCCTTCCTGCGCGGCTACGCCAACCAGCTCGACACCCCCTTCAGTCAGGGGCACCCGGTGGTGCTCGGCCAGCACAGACCCATCAACGAGCTGATCAACACTAACAAGAGTCGCTGGCGCCGCACGCTCGCCATCGAGATCAACTACCGGATCCAGGATTACGCGGTGCAGTGTGATCTGCTGCTGCTGTTTACCGAAGATTCCATCGCCACCATGAACAACAAAATCATGCACATGCTCTAGGAGTGACTATGGAAATCCGTGAATTTCATTGGCTGATGAACATAGTCCAGAACCTGGACGTAGGCTTGGTGGTGCTCGACAAGGAGTACAAGGTTCAGGTGTGGAACGGCTTTATGGAGAGCCACAGCGGCCGACTGGCCAGTGATGTGCGCGATGGCGTACTGTTCGAGCTCTTCCCCGATGTGGACAGAGCCTGGTTCGAACGCAAGGCCAACATGGTCTTCAAACTCAACAACCGCGCCTTCAGCACCTGGGAGCAGAAGCCCTATCTGCTGCGTTTCTCCAACTACCGCCCCATTACCGGCTCGGCCCCCCACATGTTCCAGAACCTGACCCTGGTGCCACTGGCCGATTTCGGCGGTCAGGTGACCCACATCGCGGTGATGATCTACGATGCCACCGATGAGGCCATGCTGATGAGCGGCCAGCGGCAGGCTTGAGCTTGCAGCAAATAACAGAGGGCGCCGCGGCGCCCTCTGTTATTTCGGTATAAACAGGTCTCGGTATAACCTCTACCTCACCAGCCGTCTCAACGCGCTCCGAGATACTCGGTGAAGGCGTCGATCACCTCTTCAATATCGTCATCGTTGATTTGCAGATGGGTCACCAGCCGCAGCTCGCCGTAACCGGAGAAGAGGATCCCCCGCTCCTTCATAAAGGCCAGCAGAGGGGCTGATTCCCCCTCATGCAGCCGCAGGAACACCATGTTGCTCTGCACCAGCGAGAGGTCGAGCTCGATGCCCGGCAGTGCAGCCAACCCTTCGGCCAGCCGTTTGGCACGGCGGTGATCATCGGCCAGACGGGTCACGTGCTGCTCGAGGGCAAACAGACCGGCTTGCGCCAGAATGCCCGCCTGGCGCATGCCACCTCCCAGCATCTTGCGTAGGCGGCGCGCACGAGCGATGAAATCGTGGCTGCCCACCAGCAGCGAGCCCACCGGTGCCCCCAACCCCTTGGAGAGACAAATCGAGATACTGTCAAACGGTGCAGCGATCACCGCGGCCGCTGTCTCGCTGGCCACGGCGGCGTTAAAGAGCCGGGCGCCATCGAGATGAAGCTTCAAGCCGCGCTCGGCAACGAATGCCCCCATCTCCTGCAGATAGGAGAGCGGCAGCACCTTGCCGTTGTGGGTGTTCTCAAGGCAGATCAGGCGAGTCTGGACGAAGTGGGCATCATCAGGGGCCAGCGCGGCCCTGATATCATCGAATGCCAGCGTGCCATCGCGCTGCATCGGCAAGGGTTGCAGGGCTACGGAGCCCAGCACGGCACTCCCCTGCGCTTCATAGCGATAGATGTGAGCGGCGTTGCCGAGGATGGCCCCCTCACCGCGCTGACAGTGGCTCATCACCGCCAACAGATTGGACATGGTGCCGGACGGCACAAACAGCGCCGCCTGTTTGCCCAGCAATCTGGCCCCAAAGGCCTCCAGCGCGTTGACGCCCGGATCTTCACCATAGACATCGTCACCGACTTCGGCGTGGAGCATGGCTTGACGCATGGCGTCAGTAGGCTGGGTGACGGTGTCACTTCGTAAATCGATATAGCGCATGAGATCCCTCCTGAAACAGGAGAGTGACGTTAGCCATGCGCCCCTCGCTTGGCAAGGGGCGCATGAGCAGAATGTGAAGCTAATAGACGTCCGCAGAACCCGCAGGCGGGATTTACCAGGGCAGCGGCTGACCGTTGAGATCTAGTAGCTGACCCGATTGGGTCAACGATAACCCCTTGATGAGATTGAGCAGTTTCACCGCCACCTCGGCAGGCTCCTGCAATTGCTCCGCAGGTAACTCGCTCAGAAAGGGGGTGTTCATCGGGGAGTCCATCAAGCCGGGCACAACGGCCACCACCCCTGCTTGCGGGAAACGCTGCGTCCACTCAAGGGCCAGGGTTTTCACCCCCATGTCGAGGGCCGCCTTGCTCATCCGGTAGCTGTAACGCCCCCCCTCCAGATTGGAGGTGATGGAGCCCGCCAGATCAGAGATGGCACAGAGCCACAGCGGATGGTCATTGCCCATCAACCGGCTGAAACGGGCAGCCAGCGCCAGTGTTGGCCAGGCATTGGCCAGCAGGCTGTCGCACAGCCACTTGGGGTGCACCTCTTCGACCCGCCGCTCTGGCATAAAGCTGACATCGTGCAACAGGCCGATGGTGTTGATCACCACAGTGGGAAGCGGATCGGTGTCGTAGAGGGTAAACAGGGCGTCGAACGAGATGGCGTCCACCTCTTGCAGCGGGAAGAAAGCCCCCATCTCGATCCCTTTTGGATAGGTGCGCCCAGCCAGAAGGAAGGACTCCCCCCTTGCCATCAGCTCTCTTGCCAGCGCCGAGCCCAGCGCACCACTTCCGAGGATCAAGTAGCTCATCGCCCATTCCATGGAGAGTTATCTTGCTTAGAGCGTATCAGAATAATCAACCGACCGTGACACGACCAAAGGGTAATATGCCCCTCATCACGCTTCCCCCAGATGGCGACCAAACTCCCGCGCCAGCGCCAAGTCGAGAAAACCGTCCGCTTTCTTGTGGGTGCGCAAAAACTGGTAATAGGCGAGCAGGGTGACCAGTGCCTCCTCATCGGGCAGCCCCACCCCGGGTTGCTGCTCGCCCAGCAGTTGCTGCGCCGCTGCCAGCGCCTCCCTGTCGACCACTTCCGCCTGACGGTAGAGATAACCGCAGCCGGTTGCCAGCCACTCCAGCGAGCAGTTGGCCCCCATGGCGATCTGGTTGGCCCGCGCCAGGCCAGGCTCGGCTCCCTTCAAATATTTGCGGATCAGCGCTTCACTGAGCCCCACCTTGCGGGCAAACGCGCTCACGCTCATCTCCCCGATCAGGCTCTGCAAGCGCTCGGCAAATCCTTCCATCCAACTCTCTCTCCTACTCTGCGATCAGAACCAAAGTTCGAATCATGCCACTGCCCATTATTGCTTTGCCAGCCACATGAGGCCAAGATGCCCGCGGTCATCTATGTTGCACATCGTTTTCGCATCGTGTTTTTCAAGGAGTCAACCATGTCTGTATCCCGTGTCGCCCTGCATCCGCAAGGCCCCACCTTCTCTCGCCTCATCATGGGTTACTGGCGCCTGATGGAGTGGCAGCTCTCTCCGGCCGCTCTGCTCGATCTGATGAAATATCATCTGGATCTGGGGGTCACCACCATAGATCACGCCGATATCTATGGTGGCTACCAGTGCGAAGAGGCCTTTGGTCACGCCCTACGCCTCGAGCCTTCCCTGCGCAGCCGGATGGAGATCGTCACCAAGTGCGGTATCGCCCTCACCGCCAAGCCGGAGCATGCTCTCAACCACTACAACACCGGCAAGGACCATATCATCGCCAGCGCCGAGGCCTCGCTGCGCAAGCTCGGCACCGACCATCTGGACCTGCTGCTGATCCACCGCCCTGACCCCCTGATGAACGCAGATGAAGTGGCCGACGCCTTTATCACCCTGAAACAGGCGGGCAAGATCAAGCACGCCGGGGTATCCAACTTCACCGCCCGTCAGTTCGAGCTACTGCAATCGCGCCTCCCCTTCCCGCTGGTCACCAACCAGCTGGAGATCTCGCCGCTTCATCAGGAAGGGACCCTCGATGGTACCCTGGATCAGTGCCAGCAGCTTGGCATCAAGCCGATGGCCTGGTCATGTCTCGGCGGCGGCCGACTGTTCAGCGATGACGCCTATGCCCCGCTGCGTGCCGAACTGGAGCAGATCCGTCAGGAAGTGGGCGCCCAGACTATCGAGCAGGTGGTCTACGCCTGGGTAATGATGCTGCCAAGCCAGCCGCTGCCATTGATTGGCTCCGGCAAACGGGAGCGGATTGCTGCCGCCGTAGCCGCCGAATCTGTCGAGCTGAACCGCCAGCAGTGGTTCCGCATCCGCAAGGCGGCGCTCGGTTACGACGTCCCCTGATAACAGCAAAACGTCCAGAAACAAAAACGGCATGGGGGAAACCCATGCCGTTTTTTTATTGCCGAGGCACCTTAGCGGTGGCGCTGTTGCGGGCGACCACGGGGAGCATCTGTCTTCGGTTTGGCCTGGTTGACGGTGATGGTACGGCCACCGACTTCAGTGCCATGCAGACCAGCGATGGCCTTTTCGGCATCACCATTGACCGGCATTTCAATAAAACCAAACCCCTTTGACTGGCCGGTATCGCGGTCGATGATGATATCAACCTTGTCGACCTGTCCAAACTGGCTGAACAGGGTTTTCAGTTCGTCGGCCGTCATCCGGTACGACAGATTTCCTACGTAAATCTTCATGCCATCCACTCTCGATTCAAGGTGCCTTCTCTATGCAATTCCCAGCATAACGGTAAGGGCACAACCCCTATGCCGGACCTGCCATGGCTTCATGCCGTGGCCTTCTCCACACTGTCGTCAAGTGATTGATCTCTTGGGTTAACAGTGCAGACAAGATCAATTCGAGTCACTGGCAGTATCTGAGCTTTGCCGGGAATTGTCGAGAAAATAGTCGACTCAGGCCGATTGCAGATCTGACAACCGTTGCGCCAGCATCCGGCGACCGTGCCAGGCCCGTTTAAAGCCGAAGCGATAGACCGACGGGCTCACCAGATGGAGCTCCCCCGCCTTGAGATCCAGCAAGGCCATGGCCGCCGCCAGCTCCTCTTCACTCAGTTGCAGATCGAGGCTGAAGTCGAGCCACTGGCCGTCGTGACCCACTCGCCGCTCCCGTTCAAGCGCCACCAGCTGGTTGCGGGGCAGCGCCAGCGCCTCATCCTTGTTGCCATTGAGCAAATAGATATGCTGTTCATCCCACCCCAGCTCCGCCAGGCGCCAGGGCTGCCAGCTGCGGGGCAGCGACACCATGATCCCGGTGATGCCACCAAAGACCACGCCCACCCAGTTGAGCAGCGCCATGGCGCCCCAGCCATCCCACAAGGAGACCGCCACCACGCCCCAACTCACCAGCAACAACAGAAAAATGACGCAGCGATAGCGAACCGCTGGCGGCATCAACAGCTGCACCTGAGAACCGGCAAGCAAGGATGTAATACGCATGAAAAGCTCCTGTCATCACGAAATGGCGCCATTGTGAATAGGCATCAGGATGCTGACAAGGGGGTTTTCTTTGTCATCCCCCTATAAAATCAATACCATGGCGTAAATGATTCTCAGTGGAACCCGCTTCTTGACCAGCTCGCAACCCTGTGTGCGCTTTTGTGGCGTCGACAAATTCTATGGCGACTTTCAGGCACTTCATCACATCGATCTCACCATTGAACGGGGAGAGAAGTGGGTCATCTGTGGCCCGTCAGGCTCGGGAAAATCGACCCTGATCCGCACCATCAACGGGCTGGAGGGGATCGACGGCGGCCAGCTGTTCCTGTTTGGCGAGCCGGTGACCCCTTCCTACCTGCGTCGCCTGCAAGGTCGGGTTGGCATGGTGTTTCAGCAGTTCAACCTCTTCCCCCATATGACGGTGCTGGAAAACCTGATGGTGGCACCGGTGCATACCCTGGGGTTGCGCCCCCAGGAGGCCAAAGCCCGGGCGCTCGGTCTGCTCGAGCGGGTGCGCATTCAGGCTCAGGCCGACAAGTACCCTCACCAGCTCTCCGGCGGCCAGCAGCAGCGGGTCGCCATCGCCCGCTCCCTCTGCATGCAACCCGAGCTGATGCTGTTTGACGAGCCCACCTCCGCCCTCGACCCCGAGATGATCCGCGAAGTGCTCGATGTGATCCGCGAGCTGGCTGACGAGGGGATGACCCTGATCTGCGTTACCCACGAGATGGGCTTTGCCCGTCAGGTGGCGGATCGGGTGCTCTTTATGGATGAAGGGAAGATTATCGAGTCGGCCCCGCCCGCCCAACTGTTCAACGCCCCTCGTCACCCGCGTACCCGGGCCTTCCTCGAACAGGTGCTCAGCTATCATGGCTAGGCTCAATCGCCCCCGCCTGCTCGGCTGGTTGTCAGGCACTGTGATGCTCTCTGTACTACTGGGCTGGGCGCTTTATAGCGGCGCTCGCCAGATGGGCTATGAGTGGCAGTGGCCGCGGGTGTTGCCCTTTCTCGGCGAATGGGATGAGGGAACCTTTTATGCCGGCCCCCTGCTAAACGGCCTGCTGGTCACTTTGCAGGTGGCGCTGCTCAGCCTGTTGGGCACTCTGGCGGTCGGGGTGTGCGTGGTCAGCCTGCGGCTGCTCCCCTCCCGGCTCGGCCCCTGGCTCGCCATCGCCTATCTGGCGCTGGTGCGCACCACGCCCCAGTTGGTGCAGCTCTATATTCTCTATTTCTTGCTGGGCCCCATGCTGGGATTGGCCCCCCTTGCCTGCGCCGTGTTGAGCCTCTCCCTCTATCAGGGGGCCTTCACCGCCGAAGTGCTGCGTGCAGGTGTACAGGCCATTCCCAAAGGACAGTGGGAGGCAGCCCAGTCGCTTGGCTTGTCACGGGCCATCACCCTGCGCAAGGTGATCCTGCCCCAGCTGGTGCGCATCACCTTGCCGCCGCTGACCAACGAGCTGGTCTCCCTTATCAAACATTCGGCGCTGGTGAGTGTGATCGCCATCTTCGATCTGACCAACGAAGGGCGTACTCTGGTTGCCGATACGTTTCTGACCTTTGAGGTGTGGTTTACCGTAGCTGCCCTCTATTTGCTGTTAACCCTGACGCTGTCAGCCTGTTCGCGGGCGCTGGCCCGTCACCTGAATCCGGATCAACAAGGACGCTAACCATGAATCTGTCATTCAAGACCACCCTGTCGGGCGCAACCCTGCTACTGACAAGCCTGCTCACTCCGGCACTGGCACAAACTGCCCCCTCCGACACCCAGGCGCAGATCGAGCAGAGCGGTACCCTGCGGGTCGGCATGTCCACCTTCGCCCCCTGGGCGATGCGCGACAAGCAGGGGGCCCTGATCGGTTTCGAGATTGACGTGGCCCGTCGCCTCGCCACAGATAACGGCTGGCAAGTAGAGTTCGTGCCTACCGCCTGGGATGGCATCATCCCCTCCCTGTTGGCGAAAAAATATGACGTCATCATCGGCGGCCTCACCATCACCCCCGAGCGGGAGAAGAGCGTGCGCTTCACCCAGGCCTACTCCCACTCCGGGGTGCAGCTGGCCGCCTCCAGCACCATGGCCAAAGAGAAGAAAACCGCGGCGGACTTCAACCAGCGCGGGGTGATCCTGGCGGTACGTCGTGGCGCATCACCGGTACAGGTGGCAAAAGAACACTTCCCCAAGGCCACCCTGCGCCAGTTTGATGACGAGTCACAGGTATTTCAGGAGGTGCTGAACGGCCGCGCCCACGGCGCCCTCTCCTCTTCCCCGAAACCCGAGCAAGAGGCGCTGCGCTACCCGGATGCCCTCTTTATGCCGTTTGCCGAGCCGTTGGCACAAGGCGATGAAGGCTTTGCCCTGCGCAAGGGGGATGATGCCCTGGCTGAGCAGTTCAACGAGTGGATCGCCGCCCGTCAGGCCGATGGCTGGCTCAAGGCGCGCCATGACTACTGGTTCAAGTCGCTGGCGTGGGAAGCGCAGGTCGCCAATCCCTGATGCTGATTGCTCTAAAAGAGACCGTCCGGCGTATCGTCCGGAAGCCATGTCGGAATATCAACTGGCTGGATGGGGCGATCGCCCTGATCCTGCTGCTGGCTGGCCTCTGGCTGGCCAGCCGCCTGCACATCGGGGTGGCCTATCAGTGGCGCTGGAATGAAGCTTTCGATCTGCTGTTCACCCCTGGCCCTCACGGCGAGTTGCCCTACTTTTTCAGCGGTCTGCTCACCACCTTGCGCATCGCCCTGCTCGGCATGGTGCTGGCGCTGCTGCTCGGCACTGCGCTGGGGGTAGCCGCCTTCAGCCGCCGCCCCTGGCTGGTGATGCCCGCGACCCTGTTTATCCAGCTGATCCGCAATCTGCCGCCGCTGGTCTTTATCTTCATCTTCTACTTCTTTATCGCCAACCAGCTGCTGCCTGCGAGCGGCCTCTCCCGCTGGCTCGGCACCGTATCACTCTCCCCGTGGCAAGAGGCGCTGTTTGGCCCACCTGCCCGCTGGGAGAACCTCATCTCAGGCACCCTCTGCGTTGGCATGATCAGCGCCGCCTTCGTCGCCGAGATCGTCCGCGCCGGGCTGGCCGCCATCCCCCGTGGCCAGTGGGAGGCGGCGCAGAGCCTCGGGCTCTCCCCCTGGGTGCGGCTGCGCCATGTGATCCTGCCGCAGGCCATGCTGCTGATGTTGCCCCCCCTCACCGGTCAGCTCATCGCGCTGGTGAAGGATACCGCCATCGTTTCCCTTATCTCGGTGCAGGAGCTCACCTTCGTCGGCACCGAGATGGCCAACTCCAGCGGACTGGTCTACGAGATCTGGCTGCTGGTGGCCGCGGCCTATTTATTTATATGTTTGAGTCTGTTCGTATTGCTGAGCCGACTCGAAGCAAGACAAGGAGCACGCACATGCTGATGTCCCTGTTGCTGGCGACCGTATTGCAAGCGGAAGCCATCGGCGGTTATGCCGCCGGTTGCCTGAAAAACGGCGTATCCCTGCCCCTCGAAGGGCCGGGTTATCAGGTGATCCGCACCAAGCGGCTGCGCTACTACGGCCACCCCGACCTCATCCACTACCTGCAAGCGCTGGCCAACCAGACCCGCATGGCCGGGCTGCCGGATCTCTATATCGCCGATCTGGCGATGGCCCGGGGCGGCCCCTTTACCTCTGGCCATCGCAGCCATCAGACCGGACTTGATGCCGATATCTGGTTTCGCATGGCCAACCGTCCCATCAGCAAGTGGGAGCAGGATGCCCCCAAGGAGTGGGCACTGATCGACGAACCCAGCTACAAAATGTTACCGGGCCGCTTTGGCCCACAGCAGCTCACCCTGCTGCGGCTTGCGGCCAGCAAACCCGAGGTGGCCCGCATCTTCGTCAATCCGGTGATCAAATCCGCGGTCTGCCAACAAGCTGGTAACGAACCCTGGGTCGCCAAGCTACGCCCCTGGGTGGGCCACTTCAGCCACTTCCACGTGCGGCTGCGCTGCCCGGTGGGCAGCCCCGATTGTGAACCCCAGGCTCCCATTCCGCCCGGCAATGGCTGTGGGGAAGAGCTGGCATCCTGGCTAAAAGACAAGCCCCAGCTGCCCAAGGTATCCGGCATCAACAAGCGACCTGAGCTACCTGCGCGTTGTGGCAACTGACCCCAAGCTGGTATGGTTATGCACTCTTGGTCGTACACCATCCATGGCGCACTATCGACTCGAAATATCAAAGGAGAACAACAAGATGGCCACATCACTCTGGCGCAGAACCACGCAGAGCCTGTTGACCCTGACCCTGCTGCTCGGCCTGACCGGCTGCGGCATGAACAATATTCCGACCCTGGATGAGCAGGTCAAGGCGAGCTGGGGGCAGGTGGAGAACCAGTATCAGCGCCGTGCCGATCTCATTCCCAATCTGGTGGCAACCGTCAAGGGCTACGCCAGCCATGAGCAGGAGACCCTAAAGGCGGTCACCGATGCTCGTGCCCGGGTCGGCAGCGTACAGGTGAGCGATCCTGCCCAGCTCAAGGAGTTTGAAGCGGCGCAGAACCAGCTCTCCAGCGCCCTCTCTCGCCTGATGGTGGTGGTAGAGCGCTACCCCGAGCTGAAAGCGGATCAGCAGTTCCTTGCCCTGCAGGCCCAGCTGGAAGGAACCGAGAACCGCATCTCGGTGGCTCGCCGCGACTATATCGAGGCGGTGCGCCAGTTCAATACCGAGATCCGCACCTTCCCCGGCGTTATCTGGTCCAAGCTGCTCTACTCGGATCTGGAGGCCAAACCCAGTTTCAGTGCCAAACCCGGTGCCGATGAGGCGCCCAAGGTCAGCTTCCAATGAAGATGATGCTACGCTGGTTTCTTCCCTGTCTACTGCTCTGGGCCAGTGCCCTGCAAGCGGCACCGGACTTCCCGACGCTGAGCGGACGGGTGGTGGATGAAGCCAGTCTGATGTCCCGCAAACAGGCCCATCAACTGACCCAGCAGCTGGCGGCCTTTGAAAAACGCAGCGGCATCCAGCTGGTGGTGGTCTCTGTCGACAGCCTCGGTGGGGAGACCATCGAGGAGTACGGCTACCAACTCGGTCGCCACTGGGGGATCGGCCAGAAAGGCAAAAACAATGGCGTGTTGTTGCTGATCGCCCAGGATGAGCGCAAGGTGCGGATCGAGGTAGGCTATGGATTGGAAGGCGCCCTGCCCGACGCCATCGCAGCCAACATCATCCATGGCCGCATCCTGCCCGCCTTCAAGCGCGGCGATATGGTGGCCGGGATCATGGCAGGCAGCCAGAGCATTATGAAGGCACTCGCCGGAGAGTATCAGCCGGTCGAGCAGCCAAAGAGTGACAACGGTGACGGCCCCTGGCTGTTTATTCTGGTGGTCATTGCGATGATCGTGCTCCACAACCTGCGCGGGGGTGGTGGCGGTGGGCCGGGAGGACGACGTCGGTCGACCTACATGGCCGGTGGATTGGGTGCCGGCTCCTTTGGTGGTCGCTCCGGCGGCGGATTCAGCGGTGGCGGCGGCAGTTTTGGCGGCGGCGGAGCCTCCGGTGGCTGGTAACAGGAGTAAAGAGACAAATCATGATTTCTAAACAGTTCTTCCACACGCTTCAGGCCAAGGTGCGCGAAGCGGAGCTAGAGACTGATGCTGAACTGGTCACCGTGCTGGCCCCGGCCAGCGATGGCTATCGCTACATTCCCACCCTCTGGGCGGCGCTGCTGGCGATGCTCACCCCGCTGCTGGTGTTCCAGCTCGGCTTCTGGCTCGGCTGGTACGAAATCCTGCTGGTGCAGTGGTCGGTCTGGCTGCTGCTGAGCCTGCTGTTCCACTGGACCCCCATCAAGATGCGGCTCATCCCGAAGAAGGTTCGCCAGCACCGGGCGGCCCTGATGGCTCGCCTGCAATTTGTCGAGCAGGGGCTGCACCGCACCCGCGACCGGCTCGGGGTGCTGATCTTCGTCTCGGCCGCCGAGCACTATGTAGAAATACTGGTGGATGACGGCATCGCCCAACATATCGACAACGGCCAGTGGCAGGAGATCATCGACGACTTCGTGGCGCGAGTGCGCAACAAGGAGATCGAACAGGGTTTTCTGGAGTGCGTAGAGCGCGTTAGCGCCATTCTGACCGATGCCTTCCCGGCCACCCGGGATCAAAACGAGTTACCGGACAGTCTGATCATCCTCGACAAGCCCTGATCCGGTTTAAAAAACCGGCATTCTGCGCAAGGGTTAGGCATTCGGAAAAGATTATGAAAAATAAGGGGAAAAGAGGTTGACCCACACAGCCCTTTCCCCTAAATTACGCCCCGTTCCAGCGCAACAGCGCAGCGAACGAAAATTTGGTGAGGTGTCCGAGTGGCTGAAGGAGCACGCCTGGAAAGTGTGTATACGGCAACGTATCGAGGGTTCGAATCCCTCCCTCACCGCCAAATTTAAAAAAACCGACCTCAGGGTCGGTTTTTTGCTTTCCGGCAAACGCAAACACCTATGCCGACAAGTGAGCCAGAGCCACGCAGTGGCAGATCATCCACGCACTCATCCCCCAGTTTGCAAAGCTCTGATGGAACATCACCGCTTTTCGTATTGCCAGCTCCCGCCCCCTACCTTGCTTTTGTGATTGCCCCACCCGACAAGCGCTCCTTCCTGTCACAACAGGAACAACAAGATGATTGCAATGCCATCTTATGGCCGCAACACGCCTTCTTTTATGGACGTTACCCAGCGCCCATTAATTGCTCAGCGATTGGATTTCATTTTGAAAAACTGATACTTAAGTAGCTACACTAGCCATTATCAACATGCAGGGACGTGTAAAAAATGAGCTTGATTGGCTTGGTACTGGCGTTGATCGCCATCCTTGGCGGCAACATGATCGAGGGTGGTCATCCCAGTGCACTGCTCGATCTGCCCGCATTTCTTATCGTGATCGGCGGTACCATAGGTGCTGCGCTGACCCAGTTCCCGTTCTCCGTTGTCGGCAGCACCATGAGGCGTTTCAAATGGCTGCTCTCCCCCCTCAAACTCGACCTGCTGGAACAGGCACAGTTGCTGGAGACCCTGGCAGGCAACGCCCGCCGCAGCGGTATGCTGGCGCTGGAAGGGATGATCGAGGAGATCAAGGATCCCTTCCTGAAGAAAGGGGTGCAGATGATGGTCGATGGCTACGAGAAGGCCAAAATCCACGAGGTGCTGGAGAACGAGATCGAATTTGAACAGGAAGATCTCGAACAGACGGTCAAATTCTATGAAGCCATGGGCGGCTACTGCCCGACCATGGGGATCGTCGGGGCGGTATTTGGCCTGATCCACGCCATGGGTCTGCTGGATGCCCCCGACAAGCTGGGCGGCGCCATCGCGGTGGCCTTTATCGCCACCATCTACGGGGTATCCGCCGCCAACCTGATCTTCTTGCCGTTCGGCAACCGCTACAAAGGGTTTGCCCACCAGATCCGCCACTACAAGGAGATGACCCTGACCGGCATTCTCTGCATCGTGGATGGCGAATCCCAAGCGCGCCTGCAAGTTACCCTCGAACCTTATCTGGGAGGTCACGGTGGCCAAAAAGAAAAAGGCTGAAGCACCGGAGAACCACGAACGCTGGCTGGTCTCCTATGCCGACTTCATGACCCTGCTGTTCGCCCTGTTTGTGGTGCTCTACTCCTTTGCCATGGCAAAGCAGTCCGAAACCCGGGTGCTTATCCAGGGCTTTATCGAGTCGCTGGGTAAAATCGGCCTCATCTCCCCGCCTGCCGGCTCACCTTTGATGCAGGGAGGCACAGGGATTCTCGAGCCAGAATCAAAAACTACGCCGAGCAGCCCGAAAGAGGAGACTGTGCTGGAGAAAGATGCCCCCATGGCGGCATCGGACCCCTTCAACGAGACCATAGGTGCCTCGGAAAAACCGAGCGCCACCGAAGCCTGGCCCCACAAGACCCAGGAGCAGGAGTGGGTGCAGGTGACCAAGCAGAAGCTGGAGCAGCAGCTAAAGGCCCAGATTGAATCGAAGGATCTGGAGGTCGAGCAGCTTGGCAGTCAGCTGGTGATCCGCATCGGCGAGAAGGCGCTGTTTCCCGCCGATTCGGCGTTCCTGCAGCCCCAGTTCATCCCGCTGGTCAACAAGATCGCCGGAATTTTGGCCAACATCCCGGGGCAGGTAGTGGTCACCGGTCATACCGACAACTCCCAAGCGCCGGTGGAGCTCTATCGCAACAACTGGGAGCTCTCTGTGCTGCGGGCCTCCTCCATCGTGCAGACCATGCTGACCAATCCCCAGCTGGATGCCAGACGAATCATCGCTCAGGGTGTTGCCGACACTCAACCCCGCTTTGCCAATGACACCCCCGAACATCGCCAGGCAAATCGCCGGGTCGATATCACCCTCTCCCAGGGCAAGGCCGCAGAAGAGTCGCTGCAACTGCTCAAGCCCTGATCCCCCCGCTCCCGCTTCGCGCGGGAGCCTCTTTTGAACACAGAATCCTGTTATGTCTATTTGTGTTATTGCCCAAATCGGGCGTTGTTGCCCAAATCAAGGAACTAACTGAGGACTTGGTGATCTGATCACCACCATCCTCTTCAAGTCTGCATCATGGGCATCTCGCTTCATCCCATCACCAACTGGCCTAAATACAACAAGTCTTTGATTAACCGTGGTTCACTCACCTTCTGGATTGATGCCGAGGCCATGAGCAACTGGTTTCACCACGACCATCATGGGCGGCGGGGCCGCAGCCAGTTTTACTTGACCACAACACAGATAGCGTGCAAAGGGGCGACAGCCTGCATCCCGCCCCGCAAGAACGCGGGGTTATGGAAAAAGGGGCACCCAAGAAATAAGGCCGTGCTGGTAATGCGCAAGGAAGGGCTGGCACACTGGAAGAAGATATCGGGGTATCACCGTCGCTCGCTGGCAGAGACGGCGATGTATCGGTTCAAACAGTTGCTGGCGGGGAAAATCAGTCTGCGTAACTACAACGGACAAGTGGGAGAAATGAGGTGTCCTGATAAGATCGGACAGTCCCGGATCAAGCAGCCTGAGCAGTTCTCCAATACCTCTTGTTAAACTCCGTCGGGCTGACATTGCCAAGTCGTGAATGCCAACGTTGGCGGTTGTAAAAAATCTCTATGTATTCCTGGATCGCTGCCTTGGCCTCCGCTCTCGTCTTGAATCTATGGTGGTGAAACAGTTCATTTTTAAGAGTCCCCCAGAAGCTTTCTATCGGGGCATTGTCGAAGCAGTTCCCCTTGCGTGACATGGAGGTCTGCATGCCAAATTGTACCTGGAGAGCCCGGTAAGCCTTGGCACAGTACTGACTGCCCCAGTCTGTTTGATGGATAAGCCCTACGGGCGGCCTCTTCTGCTGCACAGCCCGAAACAGCGCCTGACTGACCAACCCGGTGGTCATTCGCTCTCCCATCACATAACCCACTATCTCACAGGTAAACACATCCTTGAGACCAGCCAGATAAAGCCAACCTTCGTCGGTGGCGATATAGGTGATATCACAGGTCCAGACTGAGATGACGGAAAAATAGCGCACGGAATGGCGTGCTGACGCCATCCTGCGCTTTTCGTCAAATGAGCTTGTCACTGCGCGTCCGGCTGGTTGGCAGGGGCCGCCTTGATAAAGGCTTGCAACTGTTCGCAGTTGGCGACGATGCGGCGGATGGTAGGGTAATCGTCCAGGGTCATGTCGTAGCGGCGGGCGTTGTAGACCTGGGGCACTAGCATGCAGTCGGCCAGAGTCACTTCGTTGCCGACGCAGTAGACACCGGCGGTGGTCATCAACAGCTGTTCGAGGGCGGTGAAGGTCTCGTCAATCCAGTGACGATACCAGCGAGCCTCCTGCTCGTTGTTGGCCCTGAAGTGCTCTTCCAGATAGTTGAGCACCCGCAGATTGTTGAGCGGGTGGATATCGCAAGCGATCATATTGACGATCTGGCGCACCCGGGCCCGCGCGTCGGGGGAAGAGGGCATCAGTGAGTAGGCGGGATAGGTCTCGTCGAGGTACTCCATGATGGCGACCGACTGACCGATCTGCACATCGCCATCCACCAGAAACGGCACCAGCCCTTGTGGGTTGATCCGGCGATAAGCCTTCTCGCTCTGCTCGCCTTGCCGCAAATTGATGGGATGCTGCTCGTAGGCGAGCCCCTTGAGCTGCAACACGATCCGCACCCGAAAACTTGCCGACGAACGCCAATAGCCAAACAACTGCAACATAATCTGTCCCTGCATCTTATCTGGGCCCGAAGCCCGGCAGGTGCTCGCCACCTGCCTCCTTGTGTATCCGGCACCGGTTGAGGGCTCGTCGTGATCCGGACATATCCCGAATATCCTTGCCGCCAACCGGCGCTGACCATCAACCTCCCTGACCGCTCGCTGGCACCACCTGTTGAGAGATAGTGCCAAACAGGTTTTGGCCAGAGCGATCTTCCATCGCGATCGACACTCTATCACCAAACTGCAAATAGGAGGTTGTAGCTTGATCACAATCAAGAATTTCCAGCATGCGGCGCTCGGCGATGCAGGATGAACCGGCGCTGCGATCGTAGTTGGAGACAGTGCCCGAGCCGATGATGCAGCCCGCCCCGAGCGGTCGTGTCTTGGCGGCGTGGGCAATCAGCTCGAAGAAGCTGAAGGTCATATCCACCCCGGCATCCGGTGCACCGAACAGGGCGCCATTCAGATGGGTGCGCAGGGGCAGCAGCACCTTGCCATCACGCCAGTCATCGCCGAGCTCGTCCGGGGTGATCGCCACCGGCGAGAAGGCGCTGGACGGTTTGGACTGGAAGAAACCAAAGCCCTTGGCCAGCTCCCCCGGGATCAGGTTGCGCAGACTCACGTCGTTGACCAGCACCAGCAGTTTGACGTGGCTGGCGGCCCCCTGCGGGCTCACCCCCATCGGCACATCGTCGGTGATGATGGCCACCTCCGACTCGAAATCGATCCCCCACTCCTCAGAACCCATCACAATCGGCCCGCGGGGAGCCAAAAAGCTGTCGGAGCCCCCCTGATACATCAACGGATCGTGCCAGAAGCTTTCCGGCATCTCGGCGCCGCGGGCCTTGCGCACCAGCTCCACATGGTTGACGTAGGCGCTGCCATCGGCCCACTGATAGGCACGCGGCAGCGGAGAGAGGCAAGACGCTTCATCAAAGGGGAACGCCTCTACCGCACGGCCCTCGTTAAGCTGCTGATAGACAGCCTCGAGCCTGGGGGCAACCTCGGCCCACTCATCAAGGGCGGCCTGCAACGTCGGGGCAATCTCGCTCACCCGTACCGCACGGGTCAGATCCCGGCTCACCACCACCAAAGCGCCATCGCGCTTGCCATTATTCAATGTTGCCAATTTCATAAGCGATTCCTTATTTGCCGGCAGCCGCGCCCGGGCGCTGCCAGCTGGAGACATACCGGGTGTTCTCGATCCCTTCGCACAGACTGCCAACGTTCAGCGCATCGCGGGTATCGAGCATCACCGCCACCTCGTCGGTGAACTTCTTGGCATAGGCCTGCCCTGCCGCAAACGCCTTGGGATGGGGGCCGTGGGTGAAACCGGCGGGATGGAAGGTGACCATGCCCCGCTCGATATTGTCCCGGCTGAAGAAGTCCCCGGCATGGTAGAAGAGCACCTCGTCGTAATCATCGTTGCTGTGATAGAAGGGCACCTTGAGGGCGCCGGGATCGCTTTCGATGGGGCGCGGCACGAAGGTACAAATCACGAAGCGACTCGCCACAAAGGTCGAATGAGCCGACGGCGGCAGATGGTAGCGATGGCTCATCAGCGGGCGGATATCCCGCCAGTTTAGGCGCACCACGCACAAATCCCCGTGCCACCCTTGTGCATCCAGCGGGTTGAAGGGCCAAGTGATGACCGATACCTGATCGTGGCGCTTCACCTGCAGCGACCAGGGATTCTCATCCTGCTGGGCTAAAAAGCGTTCGTTGATGGCGGGCACATCGAGCGCCGCCGGGTCGAAGATGGCGTGATTGCCCACCAGCCCCTTATCCGGCAGCTGGTAGCTGTCGTTGGTCGCCTCGATCATCAGGATGAACATGGGCGCGCCGGGTTCGATGCGCCACATGGTGCCACGGGGGATCACCACGTAGTCGCCATCGCGAAGAGTCAGGTGGCCGTAGTCGCAGAAGAACTCGCCGCCCCCCTCGTGGATAAAGAGCAGCTCGTCGCCGTCGGCGTTGCGCACCAGAAACGGCATCGCCTCGGAGAGCCGCCAGATGCGATAGCGGCAGTGGGGGTTGCTGAGAATGTCGGGGGCCACCCAGGGGGAAAGCGAGCTCACCTCTTCCTGGAGGGCATTGAGGTCAAACAGCCGTGGCCGCAGTGGCCCCTCCCAACTGCTCCAGTCGGTGGGGGCATGCTTGTGGTGCATGTGGGTGGCGGGGCCGAAAAAGCCGCTGCGCCCCAGCTCGCGCTCATAGATGGCCTGTTCCGGCAGGTCGGCATGGGCTTGCCGGGAGTGGGTCCCCTCCCGATGGGGGAAGTTAATCCAGTTACGCATCGCTCGCTCCCTCTTTGCGGGCACCCTTCTCATCCTCGGCGCCATCCAGCACGCCGCGGCGGATCTGGTCCAGCTCGATCGATTCAAACAGCGCCTTGAAATTGCCCTCACCAAACCCTTCGTTGCCCTTGCGCTGGATGATCTCGAAGAAGACCGGCCCTATCACGGTATCGGTGAAGATCTGCAACAGGATGCCATCCTTGGTGGGGGAACCGTCGATGAGGATGCGCAGCTCTTTGAGGGCCGCCAAATCCTCCTGATGCCCCTCGACCCGGTTGTTCACCTTCTCGTAGTAGGTATCGGGCGTCGGCATAAAGCCGGTACCGCGGCTGCGCAGGGTGCGGATGGTCTGGTAGATATCGCTGGAGGCCATGGCGATGTGCTGGATCCCCTCCCCCTTGTACTGGCGCAGGTACTCCTCGATCTGGGACTTGTCATCCGCCGACTCGTTGATGGGGATGCGGATCTTGCCGCAGGGGGCGGTCATGGCGCGTGAATGCAGCCCGGTCAGCTTGCCCTCGATATCGAAGTAGCGAATTTCGCGGAAGTTGCCAATCCGCTCGTAGAAATTGGACCAGACATCCATATTGCCGCGATGCACGTTATGGGTCAGGTGATCGATCTCCATAAGACCGGCATCTACCTCTGCCATCCGGGCCTGCCAGTCGGGGTAGAAGACAAAATCCACGTCATAGATGGAGCCCTTGTCGCCATAACGGTCGACAAAGGAGAGCGTACTCTCGCCGATACCGTAGATGGCGGGAATATTGAGCTCCATCGGGCCAATCTTGCCGACAAAGGGCTTGGCCCCCTTGGCGATGGCGTACTGCTGGGCTTTGCCCGCATCGCTCACCCGAAATGCCATGCCGCAAACGCTCGGCCCGTGCAGGCTGGCAAACTGCTCCGCCTGGGAGTGAGGCTCGGCATTGACCACAAAATTGATATCCCCCTGCCGGTAGAGCCAGCACTGCTTGTGTTTGTGCTTGGCGACCTCGGCAAACCCGAGCGAAACAAACAGGCTCTTGAGGGCGGCAATCCCCTTGGCATCGGGGGCTGTGTACTCGACAAACTCGAAACCGTCTGTGCCTAACGGATTGATGGTATGGGTGGCGGAAGAGGTGGCATTCATCGGGCGCTCCTTGCTCTTGATTCGGTTAAAACGGATTGCGGCACCCAGCGGCGCGGCAAGTGTTAACAACTTGTTTCATTAGAAGCAGGGCGTAGCAGGAAGAGAAGAGGCGGGTTGCAGATAGTTTTTCGCAGCTGGCAGCAAAAGATGTAAATGAATTGTGACATCCAAGCCGCAGCCCTGCGGATCAAACGGTGACGACCAGTATGGCTGTCAGCTTTGCATTACAGTTGCCAGTTTTTGACCATCAGATGGGGCAAGCAGGCCCGGGCCTTTTGCAGTCGCACAGGCGTCGGATTGATCAACCACGCCTCTTTCCCCAACTCCAGCAGCGGCAGATCGTGCAGGCTGTCGCTCAAGGCCAGCTCGGCATCGAGGGCGCAAATCTCTGGCAACAGCTTGTGCTGGCCGTGGCAATAGAAGCGGGGCATCAGGCCGCCAAAACGGTAGTGCATCTGCGAGCCAATGATCCGGTGGGGCAACTGGCCGGGCAGTTGCTGATAGAGCTGGGCCCGCACCAGCGCGCAGGGGCTGGCGGAGATCACCCAGCAACGCGCCCCCTCGCTTTGCAGCAATTCGCGAGCCTGACGATACAGCCCCGGCCTGGTGCGGCAATAGGCGCGCACCAGCTTGCGCCAGCCGAGGGGAGAGAGCCAAAGCGTGATGGCCCACCAGATCAGGGAGATACCGCGCCGCCGCTGGCTGGGCAGCAAATAGACCAACCCACCCAGCGCAATCACCGGCAACAGCAGCAGCGGCCAGATCCGACGGCGCAGGATATAGCACAGCAGACCGGCGTGGCTGTCGCCGGGGGCCAGGGTGTCGTCAAAGTCGGCCAGGATCCAGCGCGGAGTGCCCCCGTCAGGATCACGATCTATCGCTGAATGGATAATGGTGTCAGACGCTGGGCGCATAAGCATCAGGGCGCAAGGGCAGCGATGGCTGCCGTGAGCTCGGGAGTGACAAATTCACTCCCCACATCGGGCGGGCAGACAAAATCGAACGACTCGCCCGAAAGGGTAAAGCTGAGCCGCCAGGCATGCAGATAGCCGCGCTCGGCTGGCGTGCCGCCATAGCGTTCATCCCCGAGGATGGGGGCACCGATACTTTTGAGGGCAACCCGGATCTGGTGGGTCTTGCCGGTCTGGGGCTTGATGCGATAGAGCCGCAGCCCCTCGCGCACCGACACCGAATCGAACCAGCTGATGGCGGGGTTTTCCAGCGTACGCGCCAGCATCCAGCTACCGCCGCGCCCCTTTTGCATATCCCCTTTCACCCAACCCTGCTTCTTCTTCGGTTTACGATCGGAGAGCGCCAGATACTGTTTGCTCACCTCGCGGGCCGCAAAGGCCATGCTCAGCTCGCGATTCGCCTCTGTGGTGCGGGCCAGCAGCACCAAGCCGGAGGTCATCTTGTCGAGCCGGTGTACCGGATAGAGAGTGAGCCCGGTATCGGCCTTCACGCGATTGACCAGCCCCGAATTGACCGACTCACCGTCACCCTTCTCGTCGTGCATGCCGATACCGGGCTGCTTGTCGATAACCAGGAAAGCGGGATGCTCAAACAATATCCGGTACATAAAACCTCGGGAACTGGGGAATAAGGCATGCAGCCAACGACTGGCGGCGCTCGGGAGTGCTGCATTCTCCCTGCTCGGCCGCCATTTGGCAAACCGGGCGGGCAGAGGATGAAGATGAAAAATGACCCCGCCTGCAACAGGCGGGGTCATTTTCGCTCATCTTGGCAGATCACACCTTACACATTGCGCGGGCGCAGGTGGGCGTGCCAGCGCGCTTCCCACTTCTTGAACAGCCAGACGATGACAAAGGTGAGCAGCATATAGAGCAGTCCTGCGGTCAAAAACGCCTCGAACGGACTGTAGTAGCGAGAGTTGATGATCCGCGCCGCGCCGGTCAGATCGACGATGGTGATGATGCCCGCCACCGCCGAGCCCTGCAGCATGAAGATCACCTCGTTGCTGTAAGCCGGCAGTGCCCGACGAAACGAGTTGGGCAAAATGATCCGGGTCAGGGTCTGCCAGCGTGTCATGCCAAAGGCGTTGGCTGCCTCAATCTGGCCGCGCGGCATATTGTGTACCGCCCCGCGCACGATCTCGGCGGTATAGGCGGCGGTATTGAGGGTGAAGGCCAGCAGAGCACAGAACCAGGCTTCGGAGAAGAGCGACCAGGCGGCACTGTTCTTCAGCCACTCCCACTGGGCGGCGCCGTAGTAGATGATAAAGAGCTGCACCAGCAGCGGGGTGCCGCGAAAGAAGTAGATATAGGCCCAGATCGGCCCCTTGATCAGCCAGTTGCGGCTGTTGCGCAGGATGCCCATGGGTACCGCCAGCATCAACCCAAGGATCAAAGAGAGGGCCACCAGCCAGACGGTGGTATAGAGCCCCTCCCAGTAGGTGGGCCACTCTTTGAGAATGATTGAGAAATCCATGGCTTACCTCGTCTTGATGGCGTAATGACGCTCGGCCCACTTGAGCGCCGAGGTGGAGACTGCGGTGAAGATCAGGAAGATCAACGCCACCGCCATGTAGAAGGTGAAGGGTTGCTGGGTCGAGCCCGCCGCCAGCGAGGCTTTGCGCACCATGTCATCGAGGCCGATGATGGAGACCAGCGCGGTGGTTTTCAGCAGCACCAGCCAGTTGTTGCCAAACCCCGGCAGGGCGTGGCGCATCATCTGGGGGAAGAGGATCCGCACAAACACCTGGGTTGCCCGCATGCCAAAGGCCCGTGCGGCCTCCAGCTCACCTTTGTCCACCGCCAGAATGGCGCCGCGAAAGGTCTCGGTCATGTAGGCGCCGAAGATAAAGCCGATGGTCGCGACACCGGCCACAAAGGGGCTGATGTCGATATAGTCCGGAAGCAGGGAGACCCACTCCTGATTGGGATTACTCTCCAGTAACCAGCTGTTGTAAGTCTCGTTGACCCAGGTGCAGATACCGTTGATCAGCACCTGGCCGCCAAAGAAGAGCAGCATCATCAGCACCAGATCGGGGATGCCGCGAATGATGGTGGTGTAGCCGGTGGCGATGGCCCGGGCCCACTTGTAGGGAGAGAGTTTGGCCAGCGCCCCCAGCATCCCCAGCAGCAACGCCAGCAGCAGGGAGGCCAGCGCCACTTCCAGGGTGACCCAGGCGCCCTCCAGCAGCGAGGCTTCGTATCCTTTCAAATCAAACATATGCAGCTCCATCGCCACTGAATCTTCACGCACCTGCTAACCAGAAGGCTCCATAGCAGTCCGAATGAAATATGTGCAGCTCCATTGCAATCAATGCGGGCCCGTAAACTCCCTCAGGGAGGTGACGGGCCCGATGACTACTGACGGGATCAACCTGTCGTTACTTGCCGTAGACGTCTTTGGACTTACTCGCCGTAAACGTCTCTTTGTTTTACTCTCCGTAAACGTCGAACTCGAAGTACTTGTCGTTGATTTCCTTGTACTTGCCATTGGCACGCAGCGCCAGAATAGCGGCATTGAATTTCTCTTTCAGATCCTTGTCAGCCTTGCGCACCGCAATACCGGCACCCTCGCCAAACCACTTGGGATCGGTCAGTTTCGGGCCGACGAATTCAAAGGCATCACCGCCCTCTTTCTTCAACAGACCGTCGGTGATGGCGGCAGAGTCGGCCAGCACATAGTCCACACGACCGGATTTCAGATCGAGATACGCTTCATCGGCGGTGCCGTAACGCTTGATGGTGGCGTTGGGGAAGTTGTCGGTAATAAAGGTATCCATGGAGGTCGCACGCTGCACCGCGACGGACTTGCCTTCCATAAAGGCTTTGTCGAGCTGCACGTCAGTGCCCTTCTTGGCGGCGAAGCGGGCCGGAATGTGCTGGTACTTCTGGGTGAAGTCCACTTTCTTCTTGCGCTCTTCGGTGATGTCCATGGTAGCGATGATGGCGTCAAACTTGCGCGACAGCAGCGCCGGAATGATGCCGTCCCAGTCCTGCTTGACCAGGGTGCACTTCACTTTCATCTCTTCGCACAGGGCGTTGGCGATGTCGATATCAAAACCTTTCACCTCGCCACTGGGCTCGGTCCAGGAGAAGGGGGGATAGGCACCCTCAACCCCGATCCGGACCTCTTTCCACTCCTTGGCCATCAGGCTACCGGACGCGAGGGCAGTAACTACGGCTGTCGCCAGCATCAGCTTGTTCATGTATCTCTCCTTGATAAAACAGTTGATTGGGTAACCAGGCATCCCGCCATCAGTAGATGGAGGAGATGAATTGCTTGAACCGCTCGGATTTGGGATGGGCGAAAATCTCCTTGGGGTTGCCCTCCTCTTCCACCCGCCCCTGATGCAGAAACATCACCTTGTTAGATACATCCCGGGCAAACGACATCTCGTGGGTCACCACCAGCATGGTGCGCCCCTCTTCGGCCAGCTCGCGCATCAGGCCGAGCACCTCCCCCACCAGCTCGGGATCCAGCGCCGAGGTGGGTTCGTCAAACAGCATCACCTCGGGCTCTACCGCCAGCGCACGGGCAATGGCGGCCCGCTGCTGCTGACCACCGGAGAGGTGGCCGGGATAGTAGTCACGCCGCTCCCAGAGTCCAACCCGGTTGAGCAGTTGCTCTGCCTTGGCCAGTGCTTCGGCGCGAGGTACCTTGAGCACCTGGATCGGCACTTCGATGATGTTCTGCATGATGGTCATGTGTGACCAGAGATTGAAACTTTGAAACACCATGGCCAGTCGGCTGCGGATCCGCTCCACCTGACGCATATCCTCGGGCAACCGCTCGCCGGCGCGGCTGGTTTTCATCCGGATCAGCTCGCCATGGAGCGAGACGGTGCCGGATGAGGGGGTTTCGAGCAGATTGATACAGCGAAGAAAGGTCGACTTCCCCGAGCCGGAGGAGCCGATAAGGGAGATCACATCCCCCTTGTGGGCGGTCATGTCGATGCCCTTGAGCACTTCGTGGGTGCCAAAATATTTGTGCAGATCACGTACTTCCAGTGCGGCAACGTCGCTCATCCTTTACAACCTTGTCTGTCCCTAGACGCCGCAGGGGGCGTGACTCAACCATCGTCCATTTAACAAAAAGTTAACCGATGGCAACCTTCAGCGAAAATATCACCCGGATAGTGAAAAAACAATACAGAACGAGGGTCTTCAGGGGATTCGCTCTATTTTTATTCGCTCTTTGCGTATTTTTCAGCACTTTGTTTGCATAAACAGCCGTTTCAATGGCTATTCCGATACCGCCTTTTTATACCCCAATCATATCAGTGGCAAGAGAAAAGCGTGATGTGTGCCAAACCGGCACCAAAATGGCTTTATGCACCCCCTTGCCGAGCGAAATATCGGCCCCCCGATCGGATCGACTTGATTTCATTGGTGCACTCGGGCTCGCACAGAACCTTATCAAACAGAGAGGTTGTGGCAAAAAAGTAACAATCCGCCCCCAAAAGGGCTGTTTTCAGCCATGAAAGCGATAGATATGTGACACAGAGCCAATAAGTAATGATAAGGTGGTGTTTTTATCAGTTTTTGTGATCGAGGCCTCGATGCTGCTCAATGTGTTGCTGATCCTGTTGCCACTGGCAATCGGCTATCTGGTTCCCCTCTCCTCTGCCCGGCTGATCAAGCTGGTCAACCAGAGTCTGGGCAAGATGGTCTACCTCATTCTGTTTCTGATGGGGCTCGGGCTTGCCTATGTGGAGAACCTGGGCAGCAATCTGGCGGTGATCTTCAAGGTCTCCGGAGTGATGCTCACCGCGATCACGCTCTGCAACCTGCTGGCCCTCTGGTGGCTCGACAAGCGCACACCGCCGACCCATGAGGCGAGCGATGCAAAGATGCCGGGCAAGCTGCACCTGTTGTGGGAATCCCTGCAGCTCTGCTTTGTGGTGCTCGGCGGTGTGCTGCTGGGTCTACTGGTGGATCTGCGCGCCCTGCCCATCGACAAGTGGAGTGAGTGGGCCCTGATGCTGCTGCTGTTTCTCATCGGGGTGCAGATGCGCAACTCCGGCATGCGGCTGCGCCAGATCCTGCTCAACCCCTGGGGGATGAAAATCGCCGCCACCGTCATCCTCAGCAGCTGGCTTGGCAGCCTGCTGGCGGCCCAATTGCTGGGCATGCCCTTTGCCCATGGTCTGGCGATGAGCTCGAGCTTCGGCTGGTATTCGCTCTCCGGCATTCTGGTGGCCGACAAACTGGGCCCGGTGCTCGGTTCTGCTGCCTTTATCAACGATCTGGGGCGCGAGCTTATCGCCATTCTGATCATCCCGGTCCTGATGCGTCGCCACCCCTCGGCGGCCATCGGTTACGGTGGCGCCACGGCGCTGGACTTCACCCTGCCGGTTATACAGAAATAAGGGGGCATTCAGGTGGTGCCGGTGGCCATTGTCTCCGGCTTTATCCTGAGCCTGCTCGGCCCCATCCTGATCCTCGGGTTTCTGGCGATCTAAGCCTGATTTCCACATTGCAGATAAAAAAGCCCGACCTTGTTGTCGGGCTTTTGCTGTTTGGATGTCCCGTCCTGAATATGGTTTACACCTTTCCCCCCAATAAATGGAGAACCCGATGGGACAAGGTGTGAAACGGACACAGCGCGATTACTCGCTGACTTTTAAACTGGCACTGGTCGAGCAGATTGAAAAAGGCGAGCTCACCTACAAACAGGCTCAGGTGCGTTATGGCATTCAGGGCCGCTCCACCGTTCTGGTATGGTTGCGTAAACATGGTCGGCAAGATTGGAGCCAGGGGGCTTCTGTACGCGCCGGCAGGAGCATCACCATGCCTGACCCCGACAACCAGACGCCCGAACAGCGCATCAAGGAACTCGAGCAGCAGCTGGCGCTGATGAGTCA
>NZ_JBFODU010000028.1:0-109173 GCF_040908505.1 Aeromonas sp. R1-2 | reverse complement strand
TGCGTTGAAATACAGAACCCCCGATGCGGTACATAGGGGGTTCTGAGTAGAGAAATGTTAGTTGAAAATGTGTAAACCTATTTCAGGACTAGACATTGTTGATTACTACCGGCTCAAGCCAGCAGGCCTTGAAGCCGCGCGACAATCGGACCGTTGGCATCGGGGAAGTGGTAGTTATGCAGCTCTGCCACCGGCACCCACAGACACTCCTGCCCCTCTTTTCCGAACGGCTCGCCGCTGAAACGGGTCACCTTCCAGATATCCAGCAACACCTGCTTCTCGGGGTAGTCGTGCTGCAGCTCCATAAAGGGGGCACAATCCAATACCCGGATACCGATCTCTTCCCACAGCTCCCGATCCAGCGCGGTGAGCAGATCCTCACCCGACTCCACCTTGCCACCGGGAAACTCCCAGCGACCCCCCTGATGGCGATCGGAGGAGCGTCGGGCGATGAAGATATCGCCCCGTTCATTCTCGATGACGCCAACCGCCACCCAGATCCGTTTTTTCTGTTCCATCAATTACCTCTGTTCGCTTGTTGCCACCAATAACAAGGCGGGCACTTGGCCCGCCTGTTATGGCATAGCGTCGATCAGGTCAACTGACCGTGGCAGTGCTTGTACTTCTTGCCGGAGCCGCACGGGCAGGGATCGTTGCGACCGACCTTCTGCTCGTCACGTACGAAGGTGGTGTGCCCCTCTTCGCCTGCGGCCTGTTCATCGGCCAGCTGGCTCTCAGCGGCGGCGTGGGTATAGGTGCGGGGAGCGGCTTCCGCCTGCTGGCGCTGCTGCTCTTCCATCGCCTCTACATCGCGCTCCTGCACCTGAACACGGCTCAGGATGCTGACCACGTCGCGCTTGAGGGTTTCCAGCATCTGGGTGAACAGATCGAAGGATTCGCGCTTGTACTCCTGCTTGGGGTTCTTCTGGGCATAACCGCGCAGATGGATGCCCTGACGCAGGTGATCCATAGCCGCCAGATGCTCTTTCCACAGACCATCCAGGGTTTGCAGCATCACCGCTTTCTCGAAGTTGCGCAGCACCTCTTTGCCGACCAGCTCCTCCTTGTGGGCATAGAGCTTGGTGGCTTCGTCCAGAATGCGCTCGCGCAGCTTCTCTTCATACAGCTTGTCATCTTCCGCCAGCCACTGTTGCAGCGGCAGATCCAGCGCGAAGTCCGCCTTCAGGCGCGCTTCCAGACCCGGCACGTCCCACATCTCTTCCAGAGACTGGGGCGGGATGTACTCGTCGATCACCGCGCCGTAGACGTCGTCACGGATAACGTGGATGGTCTCGGAGATGTCGTTGGTATCCAGCAGCTCGTTGCGCTGCTCGTAGACCACCTTGCGCTGGTCGTTGGCAACGTCATCAAACTCCAGCAAGCTCTTGCGGATGTCGAAGTTGCGGCCTTCCACCTTGCGCTGAGCGTTTTCGATCGCCTTGGTGACCCACGGGTGCTCGATGGCTTCGCCCTCTTCCATGCCCAGCTTCTTCATCATGCCGGTCACGCGATCGGAGGCGAAGATCCGCATCAGGGTATCTTCCATAGAGAGGTAGAAACGGGAGGAGCCCGGGTCACCCTGACGACCGGAACGGCCGCGCAGCTGGTTGTCGATACGACGGGATTCGTGACGCTCGGTGCCGATAATGTGCAGACCACCGGCGGCCAGCACCGCATCGTGACGCACCTGCCAGGCGGCTTTCAGCTCGGCAATCTGCTCGCTGGTCGGGTTCTCCAGCTTGGCAATCTCTGCTTGCCAGTTGCCGCCCAACACGATGTCGGTACCACGACCGGCCATGTTGGTGGCGATGGTGACAGCGCCAGTCTGACCGGCCTGGGCGACGATCTCCGCTTCCATGGCGTGGAACTTGGCGTTCAGCACCTTGTGCGGGATCTTCTCCTTGGTCAGGATGCCGGAGAGCAGCTCGGAGTTCTCGATAGAGACGGTACCAACCAATACAGGCTGGCCCTTGGCCACGCACTGACGGATATCTTCGATGATGGCGGCATACTTCTCATTGGCGGTCAGGTAGACCAGATCGCCCATGTCTTTGCGCACCATCGGCTTGTTGGTCGGGATAACCACGGTATCCAGGCCATAAATCTGCTGGAATTCAAAGGCTTCTGTATCTGCAGTACCTGTCATCCCCGCCAGCTTGTTGTAGAGACGGAAGTAATTCTGGAAGGTGATGGATGCCAGCGTCTGGTTCTCGTTCTGGATCTTCACTCCTTCCTTCGCTTCAACGGCCTGATGCAGACCATCAGACCAGCGACGACCCGGCATGGTACGGCCGGTGTGCTCGTCGACAATGACGATCTCGTCTTTCTGGACGATATAGTCCACGTTGCGCTCGAACAGGGTGTGAGCACGCAGGCCCGCATTGACGTGGTGCAGCAGGCTGATGTTGGAGGCGGAGAACAGGGAGTCGTTCTCGTCCAGCAGCCCCTCTTTCTTGAGCAGCTCTTCCACGAAGATCTGGCCGTTTTCGGTCAGCAGTGCCTGACGGTTCTTCTCGTCCACCGTGTAGTGACCGTCACCGGTGTACTCTTCGGTGTCTTCCTTGTCCTGTTTGACCAGCAGCGGGATCAGCTTGTTGACGCGGATATAGAGCTCTGAGCTGTCTTCAGCTGGGCCGGAGATGATCAGCGGAGTACGGGCTTCATCGATAAGCACCGAGTCCACCTCATCCACCAGCGCGTAGTTGAGCGGACGCTGTACCCGCTGCTCCGGCGAGAACGCCATGTTGTCGCGCAGGTAGTCAAAACCGAATTCGTTGTTGGTACCGTAGGTGATGTCGGCGGCGTAGGCGTCACGCTTCTGGGACGCATCCATACCAGGCACGTTGCAATCGACGGTCATGCCGAGGAAGGCGAACAGCGGGCGGTTCGCCTCCGCATCACGCTTGGCCAGATAGTCGTTCACCGTTACCACGTGCACACCACGGCCACTTAGTGCGTTCAGGTAAGCTGGCAGAGTCGCAGTAAGAGTCTTACCTTCACCAGTCTTCATTTCCGCGATACGGTTGGAGTTCAGCACCATGCCGCCGATCAGCTGCACGTCGAAGTGGCGCATGCCAAACACCCGCTTGGAGGCTTCACGCACGGTCGCGAACGCTTCCGGCAACAACTGCTCCAGGGTCTCACCCTGCTCGATACGCTGACGATATTCAGCCGTTTTGGCCTGCAACTCGGCATCGGAGAGAGCCTCGAACTGCGGCTCCATGGCATTGATCTGTTTTACAATTTTGCGCAAAGCCTTGAGCGTTCTGTCGTTCCGGCTGCCGATAATCTTGGTAAGCAGTGTGCTAATCATGGGTACCAACTATTTCTGGTTATAAAAGCGTTCCGTCACTGGAACCTGAAGAAAAAAACCTAACCCCGTCTGGCACTGAGAAAGCGTGCGGGGTTGACCTGACGACCATCTTTCAACACTTCGTAATGCAGATGGACCCCGGTCGCGCGACCGGTGCGTCCCATCAAGGCAATCTTCTGCCCCTGATCAACCAGGGTGCCCACCTCGACCAGCAACTTGGAGTTGTGGGCATAGCGGGTGACCAGGCCATTGCCGTGATTAATCTCCACCATATTGCCAAATTCCGGATGACGGCCCGCCCAGCTGACAATGCCGGGCCCGGTGGCCAGAATCGGGGTTCCGGGTTTGCCACGGAAATCGACCCCTTTGTGCATCTTGGCACGCCCGTTGAACGGATCGACCCGTCCACCAAACCCGGACGAGACCCAAACTCGCTCCTGTTTGACTGGCGTGCCGGAAATAAAACCGGCATCGGTGATATGGTGATTCATGATGAAAGATTCAAGTACCGACAGCTGCTCTTCACGGCTGCTGAGCTGCTGGCTGAGGTGCTTCATCGAGGCTTGCAGCTCGTTGAGGCTCACTTCCAGCTCTTCATCATAAGAAGGGCCGCCCATGGGGGGCAGCTCTTTGAAATTGAACTCGTCGGGATCGAGATCGGCCTGTTCGGTCAATCGTTCACCGAGGGCATTGAGACGGCCAAGCTGACCCTGCATGGTGCCCACCTGAGCTGCCAGCATTGCCAACTGTTCACGGGCTTCGTCACCACTCTGGTCAACGGACTGTTGCTCGGCAACGGCAAGCGCCACTTCCAGCGCCTCCATTTTCTGGTGCCAGCTCTGCCAGAGCCAACCACCACCAAGGGCCAACAGGGAGAAGAGAATACCGCCGACCCAGGCCAGACGTTGTTTGGGCAGGTGCAACTTGCGTCGCTGCTTGCCGTGGAGGATCAGGGTAATGCTCATAGAAATCAGTCTGCTCGGTCAGGTGCGGCCAAGAGCCTGCACGGGAAATAAAACCGGGAGATAATCGGTATTAAAGGATGGAGTAAACAAATGACGGAACGTCGGTGCGGAGAGAGGACCGACGTTCCGTTGCACAGCTATCAGGCCAGAACCAGACCGTTATCGTAGTAAGCGATAGGCGCTTTGTCGCCCTCACCCTCGAAGGTCACCAGTTCCCAAGCCTCCTGCTCGGCCAGCAAGGCACGCAGCAGCTTGTTGTTCAGGGCATGTCCGGTCTTGTAGGCACGGAACTCACCGATGATGCTGCGGTTACACATATAGAGGTCACCGATCGCGTCCAGCATCTTGTGCTTGACGAACTCGTCCTCATAACGCAAACCGTCTTCGTTCAGCACCCGATAGTCGTCCAGTACCACGGCGTTTTCCAGGCTTCCGCCCAGCGCCAGGTTCTGGGAACGCAGGTACTCGATATCACGCATGAACCCGAAGGTACGGGCACGGCTGATCTCTTTCACGAAGGAGGCACCGGAGAAGTCCAGTACGCAACGCTGATTGCGCCCTTCAAAGACCGGATGCTGGAAATCGATCTCGAGATCCATCTTGAAGCCGTTGCGATAGGGGTGGAATTCCGCCCACTTGTCGCCGTCTTCAACCCGGATGCTCTTCTTGATCCGCACAAACTGCTTGGCAGCATTCTGCTCACGGATCCCGACTTCCTGCAGCAGGTAGATAAAGGGATGCGCACTACCGTCCATTACCGGGATCTCGGGTGCGTCAACCTCAACGTAGAGGTTGTCGATCCCCATCCCGGCCAGCGCGGCAGAGAGGTGCTCAATGGTAGAGACACGGACACCGGCTTCGTTGACCAGAGCGGTACAAAGCACAGTATCGCGCACCTGATCGGCATTGGCTGGCAGCTCCACCACAGGATTCAGGTCGGTACGCAAGTAAACGATCCCTGTGTTCACAGGCGCCGGACGGAACGTCATGGTGACTTTCCGGCCCGAATGCAGGCCGACACCAGTCGCCTGTACACTCGTTTTCAAGGTTCTTTGTCTAATCATGGGTGTACCCTAAACAGCTTAAAATCCGGACCAGATGGTCGTTGGCAGGCCATCTTAGCACATTCCTTGAACAACAAACAAACGAGAGCCATAAGAGGCTTAGTCAGCTTGCTTGCGCAGGAACGCCGGAATATCCAGGTAATCCGGTTCACGACGAGCTTGCGGCTCGGCGTTGACCACCTTGGCCGGGGCTTCGTCCATCACGCGGCCTTGCATCATGTCGCTAACCAGCGGCTGACGCACCGGGCGCTCTTGCACCTGGCTGCTCTTAACCAGAGTGATATCCGGCTTGCGCTCGGCACCGATACCGGTAGCAACCACGGTCACACGCAGTTCGTCGTGCATTTCCGGATCGATTACGGTACCCACTACTACAGTGGCGTTCTCGGAAGCGAAGGCCTTGACCGCGTTACCCACGGTTTCGAACTCTTCGATGGTCATGTCCATGCCGGCGGTGATGTTGACCAGGATGCCACGGGCACCAGCCAGATCCACATCTTCCAGCAGCGGGCTGGAGATGGCTTTCTCGGCCGCTTCTTCGGCACGGTCATCGCCGGAGGCGGAACCGGTACCCATCATGGCAGTACCCATTTCGCGCATTACGGTACGTACGTCCGCGAAGTCGACGTTGATCAAGCCCGGACGGGTGATCAGCTCGGCAATGCCCTGTACCGCGCCAAGCAGTACATCGTTGGCCGCCTTGAAGGCGTCCAGCAGGGAGATACCGCGACCCAGCACCTTCAGCAACTTGTCGTTGGGGATGGTGATCAGGGAGTCGACGTTTTTGGAGAGCTCTTCGATACCGTGCGCGGCGAAGCCCATCCGCTTCTTCCCTTCGAAGGAGAACGGCTTGGTCACCACAGCAACGGTCAGGATGCCCATCTCGCGCGCCACTTCGGCCACGATCGGCGCAGCACCGGTACCGGTACCACCACCCATACCGGCGGCGATGAACACCATGTCGGAACCGGTCAGCAGCTCACGCAGTGCTTCGCGATCTTCCATGGCCGCATCACGACCCACTTCCGGATTGGCTCCGGCACCCAGACCCTTGGTGATGCCACCGCCGATCTGCAGGGTAGTGTTGGCGCTGGAGTTACGCAGTGCCTGGGCATCGGTGTTGACAGTAATGAACTCAACACCCTCAATATTTTGACGAACCATGTGCTCGACAGCGTTACCGCCGCCGCCACCTACACCGATCACTTTAATGACGGCTTCGTCAGTGTGGCTATCCATAAATTCAAACATGTTGTCTCTCCGCTTTATTTGCCTGACTCAGCAAAATTCTTAGAACTCGCCACGCAGCCAGTTACTAACCCGTTTGACCAGGCCACCGACGCTTGCCTTGGCGGCATATTCTTTGTTGCTACCTGTGGCTTGATGGGTGCGGCCATATTGCAGCAACCCGACCGCAGTCGAGTACACCGGTGCCTGCACGTAATCACTCAAACCACGTATGTTCATGGGCTCTCCCACCCGGACCTGGCTCTGGAAGATCTGCTCTGCACACTCCACAATGCCTTCAATCTGGGCAGCGCCGCCGGTCAAGACCACACCGGCTGCCAGCTGATGCTTGACCCCCTGCGCTTTCAACTCGCTTTGTACCCGCACCAGCTCATCATTCACCATGGAGAGCAACTCGGTGTAACGGGGCTCAATCACTTCAGCCAGTGTCTGCCGTTGCAGGCTGCGCGCCGGGCGACCGCCGACACTGGGTACTTCAATATTGTCTTCCTTGCTGACCAGACGGCCGAGGGCGCAACCGTAGCGCACCTTGATCGCTTCCGCGTCGAGCGGCGGCGTGCCGAAGGCGTACGCGATGTCGCTGGTCACAGTGCTGCCAGCGTACGGGATCACCTTGGTGTGGCGCAGGGCACCGCCGGTAAACAGCGACATATCCATGGTGCCGCCACCGATGTCCACCACGCAGACACCCAGCTCTTTCTCGTCTTCGGTCAACACCGCATAGCTGGAGGCCAGCGCGGAGAAGATCAGTTGATCCACGCGCAAGCCGACCTTCTCCACACATTTCTCAATGTTGCGAGCCATGTCGTTGTGGCAGGTGATCAGGTGAACCTTGGCTGCCATCCGCACACCGGAGAGGCCGACCGGATTCTTGATCCCTTCCTGATAATCGATGGCAAACTCCTGAGGCAGCACATGCAGCACACGCAGCTCATCGGAGAGGCGAACCGACTTGGCAGTGTGGATCACGTTGTCCACATCCTCCTGGGTCACCTCTTCATCGGAAATGGGCACCATGCCGGTCTCGTTGCGGCAATCAATATGCTTGCCGGACAACCCCAGATAGACCGAGCTGATCTGGCAATCTGCCATCATCTCGGCCTCTTCCACCGCGCGGCGCAGTGACTTGACCACGGAGTCGAGGTCATTGACCCCGCCCTTCTCCATTCCGCGAGAAGCGTGACTGCCCATACCGATGACGTTCAGTTCACCGTCCGGCAATACTTCCCCGACCAGAACCGCCACCTTGGTTGTGCCGATATCCAGTCCGACAATCAAATTCCTATCTGCGGTGTTGGTCATGCACTTTCTCTTCGCTCTTCTTCCAGCCAACTGCCATTCCGGTGTCGTATCGAAGATCCACGTAGGCGACTTGCGCACGGGGTTCGATAACCGGGAAGGCATCGATAAACCGCTGCAACCGGAGCGCAATGTCATTGCGTCCCAGGAACAGCTTGATATTGCCATCCAGGGTCAGTTCCCAGGCATGGCGGGGGGTCAGATTCACCCCCAGCAACTTGTATCCCTTGGCAGCCAGTTGCGACTCGTACTGCCGACTCTCTTTCAACACCCGGGCGGCCTGGTCATCCGGCCCTGACAGCTGCAACAGCGGCGTCTTGACCCGATCCGGGGCACTGAATACCTTGCCCTTGGTGTTGACGAAGCGGTTGCCATTCCAGCGCGCCGCCACATCTTGTTCCGTGAGGTAGATCTTGATCTTGTTCGGCCACTTCTTTCGTACCGAGACCGAGGCCACCCATGGCAGGGCGTTGAGCCTTGCCTGCAATTCGTTGACGTCCAATTCGAAGAAGTTGCGCAGCTCGGCGCCATCCAGCACGGCCATCCGCAGCTCTTCGGTTTGCAAATACTGGTGTTGCCCCTGCAGCAACAGCTCGCTCATGGGCAACCGGTTGGCATCTGTCAGCCAACCTTTAACATCCAGCGCCGTCCGGTAGCAGCCCCATATCACCAGCAGGAAAAATGCTACCCCTGCGATGAAGCCACCCTTGGTGCGCCCCTGTGCCCTTGCCTCCACCCGATCGATCCCCGTGTAACGCGCTAAACCGGCCTTTGACAGACCGGTTCGCCATTATATAGGCCCCGGCTTGGCGGTCAAAATACTCATTGGGCCCTCAGGCGCCAGATTTCATGCTATCTATGCTCAATTTCATCTCTCCGAGACGACGAGCCAGCGCCCCGACGTTCCCGGCGCCTTGAGTCAGCACCAAATCCCCCTCGACGATCAGGTCGGCCAGTACGGCTGGCACGTCATCTGGCGTGGCGACGAAGATGGGTTCCAGGTTGCCACGCGAGCGAATGGAGCGGCACAGTGCCCGTCCATCAGCGCCCGGGATCGGCTCCTCACCGGCAGCATAAACCTCCAGCATCACCAGCACGTCTACCTTGGAAAGCACATCGGCGAAGTCCTCGTAGAGGTCGCGGGTGCGGGTATAACGGTGCGGCTGGAACACCATCACCAGACGCTTCTCGGGCCAACCGGCACGGGCGGCGTTGATGGTGACCTTCACTTCGCTCGGGTGGTGACCATAATCGTCCACCAGCATCGCCTTGCCGCGACCGGTTTCAAACTCGCCATACTGCTGGAAGCGACGACCAACCCCTTCAAATTTGGCCAGTGCAGAGATGATGGCCTCATCGCTAACACCGTCCTCTGTCGCGACAGCTATCGCCGCTGCGGCGTTCAATGCGTTGTGAATACCCGGCAAATTGAGGGTCACCTGCAGCTCACCCGCCTCTTTGCGGCGAACACGGAAGCAGCTGTGGTTGGTGGTCTGGACAAAATCCAGCACCTGCACATCCGCATCATCAGAGAGACCGTAGGTCAGGGTCGGACGGGCAATCTCGGGCAACATGCCACGGATCACCGGATCATCGATGCAGACCACCGCCAGCCCGTAGAAGGGCAGATTGTGCAGAAACTCGATGAAGGTGGCCTTCAGCTTGGAGAAGTCACCGCCGTAGGTATCCATGTGATCCGCTTCGATATTGGTCACGATAGAGACCATCGGCTGCAGATGCAGGAAAGAGGCGTCGCTCTCGTCCGCTTCGGCAATCAGGTAGCGGCTGCTGCCCAGGCGGGCATTGGTGCCGGCACTGTTGAGCAGACCACCGATGACGAAGGTCGGATCGCGGTCGGCTTCGGCATAGATGCTCGCCACCAGACTGGTGGTGGTGGTCTTGCCGTGGGTACCGGCGATGGCGATACCGTGGCGGAAACGCATCAGCTCGGCCAGCATCTCGGCACGGCGCACCACCGGGATCCGCAGTTCGCGGGCAGCCAGCAGCTCCGGGTTGTCCTGCTTGATGGCGGTAGAGACCACCACCACGCTGGCACCCTCAACGTGTTCGGCACTGTGGCCGACGAAGATGTGGGCGCCCAGTCCGGCCAACCGCTCGGTCACGGCGTTGCGAGCCAGATCAGAACCCGTTACCTGATACCCTTCGTTGGCAAGCACTTCGGCGATCCCGCCCATACCGGCACCACCGATGCCGATAAAGTGGATGCGACGCACGCGGCGCATTTCGGGGATCACAGTACGCAGTTTTGCCAGTTCAACCTTGGTCATAATCGTCTCTTTAGTCTGCCGCAGGCCGTGTGCCGTCAAAGCGCGGCTGCACGGCGGCATCAATACATACAGGTACAAGGCTGCACGGTGTCACCGCTGCAACCTTGCTCATCAATCTTTACCACGCTGCCCGGTTGCGAGCTGTTTGCACTCATCTGCAACCCGCTCGGCCGCATCTGTGATGGCAACGCGACGAGCCGCTTTCGCCATGTTAAACAGGGTCTCCCGGCGACCAGCCAGCCAGGTCAGGCGCGCCGCCAGCGATGCGGTATTCAGCTCGGACTGGGGCAGAAACTCGGCCGCACCGCCGTCGACCAGTGTCAGGGCGTTACGAGTCTGGTGATCATCCACCGCATGGGGCAGCGGCACGAAAATGGCAGCCACACCGGCGGCAGCCACTTCGGAAACAGTCAGTGCACCGGCACGGCAGACCACCAGGTCAGCCCAGGCGTAGGCGCTGGCCATATCCTTGATAAATTCGCTCACCTCGGCATTGATGCCGTGCTGGGCATAGGCAGCAGAGACGGCCTCAGCATTGCCCTTGCCACACTGGTGACGCACTTCAATAGGCACGCCGGATGCTGCCACCGCAGCAGGTACCTGCTCGTTGAGCACCCGCGCTCCCAGACTGCCGCCCACGATCAGCAGATGCAGTGGCTCATCCCCGCTGCGCAGTTGTGGATCCGGCAGAGCGACCACTTCGGGACGCACCGGATTACCGACCACGGCGGTGCGACGGCTCGGCGCGAAGGCGCCCGGAAATGCCATCAGCACCCGCCTGGCGATACGAGCCAGCAACTTGTTGGTCATACCGGCAGCGGCATTCTGCTCATGGAGCAGCAGCGGGATGCCGGAGAACCAGGCCGCCACGCCACCCGGGCCGGAAGCAAAACCGCCCATGCCGAGCACCACATCAGGGCGAACGGTCTTGAGCACCTGACGCGCCTGCAGGATCGATTTGACGATGCGATAGGGCGCCACCAGCAGTCGCTTGATGCCGTTGCCACGCACCCCCTGAATATCGATGAAGGAGATGGGATAACCGTGGGCGGGCACCAGCTCCGCCTCCATCCGGTCGGCAGTGCCGAGCCAGTGGACAGTCCAGCCCTGGGCCTTCAGGCGATCGGCCACGGCCAGACCGGGGAACACATGCCCACCGGTACCACCCGCCATCACCAACAGAGTCTTGCTCACTAAACCTCCCGCACGCGCGCCTGGGCTGTCGCCTGACGCAACTCAAAATCGATTCGAATCAACATGCTCACCGCCACCGACATGATGATGAGACTGGAACCACCGTAACTCACCAGCGGCAGGGTCAAGCCCTTGGTTGGCATCATGCCACTGGCCGCGCCGACGTTAACGAAGGTCTGGAAGCTGAACCAGATGCCGATGCCGATCGCCAGATAACCGTCATAGAGCCGCTCTGCCACCAGCGCACGATGCCCCAGCTTGAGCGCCTTGACCGCCAGCGCAAAAATCAGGAACAGGGCGCCCAGCACCCCGACGTAACCCAGCTCTTCACCGAGGATCGCAAACACGAAGTCGGTGTGCGCTTCCGGCAGGTATTCCATCTTCTGGATAGAGTTGCCAAGCCCTTCGCCAAACCAGCTGCCACGACCAAACGCCATCAGCGACTGGGTCAACTGGTAACCGCTGCCGAATGGATCGGCCCAGGGATCCATAAAGGAGGTCACCCGCCGCATCCGGTAGGGCTCGACGATGATCAGCATCACCACCGAGCCGAGGCCCGCGCCGATCAGGGTCAAAAACTGCCCCAGTCGGGCACCGGCCAGAAACAGCATGCCGAACGAGGTAACGAACATCACCACGGTGGAACCCAGGTCAGGCTGCAACAGCAGCAAGACCGCCAGCACCCCGAACACTGCCAGCGGTTTCAGGAAGCCGATCCAGGCTTCGCGCACTTCGCTCTGGCGCCGCACCAGATAACCGGCCAGATAGACAAATAGCGCCAGCTTGCCAAACTCGGCAGGCTGCAGGTTGAAGGGGCCAAGCGGCAACCAGCGCACCGCACCGTTGACGTTGCGGCCCACCAGTAGCACCAGCACCAGCATCAAGATCGCCAGCAGCAGCATGGGGCCGTTGTGCTGTTGCCAGCGCGCCATCGGCACCTGCAACACAAACCAGGAGATACCGAGCGCCATCACCAGAAACAGGGCGTGACGCTTCACAAACATGAAGGGGTCATCCCCCAGCGCAATCCCCTCGGGAATCGACGCCGAGGCCACGATGACCACCCCGACCGCCATCAGGGAGAGCGCCAGCAGTACCAGCTGCCGATCGTAGAGACCGGCAGGGCGCGCCGGTAACAACCAGCGCTGGAACAGACCCGCTGCTGCGCGAAGGGCGTTCATAGCGCCAACACCATCTCGGTGAAGCGATCGCCGCGCACCTCGAACGACTTGAACTGATCGAGGCTGGCACAGGCCGGCGCCAGCAGCACCCAGTCACCGGGCTTGGCATCGGCCGCCGCTTTGGCAACTGCAGCGGCCAGGTCGGCCACCCGTTCGGTCTGCTCGCCCAGTGCCAGCAGCACCTCGGCATCCTGACCGAAGCAGTACATGTGATCGATCTGGTTGCCCAGCAGCGCCTGGATCGGGCCAAAATCCTGCCCCTTACCCTGACCACCGGCCAGCAGCAACAGGCGCCCCTTGACCGACTCGCGCACACCGGCAACGGCAGCCAGCGTGGCCCCCACGTTGGTGGCCTTGGAGTCGTTGATCCAGCGCACCCCGTTTACCTCGCGCACGAAGCGGGCGCGATGGGGCAAGCCCTCGAAGCGGCGCAGCACGGTGAGTTGCGCAGTGCGGGGAATGCCGACCGCATCGCACAGCGCCATGGCCGCAAGGGCGTTGGCCTGATTGTGGGCGCCGACGATCTTCATCTCGTCCACTGCCAACAGCGGTTCGCCGTGCAGGGTCAACCAGTGGCGGCCATCCAGCAGGCAACGGCCATAGCCATTGCAATCGAGACCAAAGCTCTGCCACACCTGACCCACATCGGGCAGGGTCTGGGCATCGTCGCGATTGACCAGAATGTGTTTGGAGTGCTGATGGATCTCCATCTTGGCGGCGCGATAGTCGGCCATGCCCTGATAACGATCCATGTGATCTTCGGAGAGGTTCAGCACCACGGAGGCGGCAGCACGCAAACTGTGAGTAGTTTCCAACTGGAAGCTGGAGAGCTCCAGCACGCAGAGATCCATCGGCTGCTTGAGCAGCTCCAGCGCAGGCGTGCCGATATTGCCGCCCACACCGACATTGAGACCGGCTTCGGCAATCATCTCGCCCACCAGGGTAGTGACGGTGCTCTTGCCGTTCGAGCCGGTAATAGCGATGACCGGGGTCTGGGTCTCGCGCACAAACAGCTCGATATCACCGACGATCTGCACGCCACACTCGGCAGCGGCTTTCAGTTCGGGGGTCGCCAGTGCGATACCGGGGCTCGCCACTATCATGTGCGCCTGCTTGAGCAGCACCTCGTCGAGCCCGTGAATGAGCTCAACCTCAGGCGGCAGTTGATCCTTGCCGGGCGGGTTGGCGCGGGTATCCATCACCAGTGGCGTCACGCCACGGCCGAGGAAGTAATCGACACAGGAGAGCCCGGTTTTGCCCAATCCGATGATGATGACCATGGCCTTACCTCACCTTCAGGGTGGCAAGACCCAGCAGCACCAGCACGAGGGTGATGATCCAGAAGCGCACGATGACGCGCGGCTCCGGCCAGCCCTTCTTCTCGTAGTGGTGATGGATCGGCGCCATGCGGAAGATCCGCACGCCGCGCAGCTTGTATGAACCCACCTGCAGGATCACCGAGACAGTCTCCATCACGAAGACGCCGCCCATGATCACCAGCAGGAACTCCTGACGGACCAGCACGGCGATGGTGCCGAGCGCGCCGCCCAGCGCCAGGGAACCAACGTCCCCCATGAAGACCTGCGCCGGATAGGTGTTGAACCAGAGGAAACCCAGACCCGCCCCGACAATGGCGGTACAGACGATCACCAGCTCGGAGGTATAGGGCACGTAGGGAATGTGCAGGTAGTTGGCAAAGTTGACGTTACCGGTAGCCCAGGCGATCAGGGCAAAGCCCCCCGCCACCATCACGGTCGGCATGATGGCCAGGCCGTCGAGACCGTCGGTCAGGTTGACCGCATTGGAGGTACCGACAATGACAAAGTAGGTCAGCACGATAAACATCAGGCCAAGCTGCGGCATCACATCCTTGAGGAAAGGCACCACCAGCTGGGTCTGCCCATCATGGGTTGCGGTCGCATAAAGGAACACAGCCACCGCCAGCGCTACCGCGGATTGCCAGAAATACTTCCAGCGTGCGATCAGGCCGTCGGTATTCTTGCGCACCACCTTGAGGTAGTCGTCGGCAAAGCCGATGGCGCCATAGGCACCCAGCACAAACAACACCAGCCAGACATAGGGATTGTCGAGGCGGCACCAGAGCAGCACAGACGTGAAAATCGCAGCAATGATCATAAGGCCACCCATGGTCGGGGTACCCCGCTTGCTGAGGTGGGACTCGGGACCGTCGTTGCGGATCACTTGACCGAATTTCAGGATCTGCAGGCGACGGATCAGGCGTGGCCCCATCCAGAGGGCAACCCCCAGTCCGGTAATGATCGACAGGATGGCGCGAAACGTCAGGTAGGAGAAGACGTTGAAGAAGGTGAAGTGCGGGGTGAGCAGTTCGGCCAGCCAGACTAGCATGTGGCTGACTCCTGACGGTCTTTGACCATCTCGACGATATCTTCCATGCGGGAGCCACGTGCCCCCTTGACCAGAATCGAAATTTCCTGATGTGTATTTATCATTTGCGCAAGCACTTCAAACAACGACGCCTTGTTATCGAAATGTCGGCCAACCGCGGCATCTGCGGTGTGGCGACTCTCTTCCCCCACTGTCAGCACGGCATCCAGACCGCGCTCGCGGGCATGACGGCCAACCCGGGCGTGTTGCTCGGCAGACTCCTCACCCAGTTCCCGCATATCACCAAACACCAGCACCTTGAAGCCGCCCATGGCGGTCAGGGCATCGATGCCCGCCAGCACGGATTCCACGCTGGCATTGTAGGTATCATCCACCAGGGTCAGACCGCCCCAGCGCTGCACGCAGAAGCGCCCCTTGACCGGTGCCATCTGCTCCAGCCCCGCCTTGACACAGGCGAGGGATGCGCCGAGTGCCAGACAGCCCGCGGCGGCGGCCAACGCATTGGCCACGTTGTGGCGACCCGGGATCGCCAGAGTCAGGCTCAGCTCCCCTTGCGGGGTCACCATCACGAACTCGGCACAACCCTGAGTGTTGAGAACTACATCGCGAGCATGGAACGGCTGGCTCTGATCGTCGATGGAGAAGGCGCACTGAATGCCGCGTTCCCGCCACTTCGGCCAGAATTCGTTGTCGGCATTGACGATGGCGGTGCCACCCTCGCTCAAGCCCTCAAAGATTTCACTCTTGGCGTGGAACACCCCTTCCAGCGAGCCGAAGCCCTCCAGATGGGCCGCCGCCACGTTGTTGATGATGGCGGCATCGGGTTTGGCCAGCGAGGTAGTCCAGGCGATCTCGCCCGGATGGTTGGCACCCAGCTCCATCACCGCAAACTTGTGCTGCGGTTCGAGGCGCAGCAGGGTGAGCGGCACGCCCACCTCGTTGTTGAAGTTGCCAGCGGTGGCCAGCACTTCCCCTTCGTTGCGCAAGATGGCGGTTGCCATCTCCTTCACCGTGGTCTTGCCGCAGCTGCCGGTAATGGCCAGCACTTTCGGATTGATGCGCTCACGCACCAGTTTGCCGAGACGGCCCAGCCCCTTCAGACTGTCGGTCACCACCAGCTGGGGGATGGCCAGCGGCAGCTCACGCTCGACCAGTAGGGCAGAGGCCCCTGCCTGAACGGCCTGCTCGCAAAAATCGTGGGCATCGAAGCGCTCGCCGCGCAGGGCAACGAACAGAGCGCCAGCACCCAGAGTACGGGTATCGGTACTGACGACGGTGATCTCGTCATCGTTACCAATCAGACGGGCATCGAGTACCTGCGCCAGCTCGGCAAGCCTGAGGGTCATCATTTGAATGACTCCAATAATGTGTGCAAGGCGGCCACGACGGTTTCCCGGTCGCTGTAGTGCCGCTTGTCGGTTCCAATGATCTGATAATCCTCGTGACCCTTACCGGCCACCAGGATGATGTCCTGTTTGCTCGCCTGACCGATGGCCAGCGCAATCGCCTTGACCCGGTCGTGCTCCACCTGCACCGCAGCAGGATCGCGAAGACCCGCCACCATGTCGGCCATGATCCGGGCCGGCTCCTCGGTACGGGGATTGTCGTCGGTCAGGATCACGCGATCCGCATACTGCTCGGCCATGGCGGCCATCATGGGGCGCTTGCCGCGATCGCGGTCGCCACCACAACCGACCAGACACCAGAGCTGCCCTGTGCAGTGCACCCGCAGGGCCTGCAATGCCTTCTCCAGCGCATCCGGGGTGTGGGCGTAATCGACCACCGCCAGAGGCGTATCACCACCGCCAAAGCACTCCATGCGACCTGTCACTGGCTGCAATTTCGGGGCAGTTGCCAGCAGCTCGTTGAAGTCGTAACCAAGCACCAGCATCACGCCCATCGCGGCCAGCACATTGCTGACGTTGAAGCGCCCGAGCAAGGGGGCGGATAATACACCATTCCCCCAGCTGGAGTTAATCTGCGCGCGAAAACCTTGCTGGTGAAAATCGAGCTGCTGCGCCGTTAATTGACGGCCAGAATGGTGTTCAATCGGGCCATCCACACTGAAGGCCACCGCTGCCGGGTATTTTTCGAGCCACTTGGCACCCAGCTCGTCATCACGGTTGATCACCGCATTCGACTCATCGACCAGCTGCAACAGCTGCTCCTTGGCGGCGCCATAGGCTTCCATGGTGCCGTGGTAGTCGAGGTGATCCCGGCTCAAGTTGGTGAAGACAGCGGCGGCAAAGGGCAGCGCGGCAACACGGTGCTGTACCAGACCGTGGCTTGAAACTTCCATCGCCACCAGATCCGCCCCCTGCGCTTGCAGCGCAGCCAGATTGGCTTGCACCTGAACGGCACTGCCGGTGGTATTTTCCGCTTCGATCAAATTGCCAAACAGGCCGTTGCCGATGGTGCCCATCACACCCGCCTTGCCACCCAGCAGGGTGCGCCAGTTGGCGACCAGCAAAGCGGTAGTGCTCTTGCCGTTGGTGCCGGTGATCCCGACCAGATCCAATTTTTGGGCTGGCTGATCGTAGAAATAGCCAGCAAGAGCAGAGAGGTGAGCGGGCAGATCCCGCATCCCGATACAGGGAACCGGAGTCGATGGTGGGATAAATTCACCATCCTCCTCAAACACAACAGCGGTCGCTCCCTGAGCCACCGCCTGTTCGATAAACCGTCTGCCATCCACCTGATGACCACGAATGGCCACGAAGAGCGAGCCGGGGCCAACCCGCCGACTATCCAGCTGGATATCGGTCAGGATGAGCGCCGGCGCCTGGATACCGAAGGGGCGCAGTAATGCATCAAGTGCGCGGGACAAGAGAAGCCTCCGTACGGGCAAGTTTGGTGGGCACCGCAGGCGGCACCGCATCGGGACGAATATTGAAGAGCTGCAGCACCCCGCCCATGGCCTCTGCAAACGGTGGGGTCGCCACGGCGCCGCCATAATAGGCGCTGCCTTTTGGCTCGTTGATCACCACCACCATGACGAAACGGGGATCACTGGCGGGTGCGAAACCGGCAAACCAAGCCATGTAATCCTTGCCATAGCCACCGGCGACGGCGACCTTGGCGGTACCACTCTTGCCGCCAACCCGATAGCCCGGGATCTTGGCTTTTGGAATGGCGTTGTCGACCACATACTCCAGCGCCTGCAACATGGCAGCGGCGTTGTTGTGATCAATAACTTGCTCACCCTTGGGCGGCGTAGTCACCTTGACGATGGAGAGCGGCACCCGTTTGCCCTTGTTGGCCAAGGTAGCGTAGGCGGAAGCCAGCTGCAGCGGGGTGACTCGCAGACCATAACCGAACGAGAGGGTTGCCCGCTCGATATCGGACCAGCGACGGCGCTGGGGCAGCATGCCGCTGCTCTCGCCCATCAGGCCGCTACCGGTATCCATGCCGAAACCGAACATGCTGAGGGTATTGATCATCTCCTGCGCCGGCATCCGCAGCGCAATGCGCGACATACCGATGTTGGAGGAGTAACGCAGGATATCGTAGAGGTTGGTCGCCTTATGGATACTGACGTCCTTGATCTGCTTGGCACCGATAAAGAGCGGACCACCGGGAATGAAATCCTTCCAGCTGGTGACACCTGCCTGCAAGGCACTGAGCAAAATCAATGGCTTGACGGTCGAACCTGGCTCGTAGGTATCAGTCACCACCCGGTTGCGTACCCGGAAGCTCTGATACTGGCCTCGGTTGTTCGGGTTATAGGAGGGGGTGTTGACCATGGCGAGCACTTCACCGGTCTTGATATCCAGCATCACCATGGAGCCGGAGGTCGCCTTGTTCTCGTCGGTTGCCCGCTTAAGGGCACGGTAGGCCAGTGCCTGCACCCGCTGATCGATACTGAGCTGCAGATCGTTGGCGTTCTTGCCCTCTTTGACGATGCCAAGGCGTTCGATGACGCGCCCCTGCCGATCCTTGCGCACCCGCATTTCGCCGGGTGTCGCCGTCAGCCACTCGTTGTAGCTGCGCTCAATCCCTTCAATACCGCTGCCATCGATGTTGGTCACCCCCACCAGATGGGCGCTGATCTCGCCGGTCGGATAGAAGCGGCGCGCTTCGGGGCGCAGGTAGATGCCACCCAGCTTGAGCCCCTTGATATATTCCGCCACCGCAGGAGTAACCTGACGCTGCAGATAGACGAAGCGTTTGCTGGGGTTGGCGATGCGGTGTTTGAGGGTATTGATGTCGAGCTTGAGCACGGCGGAGAGAGCCAGCCAGGCTCGCTCATTATTGATGGCACCAGATTCATGCACCGTCTTGGGATCGGCCCAGACAGCTTCGACCGGCACAGAAACCGCCAGCTGCTCGCCGTTGCGATCGGTGATCATGCCGCGCACCGCTTGGGTAGAGGTGGTACGCAGGGAACGCATGTCCCCTTCCTGACGCAGACGATCCGGATTGATCACCTGGATCCAGGCCAGACGCAGGATCAGACCCACAAACGCGATGCCGATAAACACCGCAAGCGTGCGAAAGCGCCACGGATAGATCGATGGCGCTTTGACATTCGCTTTGGCAGCTTTGGCTGTAGCCTTGCGTTTCATGGTTGGGTAATTACCTTCTCGGTGGTCACCAGCGGACGACCCATCTGCAACTTGTCCATCGCCAGACTCGCCACCCGGGAGTGTTCAGCCAGGGTGCCCTGCTCCAGCAGCAGGTGGCGCCATTCGATATTGAGGCGATCCTCTTCTGCCATCAGATCGTTCTGCTTGGCCGTCAGACCGCGGGTCATGTTGGTCACCAGGATCACGGCAAACGCGGTCACCAGCACGGCGACCGACAGAAAAATCTGCAGCTTGTGCCGCCAGAGATCGGCAACGATCTCCTTGGCCAGATGAACACGCACTTCGCTCATCGCTTACTCCGCCAGCCGTTCGGCAACCCGCAACACCGAGCTGCGTGACCGGCTGTTTTCAGATACTTCATGATCAGAAGGCTTGAGTGCCTTGCCGACCGACTTCAATTTGCGACCGCCAGCCAGCTGGGCCTCGGTCAACGGAATGCCATAAGGCACTTCCGGCCCCTTCTCGTGCTTGCGGATGAAATGCTTCACCAACCGGTCTTCCAGCGAATGGAAGCTGATCACTGACAGGCGGCCGTGTGGTGCCAACACTTCCAGTGCACCGTTGAGCGCGGTTTCGATCTCGTCCAGCTCGCTGTTGATATAGATGCGAATGGCCTGGAAACTGCGGGTTGCCGCATGCTTGCCCTTCTCCTTGCTCGGATTGACCCGGGCAATCATCTCCGCCAGTTGGCGAGTGCGCACATAAGGCTCGGTCACACGGTCATGCACGATGGCACGGGCGATCTTCTTGGCAAAACGCTCCTCACCGAAGGTCTTCAGCACCCAGGCGATGTCATCCACATCGGCCTTGGCCAGCCACTCGGCGGCGCTCTGGCCGGAGGTGGGGTCCATCCGCATATCGAGCGGACCATCTTTCATAAAGCTGAAGCCGCGCTCGGCATCATCCAGCTGGGGTGAAGAGACCCCCAGATCCAACAGGAAGCCATCCACCTTGCCCAGCAAACCGCGCTCATCCAGATAGGAGGCGATGCCGGAGAAGGGGCCGTGCACGATTTCGAAACGGGGATCCTGGATCTTGGCCGCTTCGGCGATAGCCTGGGGATCGCGGTCGATGGCGATCAGGCGGCCATTGGGGCCAAGGTGCTGCAGGATCAGACGAGAATGACCACCACGGCCAAAAGTACCGTCGACGTAGACACCGTCCGGCTTGATGGCCAGACCTTCGACGGCTTCGTGCAGCAGCACTGTGATGTGTTCAGCGGCTTGGGTCATTTATAAAGAGAAATCCTGTAGTCGTGGTGAGCTTGCCCAATCGTCCCCGGGCAGACCCAAGATGTCGTCATTGACCTGTTGTTGCCAGCGGGCTTCATCCCACAGCTCAAACTTGTTGAGCTGGCCCACCAGCATGATTTTCTTGTCCAGCCCCGCATGGTTGCGCAGTGGCTGACTGAGCAGCAGACGGCCATTGCCATCCAGCTCGCATTCGGTTGCATGTCCCAGCAGCAGTCGCTGCAAACGGCGCTCTGCGGGATTCATGCTGGAAAGCGTCTTGAGCTTGCGCTCGACCTCTTCCCACTCATTCAGGGGATAAAGCAGCAGACAGGGATGGGCAATATCGATGGTGCAGACCAGCTGGCCGTCGCTTTCGTCGCGCAGCCAATCACGGAATTTGGTCGGAATTGCCAGCCGCCCTTTACTGTCCAGGCTGATGGCATGAGCGCCACGCAACAAATTGCAGTCCCTGAAGGTGAGTGAGCAGGCAGATTGCCCCTCTAAAAACCACTTTGATCCACTTTTCCCCACCTTGAAGTTTAAGGACGTGCAGGGGGCTTTTCAAGCAAGGAGATGGGACAGAGGGAACATATTGACGCAGCAATTGCATGCTGCGGATTGAGTAGGTTGATTTTCCAAGAGTTATTGCTGAAAAAACAGAAAGTGATTAATAAGCAGCAAGTCGGTTAGCGGTCACTATCTGGGCGATATGATGAAACGGAACAATACCACGGCACAGAGCAAAATACTGACACATATCACTGGATAGATGATGTAACCATCTTTCGAACGGCGAGCACGCAGAGACACCAGCTGACAAAGCAACAGATTGTAAATAATCAGCAGGGATGTCAGCAGAATATTGGTGGCAAATGTCAGCTCTTGAGCGTAACCAATGTACAAGCCCATCAGAATGAAATTGGCGAGTATCAGATACAGCAAAAACTTCTGAATCGCTTTACCCGAATTTGGGCTCTTTTTTACTCGTGTTATCATGCTTGCTACGTCCTGGATTACACATGATCAGACGACCTTAAATTCAAAAAACTGTTGAGATATATCATGTTTTTATTATTGCGCGATCCTTGCTCAACAATTGCCCCATGACCCGGCTCGTTTTTTTGCTAATGAGCGGGATGTTAATGATATCAACATCTTGCCATGCTTATCACAATTATCACTGGCAAGCTGGTTTCCCAATCCCGATCCAGGGAAAAGGGGTCGACTTGGTCAGCCAGCAGCAACAATTCCTGCTGAAGCAGCGCCCTTATCTTCAACAACGTCTTGCGGAGACACAGCCCGTTATTCGCTGGGTCGCGGAACAGGTTCACGAACGCAAACTGCCGCCCTTGCTTGCCTTTGTTCCTTTACTGGAAAGCAGTTACCGATTGGATGTGGTCTCTTCTGCTGGCGCCGCAGGCCTTTGGCAGCTGATGCCAGATACCGCCACCCGATTTGCCATTCCCATCACCAGCGAATTTGATGGGCGCTATTCACTGCCATTGGCGACAGAGGCTGCCCTTTCCTATCTGGCATGGCTGTATCGCTTCTTTGGCAATGACTGGCTGCTTGCTTTGGCCGCCTACAACGCAGGAGAAGGGCGGGTACTCAATGCGGTTTTAAAAGCGGGGACACGTAATATATGGGAACTGGATCTTCCGACTGAAACACGCTTTTATGTCGCGCGCTTTGTTGCGCTGGCAAGACTGCTTGATATGGCTGACAGCTATCAGTTTCAACTTCCGCCATGGCACAGCGGCAATGACTTGCAAATATTCCGTCATCCGAACGGCTGCTCACTGCCCGCGTGGGCTCAGGCAAAAGGCGTATCAATGAATGAAGCCAGCCGCTGGAATCCGGCCTGGCAACTCCCTGTCGCGCAAGGGATAACCCATTGCCCTATCGTCTACAGCAAGGGCAAAGCCCCCACCGCCAACCAGAAGAAAGGGGCGACCGCCATTGTCAAAGCAGTCTCACTGGACAGTCTGCATGATCCCCTGTTGCTGAAAGCTGCCAGGGGGCTTGATATGAGTCGAGGCGAGATCAGACTGGAACGCTTGCCTGATCCTCTTGGGATTCAGCAGAAGCGGCCGCTAATTGCGGCACCATGAAACAGTGGCGCCAATGGCTCAGTACCGGAGCCAAATCAACCTCTTCAGGATATGACCAGCGAGCCCCGTAAAAGCAGAGCTGCCGACCAATAGCGCGACGATGAGTGATGTTGCAATCCAGCGCAATTCGCGGCAACAGGGAGAGCGTCACCGTTTCGGGTAATTCAAATCGGGCCGGAGCAAGGAAACCGACCCCGCCCGGGCCAATATCTTTTATCACTGCGCGGCCGATGCTCTTGTCAAACAGCAATCCGGAAATCAGCAATCTGGCCGCAATCCCGCAACTCTGTGACTCGAAAGGCGTTGTTCCATCGTGCAGATACCAGCGCGGCACCTTTCGGCGTGGATCATTGTGCGAGGTATGCAGCGGAAACTCGATCTCAGGGTCGTCCATGGGAAATCATCTCCTTGGCATGGGTGGTTGCCGCTTGCGTTTGGGAGCTGAAAAGTTGCTCCAGATTGGTTTCTGCCTGAGTTGTCATAACCAGCAATTCAATGCGCCGATTACGGCTGCTTTGCGGATTCCGGGTATCTTCCAGCATGGTATCAGCCATAGAGACCACCTGCGCGACCCGATCAGACGGCATGCCGCCCGCTAGCAATACCCGCCTTGCCATCATGGCGCGGTCTGACGAGAGTTCCCAGTTGGTGTAGTTGTCACCCGCAAACGGTGTACTGTCGGTATGGCCAGAAATCATGACCCGATTCTCGATACGCTGGAAAATGGGGGCCAATGCCATCAACAGGTGACGAAAAAATGGAGTGATACGGGCACTGCCACGGCTATACATTTCCCGATCAGCGTCATCGCGGATCAAGATCCGCAATCCTTGGGGAACAATCTGAATCTCGAGGTTATTGTTAGCTTGCATTTGTTCAGCCAGATCATTGATGAATCCAGCTAATTGCTGCATCTGGCCTTCACCTTCGAGCTTTCCAACCAGCAGATTTTCGTACCCGCCGTTAGGCCCATCTGAAAAAATGCTCTGACGGCGATCCATATGCCTGGGCATCAGCTGCCCCTGCTGATCGAACTTAGGGTTCAGCTCATCGATCACCGAGGGATTCCCCCCCAAATCGACAGGATAGGGGCTATTGCGTATGTCAAACGGGTTGGACTCACTGTCCATGATGCTGTAGTCCCGCAGACGGCTGGCAACAATTTCCCGCTCCTCCTGGTTAGATACCGCTAGGATCCAGAGCACCATAAAGAAAGCCATCATAGCTAACGTGAAGTCGGCAAATGCCACCTTCCAGGCACCCCCTCCTTTAGGGGCACTATTACGTCGCTGCTGGCGCTTGACGATAATCTGCTCGTGATTGCGCATTACATTGCCCTGTTGTTCACCCAATCTTCCAGTTCAAGGAAGCTTGGTTTGACTTCAGGCTCCAGGATCTTGCGACCTGAATCGACGGCCAGCAGCGGTGTCTTGCCACGCAACTGGGCAATCAGGATCGACTTGATACACATCAACAGGCTAATACGACGCCTGACCATCTCTTCCATTGCGTTACTGACCGGCTCCAGCAAGCAGTAACAGAGAAAAATCCCGATAAAGGTTCCCACCAGAGCGGCAGCTACATGAACGCCAATGTTACTCAGGGGGCCGTCCAATTGCTGCATGGTGATGATGATCCCCATCACCGCAGCAAGAATGCCGAAGCCCGGGCAGGCCTCGCCGGTCTTGTGCAAAGCATGGGCAGGCTTGAGCATGTCCTCTTCAATGGCCATGATCTCCTGCTCCAGCACGGTATCCAGTTCATGGGGTGTGATCTTGCCCATCCCGAGCAGACGCAGGTTATCGATTATGAAACCTAGCAGTTGGGGATCTTCCGAAATCTGGGGGTACATCAAGAAAACCGAGCTCTGCTGGGGATTTTCAATATGCTCGTCGAGCGCCTTCATCCCTTTGTTGCGAGTCTCCTCCAGCAGTTGATGCATCAGAGTCAACAGCTCACGATAGACCTCGCTCTCTTCGTTATTAGGAGGCTTGAAGCACATTTTGATCTGCCGCCACATTTCGTGCATCACCTCTTTCGAGTTGCCCAGAAACATGGAGCCTACCGCTGCGCCGATGATAATGATGAGCTCGGCTGGCTGCCACAAGGCGACGAGGTTCCCCCCGGCCATCATGAAGCCACCCAGCACGCATACTAAAATGACGCCGATGCCAATCTGTTTTTGCATGAATGTTCCCGCACGATACAAGAAGGGTCACCAGTAAAGGTGAAGCACTACTATATGGAGTCGACCAATCGCTGCTTTAGCTGAAGCACGCACTGCTTGTGCAGCTGACAAACCCGGGATTCGGTTAATCCAAGCACCAGCGCGATCTCTTTCATATTGAGCTCTTGCTGGTAATAGAGGGCAAGCAATAGCTGCTCGCGTTTATCCAGAGTGGCCAACACCTTGCTGATTGTCATCGCCATATCGACATCATCAGACTCGGTTGTTGGCGCCTTGCCACCATTCTCCAGCCACTCTTCCAGACTCTGTAGCGCTTCAGCCTGGCTGGCGTAGGACAACTGACGCACCTCATCCACCGAACAGTCGAGCGCAGCAGCAAGTTCTTGCTCTGAGGGGGGGCGCCCCAAACGATTGTGCAGTTCACGCTGCACCTGATTATGGCCGTGTACCTGCTGTCGCAACTGGCGAGGCCGCCAGTCCAGACGCCGCAGCTCATCGAGCATGGCACCACGAATCCGTTTGAAGGCGTAACTTTCAAACTGGGCATCAGGTTCACTACCATAACGACGCCACGCCTCCAGCAATCCCATCATCCCTACCTGTTCCATATCCTCCTGATCAAAACAGGCACTGACCTGGCTACGCAGGTGACAAGCAGCCCTCTTAACCAGAGGCAGATAGCGAGTCAGAATGGCCTGTTCACCAGTACGGGGAATTGTTGGCGTATCCGCAAACTCTTGTTGAGAATCCCAAGCAGAATCAGTCATATGGTAATTACTGTACCAGTACCTTGGTGATCAGCACTTCGTCCAGATAGGGCTTGTAGCCATATCCCTGCACCGTAGTGACCAGCTTGTCGCGCAAAGAGACCTGCAGCTTGGAAATATTCTGCAGCTCGACCTTTACGTCATCATGGGAGCGGTGGCTGAAATACTGCACCATGGCATTGCGGATCAGTGGAGTCAGCTCATCCAGCTTGGCAACCTGCTCCGGGTTGTAGGTCACCAGTGCCAGCTCCAGCACCAGATAATGGGACTGTTCGCCCCCTTCCAGACTGATAACGAAGCGCTCCATCGGCTTGAACAGCGGAGTGCTGCTCAGCTCTGGCTTTGGCTCTGCCAATCCGAGCCAGACTTCAATTACATCGCGTTTCAACCAGGCACCATATGCCAGCAAAACCAGCAGACACAGGGCAATGACGACAACCATCAACCACTTCATGACACGCCGCATAATGTAAAACCACTCTCGTTATTACGTGTTAAAAATCAGACCAGAGTATTGAGCCAGTCGTGCATCGTCCCCCATTGGGACTCTGGTTCATCCAACCACTGACGGCGGCCAGCCAGGATCTTCTCCTGTTGCCACCGATCCTGCTGCCCCTGCTCGCCGCCTTGCCCCACATTGACCTCAACGCCGCCGGCATGATGGGGAGCCAGGCTCATGCGCAAGCGCTCCATCGACTGGATCATTGCATCGCGCACCGCCGGGTTAGTCACATTCAACTGGACATTGAGCCGGTCACCATCGAGCTTGACGGTCAACTCCAATCGCCCGAGCTCTGGCGGATCCAGCCGGATGTGGGCCTGTTTCACCTGTTGATTGACTTGCAGCTCAACCTTGTCCTGAAGCAGGCTAACCAACTGTTGCCCCCACTGGCTCTGGTTGTCTGACAACCGGACAGGTGCCCACTGATAGTCGGCAGGTCGCAACGGCGTCGCAGCGAGTTGGCCAACTGCCAGCTGGCGAGCATCTGGCAGCCTGTTTTCTACCGCTGCGGTATCAGGCACATTTCCAGCATCGAAACCGGCAGCCATAACCGGCAAGGTGAAGCGGCCGGGCAATACACCGGTTTGCCCATTTGATTTGGCAAGCAAGGTAGAGAGCGCCTGTTCCGCAGCGGCAGAAACCGTCTCACGACGCGGCATCACCTCTTGCTCGGGCAGCGTGGTCGCACTCCCCATCAAGGCACGAAGAGAGGGCGGCAATTTGTTATCCACCACCACCTGCTGCCCACCAGTGCTACCTTCAGCTCGGGAAAAAGTACGGCTTACACGAAAACCATCAAGATCGGCATCACTTACTCTGACAAAGAGAGGAGGCACATTGGTAAACGCTTGCAGCTGTTCAACCGGGTCGCCTTCCGCTCCTGATTGTTCGCTCTCTGCTTCGTCTACCGGAACATCACTGGCAACCAACTCGGGCAAGGGCAACGCAAGCAGAGGATCAACCACCTCATCCAGCGGTTGATATAACTCCCCTTCACTGCCGGCTTGGCCGGACAAACGGTTCAAGGCCGTGACATCCGGCGAATTCACCGCATCAAAACCGCTAAATTGAATCAATCCCATTGCTCTGTCTCACCGTAAGCAGTCAAGCCTTCACGAATCGAAGAAAGCTGCTGCCACTCCTGTTTACGAATCAAGGTCTCCTGCTCGCAAAGCTGCAATGCTTGTCGATACAACACCCGGGCTTTATCTCTTGCTGGTTGCAACGCAGCCCAGAGTTGGGGATTCCGGCTAACTTGAGAGACAAATTGCGCGAAGCGTCCATCGGTTAGCCTGACAGCTTCCCACTGGCCAGCTTGCGCTTGTTGCAGCAATAGCGTACCCAACCCCAATAACTGGCGCTGGCGCGTCTGCAGTTCGGTCTCACGTAACACGGGCGCAATACCTGACATGACGAGCCCCAAAAAGAAGATGAACCAGCCCACAAGCAAGGAGTGGGCCAGACCGAGAACCAAGAAATTTCAATATGTTGGGCGTGAGGAAGAACAGAGAGGAAGGAAGTACTACTTCCGTATTACCGAGGATGACGCGCCATTGCTTCCCAACCCTCTTTCAGCTCTTGCAGGATTTTGCGCACTTCGGCAAATCCCTCAACATTGTTGGAAACGCTGATTTCGAACAATTTCTGACCGCAGTAGTCATAAAGACGATGCAGATTGACCGCCAGTTCGCCCCCCTTATTCATATCAAGTGCACTGTCCAGCCCACCCAGGATCTGCAGACACTTGTTGATGGCCAACCCTTTGCGCTCAAACTGTTTCGCCAAGATATGCCCTTCGGCTCTGGCAATCTCGTCAAGTAAGCCATCCATCAACATCAGCACCAGCTGATATGGATCGGCACTGGCCGCCTTGGCTTCTGTGGCAGCAAATCGATAGGCGTCGTAGCCATCTTCGGATTCAAACATGGGTCACTCGCTATTGCAGGTTCAAAACCAGTTCATCCAGGGAAAAAGCTTAAAGTGCTCCCATGGTCTGCATCATCTGGTTCATGGTGGTGAATTGATTGAGGTAACGCTTGTAAACAGACTCCATCCGTTTATCCAGCGACTCCATTTTATCATCAAGTCGCTTTTGATTGGCTTCCAATGTGCTCTTGCGAGTGGCCATCACCCCGTTGCTCTTGGAGAAAGGGTCGAGCACCTTGCTCATCCGCTTGAGCAAACCGTCATCCCCCATCAGCGCCTTGCCCAGCAGTTCAGGGTCCTTCTCGAGCGACTTTTTGAAATCAGAGTCACTAAACACCAGCTTGCCCGACTTCTCAGTTTTGATACCAAGCTGAGTCAGGGTCATGCCAGCAGGAAGATTGCGAACCGCGTTGGCCAGCGCACCTTTCAAACCTCGCACCGTGGCATCAGAAGCCAGTACGCCTTTCGCCTTGATATCGGTGGATGTCTCTTTGTTCAACAGATCCAGCAACTCATTGTAACTATCAACAAATTTCTTCAATGAGCCGGTGACGGCTTCATTGTCATAAGCCACTGTCACCTGCATCGGGCCATCGGTTGGCTTTTGCACCTTGGTGAGATCCAGCGTCAGCCCTTCAACTACGTTTTCAATTTTGTTGGTCGGCGACTTGATCTCCAGCGCACCGTCACCAACCCCCATCTTGATGATGGAGTCCTGACCCGGTGTGATCACCTTGCCATTGATAAAAGCCTTGCCTAACGCAGAAGCCGGGTCGCCATCATAGGTGGGGGTAAACACCTTGGCTACTCCGCTCTCTTTGCTGGTCAGCACCAGGTTAACCTTGCCATCCGTGCGGATCAGGCTTGCCTTGACCCCAGGGTTATCCGCCGAATCATTTATCGCAGAAACCAGACTCTGGGCTGTCGCCCCCGCAGGCAAGGTCGCCAAGTCGATAGCAAACGCCTTGCCATCAAGGGTGAACGACACTTTGCCGGTGGTTGGCAATAGCGCCTTTTCATCTGCCAGTTGCACCCCGAACTGATGGGCCTGTGCCAGTTGCTTGACCTCAAAGTTGTATTGCCCCGGGGTCGCCTTGCCATTGCTGGTGACCGTCATGATCCCCTCTTGTGAGAGGCTGGCTTTCTGGGCCTGCAACGCCGCCGGCTTGTTCAAATCTTTCAGCAGAGTCTGAAAGCTGGAGAGTTTGGAGTTAATGGATGACAGCGAACTCTGCTGCGCCTTGACATTGGCTAGCTGCCCCTTGAGCAGCTTGTCCATGTTCTTGCGCTCATTGGTCACCATATTCATCGCGGCTGAAGCGGGATCGACCTGCATATATCAACTCCTTCGGTATCAGGGCAAGACTTGCTTGTTGAAAAACGCTGTTTCGCCAGCACTTTTCAACCGGCAAGGGAAAGGAAAGAGGCCGCCACACAGGTAGCGGCCCTTATAGCGATTAACGCAGCAGACCGGTGACCATACCAGTCATCTGGTTTGCCTGACCCAGCACAGACATGCCAGCTTGCATCAGCATCTGGTTCTTGGTCATGTTGGTGCTTTCGGTGGCGAAATCGGCATCCATGATACGGCCCTTGGCGATATCGGTGTTCTCTTTCATGTTGGAGAGGTTGTTAACGGTGTGCTCCAGACGGTTGATATTGGCACCGAAAGCGGAACGTACGCTGGTGATATCCTGCATAAAGGATTCCAGCTCGCCGATGGCAGCCTGGGCATGCTTTTGTGACTTCAGACCGGTTTTCAGCGTCTCGGAATCCAGACCATCACCCACAGTCATTAATTTTGCAGTCGCGCCATCAAACGCTTTGGTAGCCTCATCCATAGCGGTTTTTTTAGGAACGATCGCCGTCTCTTGTGCTTCCAGCGCTTTTTTAGCGTTTGTTACTGCTGCTTGCAATCCACCAGTTTTGGCTGGATCGGTGTTATCCAACAGTGCCTTTTCAGCATCGGTCAGTGTCAGTTGCAGGGCTGGCAACTTATTATTTTCTGTATTGAAGTCGTCGGTAGCGGTTTTAAGCTCCCCCTGCTTGGTAGTAACATCGACTGAAATACCCTGCTCGGCGGCAGTCAGTGTTCTGCCCCCCACCACCTTCTTCAAGGTATCACCGATGGACACGGTCAGACGCTCGCCGTCAGCGCCACCGATCTGGAAGGTCACTTCACCCTTGGCGAACTTGCCGTTTTTGCTATCCAGCAGGTTTTCGCCACCGAAGGTGGTGTTGCTGGCGATATTTTTCAGCTCTTTGGTCAGCTCGCCAAATTCGGCGTTCATGGCGGCAATATCTTTCTCGCTGCTGGTGCCGTTGGCAGCCTGGGTAGCCAGATCCTTCATACGCTGAACGATATTGGTCATCTCGTCCATTGCACCTTCGGCAGTCTGCATCATGGAGATGGCATCCTGGGCGTTGCGCATACCGATCTTCTGGCTGTTGGACTGGGATTGCAGACGAGTAGCGATTTGCAGACCAGCGGCATCGTCAGCGGCAGAGTTGATGCGCAGACCGGTACCCAGACGCTGCATGGCAGTGCTGGCCAGCTTGTTGGTGGTGGTCAGTTGGTTCTGGGTAACCATGGATGCAAAGTTGGTATGAATTGACAGACTCATTTTCGTTTCCTCGAAATAGATGCTGCCACAGGCAGCGTTTGGGTTGACCCCAATGAAGAACGACCACGGCGTCGTGAAAATTAAATCTTTTTTTGCTGAACGGCAGTTTCTCTTGGCCCCCCGTTCGGATGCGAAACAGTGGGCCCGCGAGCAGATAGCGTCGTCACTGGCTCAAGAGGGCATCACAGAGATAAAAAAACCGCACAAGTCAGCTTGTGCGGTTTTTTACGAGGAGACAGCCCAGCGCTATCAAGTGAGTAACGCAACCACCCCTTGCCGAGTGACGTTGGCCTGCGCCAGCAGACCGGACATGGTGCCCATATAGCCGCCTTGTGAGAGGCGGGCGGCCAGAGAGGATTGCAACTGTGCCAGCTCTTCCTGTTTCAGGTTCTGACTGCGAGCCTTGACCTTATCCAGTTGCAGCACCATCTTCTGGCGAAACTGTTTCAACTCCCGAACCGATTGCTCAATCTCGCCAAGTACTTTTTGCAGCCGCTGCCGCTCCTGACGGATCTCCCCTTTGGCAATCCCTTCGGCCATGTGAGTAAGCGCTCCGGCCCTGGGCTTGAACTGCACCGGGATCGGGTTGCCTGCCGGGATACGAATCCCCTCGCCCCGGATCAGTACCGGCTCATCCAGTTTGCGACGATGGGGGTCAGCGACAGAGAGCTCCAGCTTGCCCAGCTCATTCAGCCGAGCCCGGATATGCTCTTTGCGCAGCGCCCGATCGAGTATGGTTGCGACCTCCCCCTCTCGTGCTCCGGCGGGGATGGTCACCTCCACCGCACTACTGCTTTGGGGGAAAGAAAACACCAGTCGCTCAGTGCTATTTTTGGCGCTTAATAAATCCAGATGCTCGGCACTGAACCGGGTGCGCAGCTCCTGAGGTGACGCAAGAAGTCTGGGCTTGAGCTCATCAGTCAAAGGGCCTCTTGGTTGGGTGACTTTCTCTTCCAGCATTTTTAAGCGGTTGGCAACGTCACTGCTGGCCAGCTCACGCTGACCTAACTGGCGTTCCAGCCGCTTCAATTCGCCCCAAACCTGATTGAGTGCCTGTTCCCCACCCTGAGCATGGGCAATGCGCTGTTGCGCTGCGCCGATCAGGGCCCATCTATCCATCCGGATAATATTGGGGTGGCGCTCGTTCTGCTTTCGATTTTCCGGAGTGTGAGCCTGTGCAGTTGCGCGGCCCTGCAACTTGGGCTTTGCCTGCGCCTCGGCAACGCCCCCAAGACGGGTTTGCTGGATCTGCATCATGACTCCTTCACTCGTTACGGCATGTAGTTGAACAGGCTAAGGCCATTAACCTTGGCAAAAGCTTGCTGCTGCACCTGCAATGCCATCAGGACATGGGCCTGTCGGGTCGCGGCCTCGACATAATCCAGCGACTCTATCTGGTTGCTCACTTCCTTGCTATAGACACCTTTCTCGGCATGGCTCTCGTCAATCTGATCCAGCAGATTGATCCGGGCACCAATCGTGCTCACCGCCTGGCTGATACTATCTTGCAGTGTCTGGCTGCGGCCGAGCATGGCTCGGGCTTGATCGACGGCGTCAGGTGCTGCGTCATTAATTGCCGTCACCATGCTATCGAGTCGTTTGAAAAAATCGTCAGGCTTCAGAAACAGCTGGTCAGCAGTCTGGTTCAAGCCCACGGTGACGCCGTTTGCAATACTGACCTCACGCACCAGATTGTCCCCCTGGTAGCTGTAGTCACCACTCGCCTGCTTTACCAATGCAGTCTGATCAACCTTGCTACCGGTAAAGAGGCTGGAGCCACTCTCGTTACGCGCATTGGCCAGATCCAGCAGACCATCCTTGATAATGGCGACCTCGCTGGCTACCGCTTTACGATCCGCATCCGACAAAGAGCCTGTTGCAGCTGTCTGGGTCAACTCCCGCAACCGCATCAGCATGTTGGTCATGGTTTCAAACTGCAGTTCCCCTTGAGAGAGCTGGCTCTTGGCGTTGGCAATATTTTTCTGGTACTGCGCCATTGCCACCTGCTCTTTCTGCAAGCCCAGCAGTTGCACACTACCAACAGGATCATCAGAGGGCTGAAGAATGCGTTTTTGCGTGGAGATTTGGCGATCAAGCCGGGCATATTCACCGAAGCCATGCTGCAAGTTGTCTAGCATGCTGAGCTGGATCTGGTTGGTACTGATGCGCATGGTCACCCTCCTCAGAACATATTCAGAATGGAATTGAAGAGTTGTTCCGAGGTGCTGATCACCTTGGCATTGGCCTGATAAGCCTTGGTGTAAGCCATCACTTTCACCCCTTCCTCATCGGTATTCACCCCGCTGACACTGCTCAGCTTGGCCGCCATCTGTTTTTCCATATTGGCATCGGCCTGCATGCTCGCTTTCGCCTGCCCGCTCTGCACCGCCATCTTGCCAAGCAGGGCACTATAGGCATCGTATTGGCCATTTTTTATCGTCAGCAGGTCCTGCAGGTTGCGGTTATCGCCCTTGCCACCACCGGCCTTGGCAAAAGCCAGGTCGTCTCCGGTAAAATCGACAGCGACTCGTAATGTTCCAGCTGGATTTAGCTTGTCATAGGTAAACATTTTTTTGCTGGTTGGCTTACCGGCTTCACCATTCCCATTAAGGTCAACCCCACCACTCTGCTTTGCATTGAATTCATCAGCAAGTTTGCTTGCAATTTGATTCAGCGCCTCTCTGGTCGGCCGCAATACTGTGGTGCGATAATCCATCACCCCCGCCAGCGAACCACCGTGCAATTTAGGAACTTCAAACGTCTGACCACCGAAAGCGAGGCTGAGTTTATCGCCAGCAAGCGCGAGAGTACTGCTGCTTCCCCCCAACACCAGCGGCTGTCCTTGGGGCAGGCTGATCGCGAAAGCGCCGTCACTCTGACGATTAACCCGCACTTCCATATAGGTCGACAACTCACGAACAACCTGTTCGCGACTATCTTCCAGCGCTGAGGTATTGACTCCCTTGGCTGCTTGATCGCCAATCTGGACATTCAATTCGGCCAGTTGTGACAGGTAGCTGTTCACTTGGGAAACCGTGCTGCTCAACTGATCGTCGATCTGTTTTTCCTGGGTGACCAGGCTCTCGTCCAGCTGGGTAAAGCGGTTGGCGAGCGCCCCAGCCGAGCTGACGATCTGGCTGCGCTGTGCCGGGGTTTCCGGACTGTCGAGCGCAGCACTGAGCGAGGCAAAAAAGCTGTCGAGCCCTTTTGCGATATTCATCGACTCACTGCCCAGCAACTGCTCTGTCGTATTGATGTACTGATGAAAGGCATAAGAAGAACCGGTGGCCGAACGGCTACGCCAGTGTTGAGCAACCAGATAGTCATCCGTTACCCTGCGTACACCTGTCACCTCGACACCGGCACCATTATCCAACCGCCCGAAACCGGACAGACTGCCCATCATGGCTTCCTGACGGCTATACCCGATGGTCTTAACGTTCGCGATATTCTGGGCGGTCAGGTTCAATGCAATCTGGGCTGCATTTAGTCCGCTGGCGCCGATATTGAGCAGTGACATCAGTCAACCTTCTTCATTTTTGCCGAGTTGAGAGGCTGGCTGAACGCAGCCAGGGTCTGCTGCTCTGAAGCGACCATCCCGTCCGGATTCTTTAATGACGGAGCCAGCTGGTTGACCATCTGCTCCCGCAGACCGATGCCACCACGTTTGACCATGCTCATCGCCAACTGGCTGTCATACATATCGCGATAGAGGGATTGTCCCTTGATGATCTTGTCGTCCTCATCCTGCAGGGCATCCGTCGCCGAGCGCATATGTTTGAGCACGGTTTGCAGAAAACTGACTTCAAACTGACCGGCTGCAGCATCCAGCGCGGCACGCTGATCCGGGTTGCTTTTGATTTGCTGCAATTCATTGAGATCCTGATAAAAACCGGGATCCGAGCTAATTCTGGTCATGATAATCCTTAGATAACCACCAGCTCACCCTCAAGGGCGCCAGCCTCATTGAGCGCTTGCAAGATGGCCATGACATCATCGGGGGTTGCCCCGAGTGAATTGACAGCCTTGACGATCACTTCCAAGGAAGTGCCATCCGGCCAGACAAACATGTTGTTACGTTCCCGATCGACCTGGATCTTGGAGTTGGGGGTCGTGGTGGTTTGCCCGTTGGAGAAGGCGTTGGGCTGGCTGACCGTCTGACTCTCGCCAATGGTCACCGTCAGACTGCCATGACTGACGGCAGCCTTGTGGACCTTGACCCCCTGCCCCATCACCACAGTACCGGTTCGACTGTTGAAGACCACCTTCGGCCGCTCCTGACCCGGATCCACCTTTATATCTTCCAACAGTGCCATAAACGCGATGCGCTGACTCTCGTCCCTGGGAGCAGCAACCTGAACCCGCCCGGCACTCACCGCGCGGGCAACCGGCCCCAGCTGATGATTGATGGCACGCTCCACATTGCGGGCCGTCTTGAAGTTGGGTTGGTGTAGATTGAGGGTCACTTCCGGCTTTTCGGCAAAATTGCTGACCACCTCTCGCTCGATGGTGGCGCCATTTGGGATAATCCCGGCTGTCGGCACGTTAATCGTGACCGATGAACCTGATTGCCCTTCCGCTTTCACCCCGGCGACGACCAAATTGCCCTGCGCCACGGCATAGACTTCACCGTCGATACCACGCAGGGGGGTCAGCAACAGAGAACCGCCACGCAGACTCTTGGCATCCCCAATGGAAGTCACGGTTACATCGAGCAACTGCCCCTTGCCAGCCAAGGCTGGTAGCGTGGCTTGGACCGAAACGGCTGCCACGTTCTTGAGCTTGGGATCGAGATCGTCCGGTAACTGCACGCCAAACTGCTTGAGCATGTTGGCCATGGATTGGCCGGTAAATTTGACCTGGCTTTTGTCACCGGTCCCGGAGAGACCGACCACCAGACCATAACCCACCAGCTGGTTGGTTCTCAGCCCCTGCACATCGGCAATATCCAGCAAGGCTCGTTTGGCCGGTGCGGCAGCCTGACTAACCCAGGGCAAGCAGAGACACAGCAGGGCGATAAACCATCTGTTCATGTGATTCCTCAAAATGGCGCAAACGCCGAGCTAAAGAAGCGGCCCAGCCACCCCATCTGGTTACTGTCGGCGAGGGCACCGCGACCGGCGTAGGTGATGCGGGCATCGGCAATGCGCTGGGACGAGATACGGTTGCTCTGATCAATATCCTCGACCCGCACCATGCCGCCCAAGCGGATATACTCATCCCCCTGATTGAGACGGATCCACTTTTCACCGCGGATCCCCAGCACTCCGTTGGGCATCACTTCTGCCACGGTCACGGTAATGGAACCTGCCAGGGTATTTTGCTGACTGGAGGTCGCTCCGCCATCAAAATCCCGATCCGCACTGAGGGCGGCCCCCCAGTCGGGGCGCAGTTTACCGCCAATAGAGGGGGCCGGCACATTCATGCTGCTGTTTTTGCTCATGCTGGTATTGGCTTTCTTGCTCGACTGGGTACGCTCTTCCAGCACCACGGTGAGAATGTCACCAACACGGTAAGCACGCCGATCCTGAAACAGGGTCATCATGTAGTTGCCCCGATAGAGGCCACCATCTTCGCCCTGCGCAGTCGCGGTCACCTTGGGACGGGATGGTGCCCATTTCTCGTCACCCGGCTCGGGTGCCTGCAGCTCATAGGTGGCACAGCCGCCCAGCAACAATACCAACCAGATATAACGCAGCATCGACTTCATCATTACAGAGCCTGAGTGACAAACTTGAGCATCTGGTCGGCGGAAGAGACCACCTTGGCATTCATCTCGTAAGCCCGCTGGGTCGTGATCATGTCGACCATCTCCTCAACCACGTTCACGTTGGAACTCTCCAGCGTGAATTGCTTGACGGCCCCCATCGCCTCTTCACCCGGTACACCTTCAATGGGCTCACCGGACGCGCCGGTTGCACGGTAGAGGTTGCCACCGAGCGCTTCCAGACCGGCCGGGTTGGCGAAATTGGTCAGGGTGATGCGGCCCAGCTCGACGTTCTCTTGCTGACCGGGCAACGAGGCGCTGACAGTGCCGTCGGTACCTATGGAGATCTTGGTGGCGTTATCGGGGATCTGGATCTGCGGCACCATGGGCAAACCATCCGCGTTAACCAGTTGCCCCTCGGCATTGCGATGCCATTGACCATTACGGGTATAGGCCGTCTCGCCATCCGGGCGCTCGACGCCGAAGAAACCGGCACCGACCACCGCCATATCCAGCTCCTGATTGGTGTTCTGGAACTGGCCGGAGGTGAAGACCTTCTGGGTACCGACTACCCGCACACCATTACCCATCTGAATACCGATAGGCGCCAGATTCTGCTGATCTTGCTGGGCACCCGGCTGGCGCTGCACCTGATAGAAGAGATCTTCAAAAGCAACTCGATCGCGCTTGAAGCCGACCGTGTTCACGTTAGCCAGATTGTTGGAGATGCTGGACATCTTGGCATCTTGTGCCGATAGACCCGTTTTACTGACCCATAATGCTGCGTGCATTGTTATTTCACCTTGTTCATCAAGCCTCATCCACAGGGATGTGGCAAGGCATCGGATATCTGCCCGATGCCGTCAATATCAACCCTGACCGGAAATCAATTTGGCCCCTTGTCGAGCCTGATCATCCGCCGCTTTCATCAACTTGACCTGCAGTTCGAAATTGCGGGTCAATGACATACTGCTGACCAGCTCATCCACGGCATTGACGTTGGCCCCTTCCAAAAAGCCGGATGCCATCACCACCTGCTCGCTGCTTTCGGCATCCCCCCCCTGGCGCATCCGGAACAGACCATCGTGGCCTTTTACCAGCTCAGCCGGATCAGGATTGACCAGCTTCAGGCGGCCTACATCAAGTCGGGCGCCACCACCCGGAGGGGTGATGCTCAGGGTGCCATCCTTGCCGAAACTGATGTCACGATAAGCGGGCAGCACCAGCTCGCCACCCTCCCCCAGCACCGGCCGACCATTGAGGGTCAACAGCCCGTCGGCATCGGCCTCCAGGTTACCAGCACGGGTATAGGCCTCTTTGCCATCAGGCGTCTGCACCGCCAGAAAACCCTCGCCACGAATCGCCACATCCAGCTTGCGCCCCGTCTGCATCAGAGGGCCAGCCTTGAAGTTGGTACCTGCCATCTCTTCTCGGGCCATTACCCGGCTCTGGTAACCATCGCCCGTCAGGGCATAAGCAGAAACCCGCTCAAAGTCAGCCCGAAAACCGGCGGTATTGACGTTGGCCAGGTTATTGGCCCGGATTTGCTGGGCCATCAGGGTATGTTGCGCCCCGGACATGGCGGTGTAGATAAGCTTTTCCACGGGTTACCCTTAGAAGGAGTTGAACAGAACCTGGGTCATCTTGTCAGCGGAACTGATGGTCTTGGCGTTGGCCTGATAGTTACGCTGGGACGTCATCAGGCTAACCAGTTCACCGGTCAGATCAACGTTGGAGCTCTCATAAGCCCCGGCGGTCAGCTTGCCCAAGGTGCCGGTTCCCGGCGCCCCCAGTACCGGCTGGCCGGAACTGAACGACTGTTGCCAGGTGGTGTTGTTGGTCTGCAGCAGACCATTGGGGTTGGTGAAGTTCGCCATCACGACCTGGCCCTGCAACAGGCTCTGACCGTTGGTAAAGGTGGCATAGACACCGCCATCGGCATCAACCCGTACACCGGTCAAATCGCCTGCGGTATAACCATTGGACTGGTTGCGAGTCGCGTTGAAGTCAGAGGCATACTGGCTCATCTTGCTGATGTCGATGGTGAGAGCGATATCCATAGCCCCTGGCGCCTTGATGGTTAGTAATGGGGTCTTGAAGGTTGCAAGGGTACCATTTCCACTGAACGTAAGAGTGTCAATGGAGGTATAAGCCACTGGAGACGCTGGCGGTTGCTCCGCGCCAGCCGCATCAATCACTTTGCCATCAAAGGTACTGTATCGCTCCCAAGTATTGTCGCCAGTTTTAACAAAATACTGGGTCAAGGTATGTTCTATGCCCAGAGAGTCATAAACCTTGCTGGATTGGGAATAGTTAAAGGTCTCTGACTTTGTCGGGTCGAACTTATTAGCAGCTACCGTCTGATCAATTTTGCTGGCATCCGCTTTGAGATTCGCCACAAACTCCAGTTTGTTGGATGGCTTGGCTGGCAGGCTGCCCGCCTTGACCTGAATATCCCCAACCACACCAGATTGCAGTTTGCCCGCGTCATCAGTGGTATAACCCTGCAGACGGGTACCACTCGCCGTGGTCAGGTAGTTACCGCTATCACGCTGGAACATGCCCGCTCTGGTGTAGGAGGTTTGTCCGCTGCCATCTTTCAGCACAAAAAAGCCACTGCCAGAAATGGCCAGATCCAACCCTCGCCCGGTGCGCATCACATCGCCGTTGCGATCGAAGTTCTGTGAGACGTTGTTCATCTCGACACCACCAGCCTGACCACCACCATAGATGGCAGCAAACTCGGCACGGCTGGATTTGAAGCCTGCGGTACTGGCGTTAGCAACGTTGTTACTGATAACGCTCAATTCCTGGTTTACGGCGCGCAGGCCGCTCAATCCGATACTGAAAGACACTGTGTCGCTCCTCTCTAATTACGCTGATTTGCCGAACTGGATTGCACTGAACAGCGGGACATCGCCTACACCGGCAACCTGCAGCATGATTTCTCCCGTACCGGGCAAGGCAACACGTTCCACCTTGCTCGCCACATAATTTTTGGTCGCCACCAGGGTCTTGCCCGCCGAGGCCTTGACCTCAAAGCGGTACTCTCCGGCAGGAAGGGGGGGCAGTTCATAATCCAGCCCGCCCGCCTTGCTCTCACCCCAACTCTTGCTGGCCACCAGCACGCCGTGCTGGTCATACACTTTGAGATCCACTTGCTCCACCGCACCTTGCAGCTCGATTTGACCGCGGATCTTGTGCTCTTGCTGTTGTTTAAGGGTTTTGCTCGGCACCATGACCTCTTTGTCGACCAAAGCGGTACTCTGCAACACCTGCTGGGTATCCATCTTGGTGTTGCTCTGTAGCTGAAGCTTCTTCAGTCCTTCGACGCCCTCTACCATGCTGAACTGGGCCAGCTGGGCAACATACTGGGCTCCATCAAGTGGGTTGGTGGGATCCTGGTTCTGGATCTGCGCCACCATCATCTGCAGGAATTCGTTACGCAGTTGCATCCCGCTATTCTGATTGGCTTGCGTTTCCTGAGCAGCACCGGCGCCATTGCTGGCGATCTTGGGGTCAGCAACAGCCTGACCTGTACCACGCGCCGTATCCAGACTGCTTATCTGTGGCAGACTCATGGCTTAGGCTCCCTGACCAAGACGCAACAAACCTTGCTGCATACTGTTGATCCGGTTGATCACCTCCACCGAGGTTTCAAAACCGCGAGAGGCGCTCATCATGTCGGCCATCTCTTCCACCACATTGACGTTGGAGTAGTAGACAAAACCATCCTGATCGGCCATCGGGTTGGTCGGCTCCAGCCGTTTCTCTACCTGACGGTCGGACTGTACGATACCCGCCACTTGCACCGACGCAGCCCCGAGGCCATCGGCATCCTGAATCTTCTGATAGAGAGTGGAAAAAACCGGCTTGATGGCACGAAACGCGGCGTCTTCACTGGCGGCCGCGCTATCCACGTTGGCCAGGTTGGAGGCAACGGTATCCAGCCGCACGGTCTGGGCGCGCATGGCACTGCCAGCGATGTCATAAATCTTGTTGAACGACATGGTTAACGGCCCTCGATCGCCTTGGCGATCCCGGTAATCTTCATATTGAGGAAAGTGAGACTGGTCTGAAAATCGGTGGCGTTGTTGGCAAATTTGCCCTGCTCAACCCCCAATTCGGCGGTATTGCCATCCATGGAGACCTGATAAGGAATGCGATAGAGGGGGTGACGCATATCGTCACGCATGGTGCCCTGGTTGATGGCCTGACTCTCCTCGCCCGCAGCAACTTGCTGCGCGACACGGCCCAGAATCGTCTTATAATCGACATCCCGAGCCAGATAGCCCGGTGTATCCACGTTGGCCAGATTTCCCGCCAGAATACGCGCCCGCTCCGCCCTGACATCGAGGGCATAAGGGTGTACGCCGAGGGCGCTGTCAAATGAGATACTCATGCTTCATCCTTTATCGTTCACTCAGACCGGGGTTACCCTTATCAAGACTCATGCCAACCATGAAGATACCTAGTTTCAAGCGGTTACCATGCACCATCCGCCGCAAGCAGATGAAAAATGAGGAAGTGCGACTTCCCGTGTGGAAATGGAGCGGCATCCTCTGGCTACTGCTGAGCGCATTCGCGCACGGTGCCCCGCAGGTGCAAAGCGCCATGCTTGAACAGTTGCTTGAACAAGATGCCCGCCAGAGTCTTGATGACTACGTCACCCAACAGGGATGGCCCGCAGCCTCAGGGGAGTTTAAGGTCTGGCTTGCTCCTTCCGCCGAGCACCTTCCTCCCTGTCCCTCACACTCACTCTCGTTACAAGCAGGTGGCCAGTATCGGCAACCCTGGGGACGACGCCCCTATCTCATCGAATGCACAGATCCCGTCTGGCAGGTGCGCGGGCGGGTAGATGTCTCGCTACTGTTGCCGGTCTGGGTTGCTGCACGAGATATCGCAAAAGGCCAGGCCATCAGCGCCAGCGATCTGGTAGAGAAAGAGTTGGATGTCAGCCGCATACAGCGCGGGTTTACCCCGAGCAATCACTCCCTGCTGGGCCATAAAAGCAACCGGCATCTGAGAAGCGGACAGCTCATCGGTGAGCTGGACTTACAAAAAAGTTGGGCGGTCAAACAGGGGGAAGGGGTACTGATCCGCGCAGGGAAAGGTGAGTTCTCCGCCACAACCAGAGGGGAGGCCCTCGATAATGGCGAAATAGGCGACGGGATCAGAGTGAAAAATCTTAGCTCTGGCAAAGAGATACAGGCATGGGTGACTGATATAGGGGAAGTTGAAACCCGTTTTTGAACCAAGATCGCAATTTGATTCAAGTTCGACAAGCCTTGGGTCGCTTGTCATAGACAGACCATCAGGAATTTATGTTATGAAAATTACCCGTACTGACTCGCTCTATATTCAAAACCAGCCTGGCCGCAAACCGGATGTCACGACCAAGCCGGAAACCAGATCCGCACAGTCATCCGAAACCCGGATCAGCAGCACAGCGCAGTCAGTAGCCAACGCCCGCAGCCAGCTGGCCACCACATCCGACGTCGACATGGACAAGGTCAACGAGATCCGCAAAGCCATCAGTGAAGGCAAGCTGGAAATCGATCTGGATGCGCTGGGTCAGGCCATTCTGGATATGCATCGCCGATGAGCGTGGATACCAAGGCCACCGTCAAGGCATTGATCCTCGGGATCCAGCAGGATTACAGCCACTATACCGAACTCACCGCCCTGTTGCTGCGCCAACATGCACTGCTGGCAAGCCATGATGTCGATGGCCTGCAAGTCCATAACGAGCAGCAGACCGCGCTGATGGCCAAAGTGACACAACAGGCAAAGTTACGCTGCCAGCAGCTGCAGACATTGGGCCTCAAACCCGATGAGAAGGGGATGGCCACCCTGATAGCCAAGCTGCCACTTCCCCTGCGCACCACGGTAACCAATCAATGGCAACAGCTTGAACAGCTGCTGCACCAGTGTCTGCGCCAGAATGATCTCAATGGCCGCCTGCTGGCAGGCCAGATGGAGACGATTCATTCGCTGTTGGGACAAGAGTCAGGTTATCGCGACCCGGACAGCATTACGGATTAACCTTGCGCCTTACTCCCTTACTCTTGGCGGGTCAGGTGACGCAAACTCGCCAGCTCATCCAGCTGCAGTTGATCCCGCCTCTCCTGCTGCTGGCGAGCAACATCATCACGTCGTGCCAGCAATAGCTCCAGCCCCTTGACCCGCCCGAACTGCCGGACAAGTTCCCCTTCGTGGCGCTCCAGATCCAGTCTGGCCAGCGCAGATTGCTGCACCTGATGGGAGAGCAAACGGCGCAACTGGCCATCCATCTGTTGCTTGTTTTGCCATAGCAAAGGGTGAAACTTGTCGGAACCGGGTCGCAGCGAGGAGATCACTTCCTGCAATTTGTGTGCTCGCAGCTCTTCCCGCAACGCCAGCTCCCGCAAACGCTGACGCTCGGCGCCAAGATTTTCCAGCTCTTCCTGTTGCAACCCCAGATAAGACTTCAGCATAACGAATCCTTATCCCTGCCCCAGCACCTGCTTGAGACCAACCATCACCTGTTCAAAGGCCATCTCTTCATGCAAGCCTTGCTGCAGAAATGCCGCAATCCCCGGATAACGCTGAACAGCTTCATCCATCTGCGGATCGGCCCCGGGTTGATAACCACCCAGTGGCAGCAGCTCACGCACTTGCTGATAGCGTCCCCACAGCTGGCGCAAGGTGACCGCCAGCTTTTGCCATTCGGCAGGTACGACTTGCGGCATAACCCGACTGACCGAGGCACCGATATCGATGGCGGGATAGTGGCCCTCTTCCGCAAGACGGCGGGTCAGCACGATATGACCATCGAGAATGGCGCGCGCCGCATCGACCACCGGATCCTGCTGGTCATCCCCTTCCGCCAGCACTGTGTAGAACGCACTCAGACTGCCATCCGGATGTGTGCCGTTACCGGCTCGCTCCACCAGCTGGGTCAGCATGCTGAATACCGAGGGCGGATAACCCCGGGTCGCGGGGGGTTCACCGATAGCCAACGCAATTTCCCGCTGCGCCTGGGCATAGCGAGTCAGTGAATCCATCAGCAGCAGCACATCCTGCCCCTGCTCACGGAAATACTCGGCAATCCGGTGGCATAGCTGGGCTGCTCGCAACCGCATCAGGGGAGATTGATCCGCTGGCGCCGCGATGACCACCGCGCGAGCCAGACCTTCCGCCCCCAGACTGTGTTCGATGAATTCGCGCACTTCACGGCCCCGCTCACCAATCAGTCCCACCACCACAATCTGGGCTGCGGTATTTCGGGTCATCATGCCCAGCAACATACTCTTGCCTACCCCCGAGCCGGCGAACAGCCCCAAACGCTGGCCCTTGCCAACCGTCAGCAGGCCATTGATGGCGCGGATACCGACATCCAGCGGTTCACGTACCGGAGTTCGCAATAGCGGATTGGGGGGAAGAGCAAACAGGGGGACACTGTCACCAACATCGGGTAACGGCTGCCCGTCGAGGGGCTGCAGCAGTCCATCGAGTACCCGCCCCAGCAGATGACTACCAAGCCGAACGGTTTCCTCTCCATCGATCGGTTCGACCTGAGCCCCCGCGAAGAGGCCACTCATCGGCTGCAGCGGCATCAGGTAAGAGATATCCCGGTTAAAACCGACGACCTCGGCCAGCAAGGGGGCGCCACTTGCCGTGCTGACACGACAACGCTGCCCCATCACAAGTTGGCAGCCGACTACTTCCAGAGTCAAACCGGTGACTCGCACCAACCGGCCAAAGCGACGAAATGCGGGTAGCTCATCCAGATTGTCCAGCGCACTGGTCAGTGCCTGCTGCAAGGCTTCATGCATCTTGCGGCACGTCCAGCGAGCTGTTGAGCTGTTCGATGCAGGTTGCCAGGCGGGAGCTGGTGCTTACCTCGACGACGGCAGCGCGCGTTTCGATACGGGCATCGCCTACCCCAAGTGCTGCATCAACTTGCAATGGCCACCCTTCGCAGCGAGTCACCCCCTGCTCGGCGAGTCGCTGTCGGTCTCCCTCATTGAGGTAGATCACCAGCTCTTCCGACCCACTCGGCAAGGTAGCCAACGCCTGTTCGACCTGATTCATCACCTGCTGCGGATTGAGGGTGAACTCGGCCATGATGACCCGCTTGGCCACCTGCGCCACCAGCTGGGCAATCAGCTCTTTCTGCTCGGCCATCCGGGCCCGGCTCAGTGACTCCCACTGCTCTTGCAGCTTGGCAAACGGCACCATTGCCTGTTCGAAGGCGGCTCGCCCCTCCGAAAGGCCCTGAGCAAACCCGCGGGTTTGCCCTTGTTGCAAACCGGTGCTCTCGCCTTCCTGCAGGCCGCTGGTCAGCCCTTGCTGATAGCCAGCCTGATAGCCTTCGTCATGACCTTGCTCCAGCCCCTGCTGATAGCCGAATTCAAACTGTTCTTGCTGACTCCGTGCCTCTTCCCCACTCTGACCGAGCGCAGGGAAACGATACAGACGGGTCGCCCCAGGCATCAATTTGCGCACATTGTGACTCATGAATGCCTCCTGTTAACTGACGGTGGGCTCTTCGAACAGCTGGAACTCGATCTCGCCCTGCTCCACCAACTCGCGGACCAGTTGCATGACCTCTTCCCTTGCCTGCTCGACCTTGCGCAAAGAGACACTGCCCTGGTTCTGGATCTGATCGTCCAGCGCCTGAGCCATCCGCTTCGGCATGGCACCCAACACCACCTTGCGGAAACTGGTTTCGGTGTTCTTGAGAGCCAATGCCAGCAATTCGCTGGGCAGCTCCTGCACCAACCGTTGCAAGGTGTCGTCGCTCTGACGGCGCAACGCCATGAAATCGAACATGTTCTTCTCGATTTCCAGCGCCATGTCACCGTCGTGTTCACGCAACAGGGAGAGCATCTGCTCCTTGTCCCCCTGATAACGGTTGAGAATATCGGCTACCTGCCGTACCCCGTTTACCTTGGCACCGGATTGATCCGCCACATAGGTGAGACAGCGATCCAGTGTCAGCCTGAGTTCGCCCAGCACATGTTCACTGACACTGGTGAGACTGGCGACGCGCACCAGCAAATCGTCATGCACCGAGCCGGGCAAGGCATCAAGCACGGCGGACGCAGTCTGGGGCGGCAGGAAGGCCAGCAGCACAGCCTGCATCTGGGGATGCTCGTTGCGGAAGAAACGGGCAAGCACATCGGCAGGTACCCACTGCAGACGCTGGATATCCTGGCTCATCACATCGCCGTACAGACTGTCGAGCAGACTACGGGAGAGTCGTTGCCCCAGAGCAAGATCCAGCGTCTGTTCCAGATACTCCCGTGAAGCACTGCCAATTCCGCTCTGCTCACGGTAGTGATTGAAGAACTGCTGCAACGTCCACTTGGCTTCCATCGAGCTGACGCCAGAGAGAAAGGCCATCTTGGAAATCAAACGTTGCACCTCGTCACGGGAGAGCTTTTGCATTACCTTGGCAGCAGACTCGGTCCCCATGCTCAGCAACAAGATGGCGGCCTTCTCAAGGTTGTCGATATCGATATCAACGGCACTCTGATTCAAGTTAACGCTGTTCATTGCCACTCACCCATGCTCTGACAACCTCCGCCACCCGGGCGGTATCTTTTTCAACCAGCAACTGCAAATGCTTGAGCTGAACCTCCAGCTCGGATCCAGGTTCCGGCAACGACTCCATATCGAGTGACGAGAACTGGGGCTCCATCTTGTTGTCAGTACGGATCAGACTATTTGAAAGTGCAGACGTCAGCTGGGGATCATCGTCATCCCTGCGCATGGACAATCCGACAGTGGGCTCCAGATCTTCCTCAGTCTCACTCATTTCCATATCCGGCTGTTGCTGGGTACGAACCAGATGTTTCACCAACGGCCGAATACCGAAGAAGACCAGTGTCAGGCCAAGCAAACCGCCGACCAGATAACGCAGGGAGTCTTGCCAATAAGGGGTTTCCCACCAGCTGGATTCGGGAGCGGCTACTTGTACTGCACCATTGAAATCGAAGGCCTGCAGGCTGATCTGATCGCCACGCGTCTCATCGAAACCGACTGCACGCTCCACCATCTGACGGATCTGTGTCAGTTGCTCGGCACTCCAACCTCCTTCTGGTGCGATCTGCTGGTTAAGCAGAATGGAGACGTTAATTCGCTCCAGCCGCCCCTGCTGGTAACGGGTGTGCACTATGGTGCGACTGTTTTCGTACTGCTTGCTGATTTCCTGACGCTCGGTACGAGTGTCGTTCTGTTGTGTCGCGGTATTGGCATTTGCATTGCCTTTGTCAGCACCAGCCTTTTCATCTTTTGCCGCCGTTTCAGGCGGGCGGTTGGATAACGCCCCCGGGATCCCCATCGCCAGCGCATCGATAGTCTTGTCGGACTTGTTGGACTCTTGAGTCACCACACCTTGCGGATCGAGCTGCTGCTGGGTCTCTTCGACGGCATTGAAGTTCACGTCTGCCGCGATCTGCACCTTGAAATTGGTGCTGCCCAACATGGGATAGAGCATGTCATTGGCACGCTGACGGATATATTGTTCCAGCTTGCGGACATACTCCATCTGTTGGACACTTTGCTTGCCAAAACCGACCTTGTCCCCCAGCTCTGCGCTGAGCAACTGGCCAGATTGGTCCACCACGGTCACAGCACCAGGTTTCATTCCGGAAATACTGCCCGCCACCAGATTGGCAATCGCCTCGACCTGACCCGCTTCGATGGATTGGCCCGGTTGCATATCGAGCATTACCGATGCGCTGGGTTTCTCCTCATCGCGCCCCACGAACAGCGTGCGTTTCGGAATAGCCAGATGAACACGGGCACTGCGCACGGCATCGAGCGCTATGATAGTACGTGCCAGCTCCCCTTCCAGGGCATGACGATAACGCGCCCCTTCCATGAATTCGCTGGTACCCAGTCCGGTTACGTTGTCCAGCCCTTCCAGACCAGAAGGCATGGCTGCACGCACCCCTCGTGCAGCAAGCGCCATCCGGACATGAGCCAGCTGGTTTTCAGGAACCAGTACCTGACCGGTGCTCTTTTCCAGACGGAAAGGCACCTGCTCTTTCTCCAGCATCTCCATGATGTTGGCGGTATCGTATAGCTCCTGTTTGCCATACAGGGGTACATAGTTTTTGCTGGAGGTCCACAGGATAACGACTATGGTGCCTGCCACAATGGCAGCCAGCAGAGCAATGGTCAGGATCGATTTATTGTCACGGGAGAGGGTACGCCAGTTGCGTAATCCCTCTTGTAGCCTGATTTTGAGCGAATCAGGGGCTGCCCCCTGAGGAGACGTTACCAGTTCAGTCATCTGTTACCTCAGAGCGGCATGCGCATAATGTCGTCAAAACCGGTCATCAGCTTGTTGCGAACCTGCATCAAGGCTGAAAAACTCAAGCCGGCTTTTTGACTCGCCACCATGGCGCCCACCAGATCATCGCTCTGCCCAGCATCGACCGATGCCATTAATTTTGACGCGACATTCTGCTGTTCATTGACACGCCCGACCACATCCCGCATAGCATCAGTAAATGATGCTCCCGACAGATCATTGGATTCGATAGAAGGGGTCTGGCTTGCGACACGCTGCATCTCCTGCATCTGCTGCAGTAGTGTCACTTGTGATGACATCATCTGAATCTTCACTCTTTATCCCTCTGCTTGAATCTGCTGTTCAATATCAATGCCTTGCTCACGCATCGCCGCAAGCTTGTAGCGCAATGCCCGGGTTGTCATGCCCAGTGCATCGGCTGTGCGGGTACGATGGCCACGAAAGCGGCGCAAGGTCTCTAATACAAATTGGAACTCGGCATGCCGCCGGGTTTCACTTAACCCCTCGGGAGCATGCCACGTGTCTGCTGCGACTGTTTCTTCTGGAAGAATACAATTTGGCAACATCAAATCGACGGACTGTATATGCAAACCACGCGCCATGATTAATGACCGTTGCATAACATTATCCAGCTCTCGTACATTTCCTGGCCATTCATATGACAGCAACAACTGACAGGCACGCTCACTCAGGCGATAGCCCTGTTGGGATGCATAACGCTCAATAAAGTAGTTGGCCAGCGGAATAATATCCTCAGGACGTTCACGCAATGCGGGCCAATTCATTGGCAATACATCAAGACGATAGAAAAGGTCTTCACGAAATAGCCCACATGCAACCAGTTTGCGCAGATCTTTATTGCTGGCGGCAATGATTCGAACATCAAGAGCAATCGTTTGATTACTGCCAAGTCGCTCAACTTCTTTTTCTTGCAGCACCCGTAATAATTTAGCCTGCAGGTTCAAAGGAAGCTCTGATATTTCATCCAGCAACAGGGTCCCCCCCTGAGCCAACTCAAATTTTCCGGGCTGGGCAGAAACAGCACCGGTAAATGCACCTTTATTGTGGCCAAAAAGAATTGACTCAAGCATTGCCTCAGGAATTGCTGCACAATTAATCGCCAGAAATGGTTTTTCCGTTCTGGCAGACATTTCGTGAATATAACGGGCCAACCGTTCTTTACCGGTTCCTGACTCACCACCGATCAGAATGGTGGCAGAGGTTTTGGCTGCTCGTCGGGCCAGTTGCAAGACCTGCAGGCTCATGGGCGACACAGCGATAAGATTGGGGATCGCCTGACGAAGGCGTAGAGCACCACGGACAGCATCGAGCAATTGCTGGGGGCAGAAGGGTTTGACAATATAGTCAACAGCCCCGGCACACATGGCTTCTGCAGCAATTGCGGCCTGATGCTCATTAACCATAATGACACAATCGAGCCCTTCAAACTCACGCAGAATACGCGGCCCAAGCTCGGTCATAGCATCCATATCGAGCAGGATCAAATTGACATTACCATCAGCAATAATGCCCTTTGATTGTTTAACAGAATTAACGCTTGATACCCTGATGCCTTCCTTGGATAGGATTTTTTCAACCTCATTTTCGGCAACTATTAGCGGCTGAATCAATAATATATGGGGCCCAGCCAAGCTATCGCCACACAACCCGATTGTTGTATTTATTGGTAATCCCGAAGACATAGACGTCCGACACCTGTGATTGTGGATAGAACAATCAATAGAGCTGAATTATCAGACACAAAGGAGAAATACAAATTCGCACTTACAAAGGTGCAATTTGTATCTAGATGGTAACGGAATTGTATCCAAACTCACCTTGGTAACCCCGCTGTCATTAGCTTTCCTGCTGTTAGACCGGAGGCTTTGCGTCCTGACTTTTCAGTTCAGTTTGCCCTTACAATGTGATAACACGCCCAGCCTGATGGGCTAAGCGTGTGGCAACACAATTAATATTGTTTTTGTTATTTAACTTTCACACATTGCTGCGTCAATTTTCGCCACATCATATAGTATTCATACGGCAATTCAAGCAGGGGCGGAAAAAACACTTCCCTTCAGGATATTTATCCAACAGTAATTAACCAAGTGTACCAATTACCTCCACCCGTAGCTCTTCAGGTATCTCATTGTAGGAAAGCACTTTGAGGCCTTTTGCAAATGACCGGGCATAACGGGCCATAAGCGGTCTCAGTTGCGGCATAACAACCAATACGGGGGCATGTCCCAACTGCTGCAACTGCTCCTTCACCAACGGCATATTTTGCTGCAATTGGGCCAGCAATTGTGGATCAACCGGGAAGCTGTCCAGCTGGATTTTGCCCTGCTGTTGTGACTGATTCATTGCAGCCAGCAATGTCTGCTCAAGGCGATCATCCAGCGTAAACGTAGCCAGCACATCGCGATTACCAATGGCCTGCCGCACAATCTGGCGCTTCAAGGCACAGCGCACATCGGATGCCAGCAAGACAGGGTCTTTGGTCAGCTCGCTCGCATCCAGTAGCGTCGTGGCAACGGTTCGTATATCGGTAAGACTGACCTGCTCCTTTAGCAATTGACGAAACACTCTCAATTGCTGCATCTGGGTCAGCGCCAGATTCAGCTCTTCAGCCAACCGGGGGGACTGACTGGCGAGGTATTGGCCCAGTTTGCCAACTTCATCGTGACCAAAAAGTGCATCAAGTTGTTCACGCAACAACTTGCTGGCGTGAGTGGCAATCACGGTGGCCGAATCCACCACCGAGTAACCAAGATTAAGGGCCTTGGCCTTTTGCTCAGGGGAGATCCAGACCGCACTCATGCCGTAGGCCGGGTCCTGAGTCAACTCGCCATCTAAAGCGCCATAGGTCTCACCACTGCTGATGGCCATCAAGCGCTGACAATCCACATTCCCCATCGCCAACGCGACACCGGACAACTTGATCCGGTACTGATCCGGCTGCAACTGCAAATTGTCGCGAACCCGGATCTCGGGGAGCAGAAAACCGTACTGCTCGGAGAGGGTTTTGCGGATCCCGCGCACTCGTGCAAGCAGTTCAGCCCCTTTATCCGTTTCAGCCAATGGCACCAGACGATAACCAAGCTCGATGGCGACCGTATCGACTGGCGGCAAATCCTGCCACTCCAGTGCCTGCTGTTCAGGCTGAATCATTTGACGAGTCAGCTCTTGCGCTGCATCCAGATCCGGCACATTGACGACTCGCTTGCTGACACTCCAACCTGTCCAGGCCAGTACAGCTGCGAAACTGAGGAATGCGAGCATCGGCATTCCGGGCACCAGACCCAGGATCAGCATGATGGTTGCAGAGGTATAGATAACGCGAGGCGATGCCAGGATCTGCTGACCAACCTGATCAGCCATCTCCCCCTCATCACTGACCCGGGTCACGATAATGGCCGCAGCAGTCGACATCAGCAGGGACGGGATCTGGGCAACCAGACCATCACCAATGGTCAGCAGCGCATAACGCTGGAAGGCTTCGGCAACGGGCAAGGCATGCTGGAAGATACCGATGGCCAACCCACCCACCAGGTTGATGATCAGCACCAGCATGCCAGCTATCGCGTCACCACGAACGAACTTGGAAGCACCATCCATCGCACCATAGAAGTCCGCCTCGCGCGCGATCTCCTCACGGCGAGCCCTGGCTTGATGCTGATCCATGGTGCCGGCATTCAAGTCGGCATCGATGGCCATCTGCTTGCCGGGCATAGCATCCAGAGTGAAGCGGGCGGATACTTCCGAAATCCGCTCGCCCCCCTTGGTGATCACCACAAAGTTGATGATCATCAGGATCACGAAGACCACCAGACCGACGACATAGTTGCCACCGATCACCACTTCACCGAACGCCTGAATGACCTTACCGGCCGCTTCATGCCCTTCATGACCGTGCAGCAACACCACACGGGTAGAGGCCACGTTCAGCGACAGCCGCATCAAGGTGGCAACCAGCAACACGGTTGGGAATACCGAAAAATCGAGTGGTCTGCGGGCCGAGACGGATACCAGCAACACCAGTACCGCCAACACGATGTTGAAGGTAAAGAGCGCATCCAGCAGCCAACCGGGCAGAGGCAGGATCATCATGGCCAGAATGGCCAATAACATCAGCGGAATTGCGGTATAGGATTGGGTGAATACACGCCAGTTCACAACTTACCTCTCAGGTTGACGTAACTCGGGCGGTACATATAACGGGGCAAGAGGGGTCGGTTTCCTCCCCTTGCCTGCCTCATACGCCCTTAACTGCAATACATGATTCAATACATAGGCAACTGCCGTGTACAGCCCTGCGGGGACTTCCTGATCCACCCTGGTCGAGTGATAGATGGCTCGCGTCAACTCGGGCAAGCTCATCACCATCTTGTCATGCTGCTTGGCAACCTGACGGATCCGCTCGGCCATGCTGTTGACCCCTTTGGCAATCACGAAAGGGGCATTGGCACGAGCCGCATCATATTTTATGGCCACCGCATAATGGGTCGGGTTAACGATGATCACATCCGCCTGTGGTACCCGCTGTTCGATACGCGCGCGGGCAAGCATTCCCTGTACCTGGCGGATTTTGGCTTTGATTTCGGGACGCCCTTCGCTGTTCTTGTGCTCATCCTTGACCTCTTGTTTGGTCATCCTGAGCTGCTTGTTAAGCGACCAGCGCTGATAGGGTACATCCAGCACGGCAATCAGCATCTGTACACTCCCCAGCAGAATAAATGCCTGGGAGAGGATTCGTAGCGCCTGTTCGAGGGCCGCCTGAGGGGGCATCCGGTTCATCATCAACAAGGAAGGCCATTGATGATTTAACATCAACGCCAGCGTGCCGCCGATCAGCGTCACCTTGAGCAGTGACTTCAGCAACTCCATCAGGCTGTTCTTGGAGAACATGCGCCCCAGCCCCTTCAAAGGGTTCATCTTCTCGCCGCTGGGTAGCAGCTTTTTCCAGGTCAACGCCATACCGCCCGGCACTATGCTGAGCAACACCAGCATCAGGGCCAGAAAACCAAACAGGGGCAGCAGCACCCACAGCATGTTTATGAGCGCTTCACCCAACCAATGGATCATCATCTGCGGGTCACGGGCTCCTTGCCAGTCAAAACGCTGCGGACGCTTCATCAACTCGGCAAAGAACTGGCCAAACCCCGGCACCATCCACTGCATCACCAACCCGCCAAGCAGCAGCAAACCGGCAGAACTGAGCTCTTTTGAGCGGGCGATCTGCCCCTCATCCCTCGCTTTCTGGCGTTTCTGGCTGGAGGCCTCTTCGGTTTTGTCCTGTGCGCTGTTCTGACTCATGCCGGGGTCAAGCCTCGCAGCTGTTCAAGCACATGGGTAACCAAATCCAGATAACGGGAGGGCACACCACTGATGGAGAGCGCCATGGTAAGCAACCCGAGCAACAGGGTCATGGGAAAACCGAGGGAAAAGATATTGAGCGAAGGGGCGGTCCGGTTCATCACCCCGAAGGTCAGGTTAACCATCAACATGGCGACAACGGCAGGCAACGTCAGCAACAGGGCGGCACCGATAGACCAGCCAAACAACCCGATCACACCTTTCATATCGATCAGATCCAGAGATGAACCCGGCGGCCAGCTACGCAGGCTCTGCACCAGAATATCCAGTACCACCAGATGGCCATTCAGCCCCAGAAAGAGCAAGGCGCAAAACACCATCATGACCTGACTGATGATGGGTGCAGAATCCCCGTTGACCGGATCATTCATCACCGCCATCGCGAGCCCCATCTGCATGGAGAGGATCTGCCCCGCAGTGGTCATCACCATATAGAGCAACTGGACACACAGACCAAACAGCAAACCAAACAGCAGCTGCTCCACCGCCAGGACCAGCGCACCGGCACTGAAAGGATCGACAACCGGCATATCCTTCATCATGGGGGCGAGCAGCAGGCTGATGATGAACGCCAGCATCAGGCGAACTTGCGCAGGCACCCGGGTATCCCCAAAGACCGGCATCACCCAGAATGCCATACCGATCCGGATAAACGGCCACCACCACTGTCCCAACCATGCGGTCAGGTCAGCAGCACTGAGGGACAGCAGCGAATTCATCCGATAAACCCGGGGATTTTAAGAAAAAGATCCTGGAACAAGGTGGTTATCTGCGACAACAGCCAGTTACCCGTAAAGATAAGGGTCATCAGAGTCACGATAAAACGGGGAAGAAAACTGAGCGTCTGCTCCTGGATCTGGGTGGCCGCCTGAAAAATACTGACCACCAAACCTACGATCAGGCCCGGTACAATCAGCACCGAGACCATGGTCACCACCAGATTGACCGCGCCACCAACCAGGGCAACGCTCTGCTCAGGGGTCATATCAGCCTCCCCCACCAAAGCTGGCGGCCAAGGTGCCGACGGTCATCGACCAGCCATCGACCAGCACAAACACCATCAGTTTGAAGGGTAACGAGATGATCAGCGGGGAGAGCATCATCATCCCCATCGCCATCAAGACGCTGGCGACCACCAAATCGATCACCAGAAAGGGAATGAACAGCATAAAGCCAATCTGAAATGCGGTATTCAACTCACTCAATACAAACGCGGGCAACAGCACCCCGAAAGGCACATCCTCTTTGGCGACCGTAGTTGGTTCGCCAGAGATGCGCAGCATCTGCTCCAGATCCGGTTCACGGGTCTGGGCCAGCATGAATTTGCGCAGGGGTTTTTCTGCCTTGGCGATCCCCTCTGACAGGGTTATTTCATTCTGGTCATAAGGGACAAATGCATTCTGATACATGTCCGTCCAGACCGGACGCATAATCACCACAGTCAGGATCAGACTGATGCCGATCAGCACCCGGTTGGGAGGGCTCTGCTGCAGGCCAAGTGCCTGTCTCAATATGGCCAGTACGATGATGATCCGGGTAAAACTGGTCATCATCAGTAACAAGGTCGGGAGCAGACCCAAAAGGGTCATAAAGAAGAGGATCTGCAACTTGATGTTGTAGTCCTCGCCCCCTGAAGCGCCTGGCGATACCGAGAACAGGGTCATGTCCGCCCCCCAGCCGGGCAGCGAAAATAACAGCAGCGTCAGCAGCAGATAGCGCATCAGTCGTCCATGCCACCCAGCAGGTTGGTATCGATGACATCAACCAGGCGCAAACCATATTTGCCATTCACAACGACGACTTCGCCCTTGGCAAGCAGACGGCCATTCACCCGCACATCCAGCGGTTCGCCCGCCAGCTTGTCCAGCTCAATGACAGCCCCCTCCTCGACGCGCATCAAATCGCCGAGCGGCACTTCGGTACTGGCCACTTCCAGCGTCACCTTGACCGGGATCTGGCGAAAGAAGGAGAGATCCCGTTGTTTGCTGCTACTGGTGGGGGCCAAGTAGTCTGCAGCGCTAGGCATACTGATGTCGTCACCAAACAGTTGATCCAGTCCATCCAGATCCAGCGGATCATTCATATTGTGCTCGCTCATGATTCAATTTACTCCTCTACAACCGTCGCGACCTGATAGACCAGGCTGCCTTTGTGTTCTGCGATTCGTCCACTGAAGCAGGGACGGCTGCCAATCAGTGCTGGCACAACTTCAGGCAAGTCCAGTGACAGCACATCACCCACCTGGAGACACTCAAGATCCGCCAGCGTCATGGACAATTGGCCCATCACCACCCGCAGACGAACCGGGACATGAGTCAGAGCCTGTTCCAACTGACCTGCCGGCAATGAATGACTGACCGGAGAAATGAACTCCTCGGGGGGAAGCAACCACATCTGCCAGTGATGAGTGCAATTACCTGCCTGCAGGGTTGCCTGCGTGGTCCAGAGCTGGCGGTGGGCGATGGAATCCCGTGGCACAACATGCAACTGCCACTTCAGATCCCCCAACCCCAGACAAGCACACCAGATATCAACCTGATACTGGCAAAGCCGCAATAACAGCCGCTGTTCGGTATCGGTCAGCCCTTTGCCAGACTGAACATGCTCCTCTTTTTGCTGCAAGGTGCCGCCGAAAAAGAGGACCGCAAGACGATAGATGACCAGAGGTGCGATCGAGAAATAGACGGCACGCTGTGGTTCAAGCGGACTTCTCGCTTCGACCCAGATATCAGCGCCATCTGTCTCTGCCGGACCGGAAAAGGCAAACTCGCCATAATTCAGTTCGCACTCCGCACTGTTGAACAGCTGGGCCATACAACTCGCAGCTTGCAGGGAAAATGTGCTCAACTGGCCATTGACCTGCTTCAAGCGGGCGTGATTAAGCCGCTCGACACCCAACAGATCATAATGAGGCAGGGTTCTGCCCCGTTCTGCGCTAAGCAGCCGGGAAGGTGTGAGCATTGCGCTGCTTGATGACATTAATAATCCACCTTAACCATTTCATCTCGCCTTACTGCCACAGGGTCGCTCATCAGGCCAGCAGTGTGATAGATACAGACAGTCCAGCCGACGTATATCGACCAAAAAGGGTGAGAACTTTATTACAAATTCCAGAAAGCCGCCATGCGGTGCATCTCGGCGTGAATAATAAAAATCCCGGTGCCGTTAGGCACCGGGATTTTAGCGTGACGGTTCACGCGGAATGAGGTCGGAGTCGGCCTGTAAGCCGGGTTCTGTACCGGGTTGCCCCGGGTAGCAATCATTCCTCTAGGCCAGCAATCGCTCGCTGGCTCAAGCAACCTACCCGCCCCCAACGCGGGCCGCGCCAATAGGGGCCTATTTGGTCTTGCTTCGGGTGGAGTTTACCGTGCCACGAACTGTTGCCAGTCGCGCGGTGCGCTCTTACCGCACCCTTTCACCCTTACCTGATCCCTTGCGGGCCATCGGCGGTCTGCTCTCTGTTGCACTGGTCGTAGGCTCGCGCCCCCCAGGCGTTACCTGGCACCCTGCCCTGTGAAGCCCGGACTTTCCTCCCCTCCGCCCGTCTGTCCCGAGGGACACAACGACGAAGCAGCGATTGCCCAGCCAACTCCGAGGCGCGGATTATAGCCTTGCGATACGCACGGGGTAAACCGGCAATTCCCGTTTACAGCCATTTATCGCGCTTGGCCCCCGTTTACAGGTTGACTGATTGTCGATACAAGGGATTGCGCAGGTCAAAAAACAGTCTGATGACCTATTAACCGACTCAATAGTGCTCGAGGCCGTATTTATAGAGGGCATTCTTCTTCACGCCGTGGATCTCGGCGGTCAGGGCGGCCGCTTTTTTCAGTGGCAGCTCGGTTACCAGCAGCCCCAGAGTGCGGATCGCCTCGGCCGGCAGATCCTCTTCCTCTTTGGAGGCGCCAGCCACGACCAGCACGATCTCGCCGCGGCAGCGGTTGTCATCCTCACCAAGCCAGGCCAGCATTTCGGACGCTGGCAGACCGTGGATCGACTCAAAGGTCTTGGTCAGCTCGCGGCACACCACCACCTGACGCTCACCGAGAATGCGAGCAATCGCTTCCACTGTATCCTGCACACGGCGCGGAGATTCGTAAAACACCAGCGAACGGGTATCTTCGATAACGGCTTGCAGGCGATCGTCACGTCCCTTGCTCTTGGCGGGCAGGAAGCCTTCAAAGGCAAAGCGATCAGTGGGCAGACCGGCCGCGCTCAGAGCGGTGATGGCAGCACAGGGACCGGGCAGCGGCACCACCTTGACCCCGGCTTCACGACAGCGGGTGACCAAGTGATAACCGGGGTCGCTGATGAGCGGAGTGCCGGCATCGGAGACCAGCGCAACACTCTTGCCCTCTTTGATCCGGCCGATCAGCACATCGGCTTTCTGCTGCTCGTTGTGATCGTGCAGGGCGAAGGTCGGCACCGAGATTTGGTAGTGGCTGAGCAGGATACCGGTATGACGGGTATCTTCGGCTGCCACCAGATCGACACTGCGTAAAATGTCCAATGCACGCTGGGTGATGTCCGCCAGATTGCCGATCGGAGTGGGGACTATATACAGGGTTGGGATGTCACTCATGGGATCTCCGAGTGCCCCGACAATTGTGTCGCCATATTGGCCCGTTTACACTATGGGGAACTTCAACACTGGTCGGGGAATGAACTTGAACCGGGTTACAAAGCAGCTAAGTGTATCACGACTCTTCGGCATCATACTCGCGGCAGTACTGCTCGCCGCCTGTGCGTCGGAGCCCAATCAACCGTCAGGGCCGTCAGGCATGCCCTCTGCGTTCTCCAATCTGACCAAGAATGCCCAGTGGTATCTTGAGCAGGTGGACCCGGCCAAGCCGGCCGAAGCCTTTACCTGGCAGATGCTGGCGGCACGCAGCTATCTGGCGCTGGGCCAGGCCAAACCGGCCTCGGCACTGTTCCAGCAATTGCAGAAGCAGGCCAAGGACCCCGTTCAGAAGGCGCAGTTGCAACTGCTGCAAGCCCATCTGTTGCTGGCGCAAGGCCACGCCAATCAGGCGCTGATCCTGCTGGAAGGCAAACCCGAGGTGGTGCTGGATGCCGATACCCAGAAGGATTGGTATCGCCAGCGCGTGGTGTTGCAGCTCGACATCAACAACAAATTTGGCGCAGCCAAGTCGTTGATTGCACTGGAGTCCTACCTCAATCAGAGCGAGCAGGCGACCAACCATCAGCAAATCTGGTCGTTGCTCAAAAGCATGACCCCCTCCACCTTGCAGGCACTGGAAGAAGCACCAGCCCCTGATGTGACCACCGGCTGGTTGCGACTGGCGGCACTGGTCAACGAGTTTGGCGCCCAGCCGAACCTGCTGGCCCGCCAGCTGGCAGGCTGGAAGCGCGACTTCCCCAACCATCCGGCCCAGAAAGATATGCCGGCAGGATTGGGTGATCTCGCCGCAACTGCCAGCACCTCGGTGCAACAGATCGCTGTGCTGCTGCCCCTCTCCGGCAATCTGGAGCCGCAGGGTGCCGCCATCCGTAACGGTATGCTGATGTCTTATAAGGAAAATCAGGGGCAATTCACCCTGAACTTCTACGACACCCAGAGCAAGTCGACCGGCGACCTTTATAAGCAGGCGATTCAGGAAGGGGCAGACATGATCATCGGCCCGCTGCTGAAAGACCGGGTCGAGGAGCTGCTCAAGGCCAATCCGACAGTGCCGGTACTGGCGCTCAACGAGCTGGACAAGCCGGTCGTCAACGACACCACCTACTACTTCTCCCTCTCTGCCGCCGCAGATGCCGCGCAGGCAGCCCAGTACCTCTACACACAGGGCTACCGCAAACCGCTGCTGATCGCCGCCCAGGGGCGGATCGGTTACAGCAGTATCAAGGCGTTCGAGCAGAGCTGGGCTACCCTGAGCCAGGATAAGCCAGTCGTTGCCACCTTCGGTGCCCGCAACGAAGTGCAGGGGATGGTCAAGAATGCCCTGAGCGGCCGCTCTACCGCCCGTGCTGGCGAGGTAGTGCAACTCTCTGATGCCGCACCGCGCAGCATCGATGCCGTTTATGTGGTGGCCAACAGCCTGGAAACCCGGATGATCAAGCCCTACGTGGATGTCTCGGTCAATCCGATGGGCAGCCTGCCCATCTACACCAGCTCCCGTGGCTACGACAGCGCAGCCACCGAGGTCGCCTCCGAGCTCAACGGCATGCATATCGCCGATATGCCGCTGCTGCTGGGCGGCTACGAGAAACAGCGCGAGCAGATCGCCCTGCTCTGGCCGCAGACTCAGGGTGACCTGCTGCGTCTGTTTGCCATGGGCTACGATGCCGTCAGTCTGGCTGAGAACCTGCAGCAGATGCGCAAGGTGGGTGGCATGCAGCAGGCCGGCATGAGCGGTCAGCTGAGCGTGGATGCCCAGGGCAATATCGTGCGGATGCTGAGCTGGGGTACTTACCAGAACGGCAAACTGGTCGACGAGAACGCCGTTCAGCAACTGGAGGAGCCCTCCAATGAAAGGACTATGGAAACGGATGCGCCAGCAGTTGCCGAGCCTGTTCCCCTCACCAACGAGCAAGGGACAGCACTTTGAACAAGTCGCTGAACGCTGGTTGCAGGCTCGGGGCCTGCAACCGGTAGCTCGCAACTACCGCTGTCGTGGCGGTGAAATAGATCTCATCATGCACCAGGGCCAGACCCTGGTGTTTGTTGAGGTGCGCTACCGGGCCACCGGCAGCCATGGCGGGGCCGCCAGCTCGGTCACCCGCAGCAAACAGCACAAGATCATGCTGGCAGCGCGCCACTATTTGAAGCAACATGCCATCAACGAGGCCAATCAGGCCTGCCGATTCGATGTGATTGCGTTCGAAGGCGACCAGCCAGCCTGGATCCAGAACGCATTTTAAGAGGACCCTATGACTGATCGCATCAAAGAGAACTACACCGAAAGCATCCAGACCAAGATAGCCGCCGCCGAGGCGCTGCCGGATGCCATCCATACTGCAGCCCAGATGATCACCATCTGCCTGCTCAATGGCCACAAGGTGCTGGCATGCGGTAACGGTCCTTCTGCCGCACTGGCGCAACTGTTTATCTCCGAGCTGGTCAACTGCTACGAGACCCAGCGCCCCTCCCTGCCCGGCATGGCCCTGACCCCGGACATGGCGACCATCAGCGCCATCGCCACCGACCACGGTTTTGAAGAGGTCTACGCCAAGCAGATCCGCGCGCTGGGCCAGCCTGGCGACATTCTGGTGGTCATCACCACCTCTGGCCACAGCCGCAGCCTGATCAAGGCCGCCGAAGCCGCCCTCTCCCGCGACATGACCATAGTGGTGCTGAGCGGGGGTGACGGTGGCGAAATGGCTGGTCTGCTCGGCCCGAACGATGTTGAGATCCGTGTTCCCTCCGCCCGTCGCCCTCGCATTTTGGAAGTGAACCTGTTGACCCTGCACTGCCTGTGTGATCTCATCGACCAGACTCTTTTCCCGCAACAGGAAGATTGAAACCATGAAAAAGCACACTATCCTGCTCGGTCTGCTGGTTAGCACCCTGCTGCTGCAAGGCTGCGCAGCCCTGGTTGTTGGCGGCGCCGCAGGGACTGCCAAGGCCTCTGGCGATCGCCGAACCTTGGGCGCGCAGTGGGATGACCAGACCATCGAGTTGAAAGCGGCCAATCTGCTGGCCGACAACAAACCCCTCAGCGCAGCCAGCAAGATCAGCGTCTACAGCAACAATGGCCGCGTCCTGCTGGTCGGCCAGACACCTTCTGACGTTTACAAGATTGAGGCGGGCAAAATTGTCAGTCGCATCGAAGGGGTCCGCCACGTCTACAACGAATTGCGCATCGGCCAACCTGCCAGTTTCACCACTCGCAGCAATGACTCCTGGATCACCTCCAAGGTGAAAGCCGACATGTTCGGCACCAAGAACTTCGACAGCACCAAGGTCAAGGTGGTCACCGAGAACGGCGAGGTGTTCCTGATTGGTCTGGTGACTCGCCAGGAGGGAGAGCAGGCAGTCAACATCGCCCGCCATGTCACCGGCGTGAAGCGCGTGATCAAGGCCTTCGAGTTCGCCCAGAACTAAGCCCGACCGCACATAAAAAAACGCAGCCAATCGGCTGCGTTTTTTATTTGATCACCTTCAGGGTTGGACGACCGCTTGGACGCGGCGGTTCCGGCTCAGGCTCCACCGGCGCTTCAGCCTGCTCCAGCCAGATATCGTAACCCGGCTCGGGCGGGAACATGGTGCCCACGCCGTTCTCCCGGGCATGAATAGCCAGTACGGCTGCCATCGGGATATAGACCTGCTGGGAGACCCCGCCAAAGCGGGCACTGAAGCTGATAGCCTCGTTATCCATGTGAAATTGCATCACGGCTCGGGGTGCGATATTCAGTACAATTTGCCCGTCCTGAGCAAACTGCATCGGCACCATCACATGGGGAATGTTGACGTTGACCACCAAATGAGGGGTCAGTTCGTTGTCCAGCAACCAGTCAAAGAACGCCCGTAACAAGTACGGGCGGCTCGGTGTCATTGTCGGTTCCATGCTCATACGCCAGCACGGATCTCGCGTTCGGCTTCGGTCAGGGAAGCCTGGAAGGACTCACGCTCGAACAGACGAACCATGTAGGCCTTCAGCTCTTTGGCGCCACGACCGGTCAGGTCGATGCCAAGGCTCGGCAGACGCCACAGCAGCGGTGCCATGTAGCAATCCACCAGACCGAACTCTTCGCTCATGAAATAGGGCATTTCACCGAAGATCGGCGCGATGGCCAGCAGGTTGTCACGAAGTTCGTTGCGTGCCGCTTCAGCATCGGTACCGGCCATGATCTTGTCGGCCAATGAGTACCAGTCCAGCTCGATGCGGTGCATCATCAGACGGCTGTTACCACGGGCAACCGGGTAAACAGGCATCAGGGGCGGATGCGGGAAGCGCTCGTCCAGATACTCCATGATGATGCGCGAGGTGTAGAGTGCCAGCTCACGATCAACCAGGGTCGGTACAGAGTTGTACGGGTTCAGCTCGGCCAGCTCATCCGGCAGATTGGCTGGATCAACCTGGCAGATATCCACGCTAACACCCTTCTCCGCCAGGACAATACGCACCTGATGGCTGAACATATCGTTGGCACCGGAAAACAGCGTCATTACCGAACGCTTATTGGCAGCTACAGCCATTGAACCCTCCCGTCATTAAAAAGCAGAAACGGCAATGAAGCATCTTGGTCTTCATTGCCGTGCATTATATTACCCGTATCTGGTCGCTTAGTGAACGTCGCGCCAGAATTCCTTCTTCAACAGCACAGTGAAGATGAAGAAGATCACGATGAATCCAAGCACCCAGAAGCCCATGCGTTCACGCTCCTGTTGTACCGGTTCAGCCGAGTAGACCAAGAAGTTTACCAGATCCAGTACCGTCTGATCATACTCTTCGTCATCCATTTCACCATTACCGTCAGATTTGATGCTGACAACCTGCTGGGTTTCCACTCCGTCGACCGTGTGAGTAGCGAACTCTGCACGGGGGGTTCCCTGCAACGGCTCCAGCACATGGGGCATGCCCACGGACGGGAACACGGCGTTGTTCACCCCGAACGGACGGGTCTCATCCACGTAGAAGGAACGCAGATAGGTGTAGATCCAGTCTGCACCGCGCACCCGGGCAACCAGAGTCAGATCGGGGGGCGGCGCACCAAACCACTTGGCGGCATCCTTCTCTGACATGGCGCTCTTCATCAGGTCACCGACCTTTGCGCCGGTGAAAATCAGGTTCTCTTTCATCAAATCTTCGGGGATCCCGAGATCTTCTGCGACCCGGTTATAACGCTGATACTGGGTAGAGTGGCATCCGGCGCAATAGTTCATGAAGGTGGCCGCGCCACGTTGCAGCGATGCCTTGTCACTCAGATCGTAATTGGCTTTGTCCAGATGAACAGCTCCGCCACTTGCAAATACCAGAGATGGCAGCAGGGTCAGCACTGCAAATATTATTCTTTTCATTTAAATGTCACCCTCTCCGGCAGCGGCTTGGTGCTTTCATTCTTGCTATAGAAGAACAGCAGGACGAAGAACCCGAAATATCCCAGTGAACAGATCTGGGCAACCAGCGTCAACGTCGGCGTCGATGGCAGCACCCCCAACACCCCCAGGATGATAAAGCAGACCACAAACTGGGCAATGTTCAGCTTGTGCAGCATGCTGCGATAACGCACCGAGCGCACCTTGCAGCGATCCAGCCACGGCAGCAGGAACAGCACCACGATGGAGAGACCCATCATGATGACGCCAAGCAGCTTGTCCGGCACCGCCCGCAAAATGGCGTAAAACGGCGTGAAGTACCACACAGGCGCAATGTGCTCCGGAGTTTTCAGACCGTTGGCCACTTCAAAGTTCGGCTTCTCGAGGAAGTAACCCCACATATCCGGTTTGAAGAAGATGATGGCGCAGAAGAAGAACAGGAAGCCTGCCACACCGATCATATCCTTGACGGTGAAGTAAGGGTGGAACGCCACCGCATCCAGCGGCCAGCCGTTTTCGTCCTTGTGCTTCTTGATGTCGATACCGTCCGGGTTGTTGGAGCCTACTTCGTGCAGCGCCAGAATGTGCATGGCAACCAGCATCACCAGCACCAGCGGCAACGCGATGACGTGCAGCGCAAAGAAGCGGTTAAGGGTCGCACCGGAGATCACGTAGTCACCGCGGATCCACAGGGTCAGATCGTCACCGATGACCGGAATGGCGCCAAACAGCGAGATGATGACCTGGGCACCCCAGAATGACATCTGGCCCCAGGGCAACAAGTAGCCCATAAAGGCTTCCGCCATCAGCACCAGGAAGATCAGCATGCCGAAGATCCATAGCAGTTCACGAGGCTTCTGATAAGAGCCATAGATCATGCCACGGAACATGTGCATGTAGACCACGATGAAGAATGCAGACGCACCGGTTGAGTGCATGTAACGCAGCAACCAGCCGTACTCCACATCGCGCATGATGTACTCCACGGAGGCAAACGCACCTTCCGCGGAGGGGTTGTAGTTCATGGTCAGCCAGATACCGGTGATGATCTGATTGACCAGCACCAGCATGGCCAGCGAGCCGAAGAAGTACCAGAAGTTCAGGTTCTTCGGTGCCGGATACTTGGCCATGTGGTCGTTGTACATGGCCGTGAGCGGGAATCGATAATCGATCCAGCCCATCAGTTTACTCAACATGGTCAGGCCTCCTTGCCATCGGCACCGACCTGGATGGTGGTGTCATTAATGAATTGATAGGGCGGAATGACCAGGTTCAGCGGTGCAGGCACCCCCTGGAACACACGGCCGGCCATGTCGAACTTGGAGCCATGGCACGGGCAGAAGAAGCCGGACGTAACGCCCTGCACCTGCTCGCCAAAGCTGTCAGGCAGATAGGAAGGTGAACACCCCAAGTGGGTGCAAATACCGACCGCGACAAAAATTTCGGGCTTAATCGACCTATACCCGTTATGGGCATAGTCAGGCTGCTGCGGCTCTTCAGATGAGGGATCCCGCAGCTTGTCATCATGCGCGGCCAAGGCATCCAGCGTCTGTTTGGTGCGTTTCACCACCCAGACAGGCTTGCCTCGCCACTCGACACGGATGAGCTGACCCGGTTCCAACTTGCTGATATCGACTTCAACCGGCGCACCGGCTGCTTTGGCCTTGGCGCTCGGATTCCATGACTTTATAAACGGCACTGCGGTAAACGCAGCTCCTACCCCACCAACGGCAACCGTTGACCAGGTAAGAAATCTGCGGCGACCGGTATCAACTGGCGCATTGCTCATCCAAAAACTCTCCCATGTGGACTCCGCACATTCTTATAGTGTCCCTGTTCCCCATTTTTCCCGTGACAACAGCGGCGGAAGCTGGATTTACAATTGCCACAGAAAACAGGGGAAATTTTAAAGAAAAGATAACAACTTGACAAGAAAGAGCGGTGAGCAATGAAAACAATAAAGAAACAATTTTTTGTCTTTTGTGACGCGTGGTTAGCATTGATGTCGGTAATATTACCAATAAAAAAAGCCTGGCAGTTGCCAGGCTTTTTTGACACTCGAAAGAGTGAGTACCAAAAGCGAATTAACGCTTGGAGTACTGCGGACGCTTACGAGCTTTGTGCAGACCAACTTTCTTACGCTCAACCTTACGGGCATCACGAGTAACAAAGCCAGCTTTACGCAGTTCGGAACGCAGGGTTTCGTCGTACTGCATCAGAGCACGAGTGATACCGTGGCGGATCGCACCAGCTTGACCGGAGATGCCACCACCGTTAACGGTGATGTACAGGTCCAGTTTTTCGGTCATCTCAACCAGTTCCAGCGGCTGACGAACTACCATGCGGGCAGTCGGACGGCCGAAGTACTGCTCCAGAGAGCGCTGGTTGATTACGATCTTGCCGCTACCCGCTTTGATAAATACGCGAGCAGTGGAGCTTTTGCGACGGCCGGTACCGTAGTATTGATTTTCTGCCATGTTGCCAGTTCCCGATTAGATATCCAGTACTTGAGGTTGCTGAGCAGCATGAGCATGCTCGGCGCCTGCGTAAACTTTCAGTTTACGGAACATGGCACGGCCCAGAGGACCTTTCGGCAGCATGCCTTTGACGGCTGCTTCGATTACCATTTCCGGTTTACGCTGAATCAGCTTGTCGAAGCTGATTGACTTGATACCACCCGGGAAACCGGAGTGAGCGTGGTACATTTTGTCGGTAAATTTCTTACCGGTTACGTGTACCTTCTCAGCGTTTACAACGATGATGTAATCACCGGTGTCAACGTGCGGAGTGTACTCAGCTTTGTGCTTACCACGCAGACGAGCAGCGATCTCGGTTGCGATACGACCCAGAGTTTTACCTTCTGCGTCCACAATGTACCAGTCACGTTTTACGGTTTCTGGCTTGGCAACGAAAGTTTTCATTAAGTTAAACCCAATTACCTGTTACAGACCCAATTGCTTATGGGGGCTCTCCCACAAACAACAAACGATGGCCTACCTGTACCCCTTCGAATACAAGTAAAGCTTAAAGTGTTGCTGTCTTATCGACAGCTGTAACGTGGGCCGGGCGATTATAAGTGAAGTTGCCTTAAATATCACCTGCTAATTTCACTGCCATGAAACCAGCAAATGTCGCCCGGCCCTACCTGCCGCAGATGCCCATCCGACTGGCAGGCGCGGTATTGTGACTAAGGAAGGTGCACTCTGGCAAGGTATTCGTGCGATTGCATTTCCTGAAGCCGCGAAAGACAGCGTTTGAATTCAAAATTCAACAGCCCTTCGCCGTAGAGTTCTGTCATGGGAACCGCCGCCGACATGATGAGTTTGACGTGCCGTTCGTAGAACTCATCGACCATGGCAATGAAGCGGCGAGCCGCGTCATCCGTGCCTGTGCCCATTGGTTGCACATTGGCCAGCAGAACGGTATGGAACAGCCTGGCCAGCTCGATATAGTCGTTCTGGGAGCGGGGAGTACAGCAAAGTTGCTCAAATTCCATATAGAGCACCCCTTCCCCCATCCCGAGCGACGTCAGCTGACGATGATTGACCTCGAACGTCCCCTCGCAAGCCGTGTGTCCGCCGGTTAATTGCTGAAAATAGTGGTCAAGATTGGCTTTTGCCTGCAAATCCAGCGGGCAGTGATAAATCTCGGCTTGTTCCAGCGTACGCAGGCGATAGTCGATACCACCATCCACGTTAAGTACCTCACAATGGCGCTCGATCAGCTCGATAGCAGGCAGAAAACGAGCTCGCTGCAACCCGTTGCGATAAAGATCATGCGGCGGAATATTTGAAGTGGCGACCAGCACGACACCGTGACCAAACAGCTCCTGAAACAGCGTGCCCAACAACATGGCATCGGTGATGTCGGAGACAAAAAATTCGTCGAAACAGATGATGTCTGTTTCACTGGCAAGCTTGCTGGCCACCAGCTTGAGGGGATCGGATTGCCCGCTCAGCCCCTGCAGCTCATCGTGAATGCGGTGCATGAAGCGGTGGAAATGGCTGCGCATCTTGCGCGTCCCCGGCAGGCTGTCGAAAAAAGTATCCATCAGCCAGGTCTTGCCTCGGCCCACTCCGCCCCACATATAGATACCGAGGACGGGCTCCGGCGGCTTGGGCTTTTGTAGCCACCCCAGCAGCCCTCGAGATCTGGTCGGAGTCGGGCGCCGTAGCAAATCCTGATACAGTCGCTCCAGCCTGCTAATGGCCATCCCCTGTGCGGGGTCGGCCACAAAGCCGGGGCGCAGCAGATCCTGCTGGTATTTTTGCTGCGGTGTCATCCTTGAGCGCCTCTCCAAGTCCCTGAATCGAGGACAAAATGGTATCACGGCCTCAGGACGCACGGTATAGTGCCATCAAGGCATGGCGGTTATGACGACCGCATAAACCCACTCTGTTTTAGCTGTAACAAGGAGCATCTATGAGTCTGTTAACTGGGATCCTGCTGGCTGTCGCGGCCTTGATTATCGGTATCGTTCTCGGCCGTTTTTCGGTGCGTAGCCGCGATGCTGGCCGTCTCGAACAGGAACTGAAGAAGGCCCACAAGGAGCTCGAGAGTTATCAGGGCCAGATCAACACCCACTTCGCCGACAGTGCCGCCCTGATGGAGCAACTGGCCGAGCAGTATCAGACCCTCTATCGCCACATGGCCGAGCAGAGCAAATTCCTGGCCAAGGCGCAGGAACCGCTGTTCCGCGAGTCATTGGTAGAAGAAGCCCCTGCCAATGTGGCAGAAGAGCCGGGCGTTCCGCCTCGCGACTATGCTGGCGCCTCTTCCGGACTGCTCAAGCAACCAAACTAGTTCCTCGCGGAACTAATTGGCCAGTCCCGTGGTCTGACCTTGACGATTGCAATGCAACTTTTTCTGGGAGCTGTTTTTCATATGCGTAAACCTCTTTCCATGCTCAGTGTGCTAGCCCTCAGTGTCGGTATCGCCATGTCTGCGGCCCCTGCTCAGGCTGCACTGCCTTCCCTGTTAGGTTCAAATCAGGAGATGCCAAGCCTGGCGCCTGTTCTCGAACAGGTCACCCCAGCGGTGGTCAATATCTCGGTTTCTGGCAAAAAAATTACCCGTCAGCGTCTGCCGGAACAGTTCAAGTTCTTCTTCGGCCCCAACATGCCCGATGAACAGGTGAGCGAGCAGCCATTCCAGGCGCTCGGCTCCGGTGTCATCGTCGATGCCAAGAAGGGTTACGTGATCACCAACGCCCATGTGGTTCACGAGGCGGACGAGATCAAGGTCAATCTGAAGGATGGTCGTGAGTACGCGGCCAAGAAGATCGGTGAAGACAAGCAGTCCGACATCGCCCTGCTGCAAATCAAGGCCGAGGATCTGGTGCAGATCAAGTTTGCCGACTCCGACGAGCTGCGGGTGGGAGACTATGCGCTAGCCATCGGCAACCCGTTTGGTCTGGGCCAGACCGTCACCTCCGGTATTGTCAGTGCGCTGGGCCGCAGCGGCCTCAACATCGAGAATCTGGAGAACTTCATCCAGACCGATGCGGCCATCAACTCCGGTAACTCCGGCGGCGCCTTGCTCAACCTGCGTGGCGAGCTAATCGGTATCAACACCGCGATTCTGGGCCCGAACGGCGGCAACATTGGCATCGGCTTTGCCATCCCTTCCAACATGGTGCGGGATCTGACCGAGCAGATCGTCAAGTACGGTGAAGTACGTCGCGGCCAGCTGGGTATTACCGGCACCGAACTTACCTCCGACATCGCCAAAACCTTCGGTTACAACAAGAAGGATGGTGCCTTCGTCAATCAGGTCATGCCTGATTCGGCGGCCGACAAGGCGGGCATCAAGGCCGGCGATATCATCGTCAGCATCGATGGCAAACCGGTTCGCTCCTTCGGCGAGCTACGCGCCAAGATCGCCACCATGGGCGCTGGCAAGCAGGTCGAACTAGGGCTGATCCGCGATGGCAAGTCGCAAACCGCCAAGGTGACCCTGAAGCAGGCTGATGACAGCGAAGTACGCGCCAGTGCGCTGCATCCGGCACTGGAAGGGGCCAAGCTGAGCACCACTACCGACCCGGTCTCCGGTGTCGCGGTGGCCGATATTGATCCTCGCTCTCCGGCAGCCGCTTCCGGCCTGCAGAAGGGTGACATCATCATCGGGGTCAACCGCCTGCGCATCAACACCCTGGGCGAGCTGACCAAGGCGCTCAAGAACAAGCCTGACGTGCTGGCGCTCAACATCCAGCGTGGCGACTCCTCGCTCTATCTGGTGATCCGCTAACGCTCAAGTTGTTCGCCAACCCCTCCATCACCCGCGGCCTTCACCGCGGGTGATTTTTATCCATCGATAGTGTTATTCTCTGCGCGCAGCCTGTACGGATGAGAATGACATGAAAATCCCCCCTTTAGTCAGTTACTTGGGCAAGTCTGTCGGTTTTGGATTGACCGTCGCGGCGCTGCTGTTGCTGCTGTTTCCCCATTTTCGCGGTGGTGCCCAACTGCCCGGCATCATCACCAATGCCCGTGAACTGAGTTTCTCCTATGCAGCCCATCGGGCAGGCCCTGCCGTCGTCAACATCTACACCCGCAGCTTTGCCCCCAATCAGGGCAATCAGGGGGAACTGCGCCCGCAAGGGCTGGGTTCTGGCGTCATCATGAACCAGCGCGGCTATGTGCTGACCAACTACCACGTCATCGCCGATGCCGACCAGATCATCGTCGCGTTGCAGGATGGCCGCGTCTTCAGTGCCGAGCTGGTCGGCACCGACCAGCTCACCGACCTCGCCGTGCTCTATATCGAGTCAGACAACCTGCCGGTGATCCCGCAGGATCCCGAGCGACTGCCAGAAGTGGGGGATGTGGTGCTCGCCATCGGCAACCCCTACAACGTCGGCCAGACCATCACCCAGGGCATCATCAGTGCGACCGGCCGTACCGGCCTCTCCAGTATGGGGCCCGACAGCAATGGCCGTCAGGATCTGCTGCAGACCGATGCCGCCATCAACGAGGGCAACTCGGGCGGCGCGCTGGTCAACGGCCGTGGCGATCTGGTGGGTATCAACACCGCCACCTATCACCTCAACGGCAATCAGGAGAGCTACGGCATCAGCTTCGCCATCCCCTACCGGCTGGCCAAACGGATCATGGATGAGCTGATCGCCAACGGCCGGGTGATCCGCGGCTACCTGGGGATCTCCAGCGTCGAGATCAACCCCATAGTCGCGCGGATGATGAACCTCGGCGACCTGCGTGGTCTGGTGGTGGAGAGTCTGGATCCCAACGGCCCGGCGGCCAAAGGTGGTTTGCAGCGAGGGGATGTGCTGCTCAAGATCAACGGAGAGGCCATCAGTGGCGTGCGCAGCGCCATGGACAAGATTGTCGAGAGCCGCCCCGGCACCAAGCTGACCATCTCGGTATTCCGCTCCGGCAAGCCGCTGGAAGTGGTGGTCACCATAGAGGAAGACCTGCGCTATCAGCAGAGAACGGCCAGCTCGAGCGCCGCATCGGCCAGCTAGCGTCACTCCTTTTAATGAGAAGGGCGGGAAACCGCCCTTTTCCATATCTGCCCTCTCGGCAACGTTTCTACCGTGAGATGACTCACAGTTTCCCGCAACGCTTGCCCTGCCCCCGCCCCCCGATTTGTGCGCTACCGATCACACAAAACCGGCCCCAATAAGCACTCTTTTTGTCTTTTCAGTATCCAAACGCTCACTTTGGGGCCATTTCCTCAGGAATTTCCGCTTCGAATCGGAAAAACACTGCCTCCTCCACATCGACGCGCAGGCTTAGGGTAACGCCATACCTTCTGCCAGCCTTGGAGAGCAGACATTGCAAACAGAGACTCACGACCAGACCCTGACCCCGAACAGCCCGGAGTTGCTGCGCCAGACCGATCATATCCTCGCGCGCATTTATCCCCTGCTGGCCGAACAGGGCATCATCCCCAACGAGGTACAGCAGCAGATGCTGGCCTCCCATGTCAAAGCCATGGTGTGGCGCTCCCACAGCGGTGAGCCCCTGCCAGAAGTTGACCTCAGCCTGTTTGAAGAGATCTCCCCCCTCTCACTGCGTCTCGCCGAACAGGTCGTCAGCTGGCTGGACCAGCTTGCTTATGAGGAGGCACACCTCTTGTCCGTCCATTTTGAAGTCGCCAAAGAAAACGAACTCAGCTCGGTGCAGAACCAGTAACTCAAGGAGAAATCGATATGACAGCCATCAAACTCGTGATTGGAGACCGTCTCGGCAAGGGTCAGAAAGTGGGCGCAGGCGCGGAAGCTGCCGGGGCCAACGTGACCATCATCCCCGGCATGGCCGCTGACATGAAGCTCGGCGACGTGATGAACAAGGAGCAGGCGGATCTCGGCATCTCCTTCTGCGGCAGCGGCGGCGCCGGGGCGATCACCGCCCAGACCAAATACGGCTACAAGTGCCGCTACGGCATGCGCTCTGTTGAAGAGGGCGTCACCGCCATCAACGAAGGGTGCGTGGTGCTGGGCTTCGGTTTCATGGACAAGGAAGAGCTGGGCCAGAAGCTGGTCGAAGCCTTCGCCAAGAAGCACGGACGCGCCTGATGAAAGAGAACTTCACCACCCAGGTCATCGTCAACGGCAAGGGGACGACCCGCCAGCAGGCGTTTGCCTCCGCCCTCAGCCAGGTGCAACCCACACTGCTCAAGGACAACCAGCAGGTACTGCTGCGTATTGAGCCGGTCGATGTACAGGTGCTCAAAGCCGAGGAGTCGGTCCGGGTGGAGAAGTTCCTGTTCTTCTTCCTGCCGCGCCAGCACCGCGAATACCGCGTCCAGCTGGAGATCAAGGTTCAGGTCACCAGTCTGGATGTCGCCAAGGTGACGTTCACCCAGGTGTGATGCCTGCGCAGGCACAACCCCACAAGAAGGATACGTTGGATGTTTCTAATCATTTTTATCAAGTCACTCATCATTGGCGGCCTGGTTGGCGTCGGGGTGGGGGCCGGCGCGGCGCGGATGTTCCACGCCCCGACCGTACAGGGCATGGGTGCCTTCCGCACCCTGGGCGAACTTAACTCCTGCGAGGGGGATCCCGCTTCCCACTTCTCGTTTGGTCTGGGCTTCTTCTTCAACGCCTGGGCCTCGACCGTGGCGGCAGGCGCCTTCACCCAGGATGTGGATCACCGCATCATCCCGCACTGGGCCACGGCGGCACTGCTGTTCAAAAATCGGGATCTCGCCACCACTCTGCACGACCCGAAAAAGATGGCCATCGCTGGCGGCATCATAGGTGCCATCGTGGTCGCCTTCCTCAACAGTACGGCTGCTGCCGTCCCGGCCGCCCTGCAGGTCACTGCGGTCAAGGTGCTGGTACCGGCTGCCAACCTGCTGGTCAATACCGTCATGCCGGTGATCTTCTGGCTGGCCGCCATCGAAGCGGGCAAGAAATCCGGTTTCTGGGCCACCATCTTCGGCGGTCTGGCCCAACTCATCATGGGCAACGCGGTACCGGGTCTGGTGCTCGGCATCCTGATCGGCAAGGGTGTGGAAGAGAGCGGTTGGAACCATGTCACCAAGGTGATGATGGCAGCCATCGTCCTGCTGTTCGTGCTGAGCGGATTCTTCCGCGGCTTCGACATGAAACTGATTGAATCCTTCCATATGGGTGTCCCCCTGTGGCTGGAAAGTGTCCATAACCTGCTGAGCGGCAAATAAGGGGTCACACCATGGATGAGAAACTGAAAAACAACTTCTGGTATGCCGACTGGTCATTCCCTATCTTCGTCGGCCTGCTCTCGGCCGGGGTCTTTGCCGGTACCCACATGTTCTATCTGTACGGGGTCGGTGCCTTCAACGAGGTAGCCTTCGTCGCCATGCTGAAAGCCGGAATGGACACGGGTGCCTACGGCGCGGTAGCCGCGTTCGGTGCCAGCTTCCTGTTCGCCCGCATCATCGAGGGATCCCTGGTGGGGATCCTGGATATCGGCGGCGCTATCCAGACCGGGGTCGGACTGGGCGTTCCCGCCCTGCTGCTGGGAGCCGGCATCGTCTATCCGGTGGAGAACTTCGGTGCCTCGCTGGCAACCGGCATGGGGATTGGTCTGGCCATCGGCTACGTCATCATTCTGGCGCGCAAGTTCACCATCAACCAGAGCAACTCCACTTACGGTGCTGACGTGATGATGGGAGCTGGCAATAGCTCTGGCCGCTTTCTCGGTCCCCTCATCATCCTCTCCGCCATGGGCGCTTCCATCCCCATCGGTATAGGTTCCCTGCTGGGTGCCCTGCTGTTCTACGTGTGGGGCAAGCCCATCACCGGCGGTGCCATTCTGGGGGCCATGCTGCTGGGTACCTTCTTCCCGGTCGCCCTTGTGTAAGTACCAGCCGCCCTGCGGGGCGGCTCGCCAGAGGTTATCAGCATGTACGACATGATCATCAAAGCGGGGCGCCAGGGAGATGGCCAGCTCGTCGATATCGCCATCGGGGAGGGCAAAATCGCCGCCATCGGCTCCCTACCGAAGACGGCAACGGCACGGCAGACACTGGATCTCGCCGGCCGGGTGCATGTGAGCGCCGGCTGGATCGACGGCCACACCCACTGCTACCCCGCCTCCCCCATCTATCACGATGAGCCGGACAAGGTGGGCGTAGAGTCCGGCGTCACCACCGTCATCGACGCGGGCAGCACCGGAGCCGACGATGTGGATGGCTTCCAGCAGATCGCTGCGGGCTGCAAGACCCGGGTGCATGCCCTGCTCAACATCTCCCGTATCGGTCTGCTGCGCCAGAACGAGCTGGCGGATAGCCGGGACCTCGATATGGATCTCGCCTCGGCAGCCATTCGCCGCCACCCCGACTTTATTGTCGGCATCAAGGCGCGGATGAGCGGCAGCGTGGTCGGTGAAAACGGCCTGCAACCGCTGCGCATGGCCAAGGCGCTGCAGCAGGCTCACGACCAGCTGCCGCTGATGGTACACGTGGGCAACACGCCGCCGGATCTGGACGAGATCGTCGCTCTGCTGGGGGATGGTGATCTGCTGACCCACTGCTTCAACGGCAAACCGAACCGCATCCTGACTCCGGCTGGCGAGCTGCGGGTCGCGGTGCGCGAGGCGATGAAACGGGGCCTGTTGCTCGACATCGGCCACGGCGGCGCCAGCTTCAGCTTCGAGGTGGCGGAGCTGGCTATCCGGCAGGGGATCCTGCCCCGCACCATCAGCTCAGACATCTACTGCAAGAACCGCATCAAGGGGCCGGTCTACAGTCTGGCCCACGTGATGTCGAAATTTCTCGCCATCGGCATGACACTGGAGCAAGTGCTCGCCTGCGTCACCCATCAAGCGGCCGATGCCCTGCGCCTATCCGGCAAGGGGCGGCTCGAGGTGGGCGCCGATGCCGACCTGACCCTGTTCGAGGTCGCCAGCGGCCCGACCCTGTTTATGGATACCGAAGCACAGTCCCGCAGCGGTGACCAACAACTGCAGCCTCTCGCCGCCCTGGTCGGTGGCGAACTGGTTCTGACTCACTATGGGAAATCACACCATGTCTTCTGTTTATGAGAAATATCAGCTCAAACCGGTGATCAACGCCTCCGGGCGCATGACCATTCTCGGCGTCTCCACCCCCGAGCAGGAGGTGGTCGATGCGGTCAATTTTGGCCTGGGCCACTACTTCGAGGTCAAGGATCTGGTCAACAAGACCGGCACCTATCTGGCTGGTTTACTGAATGTGGAAGATGCGGTGGTGGTCTCCTGTGCCAGCGCCGGCATCGCCCAGTCAGTCGCCGCCATGATAGTGCGCGGCGATCCCTACCGCCTCGAGCACCTGCATGCCCATCCCCATGAGGTGCCGAGTGAAATCGTGCTGCCCAAGGGGCATAACGTCAACTTCGGCGCCCCGGTCGGTACCATGGTCAATCTGGGTGGCGGCAAGGTAGTGGAAGCCGGTTACGCCAACGAGTGCTCCCCTTCCCAGCTGGCAGCCGCCATCAATGCCAACACAGCAGCCATCCTCTATATCAAGTCCCACCACTGCGTGCAGAAGAGCATTCTGTCGGTGGCAGAGGCCGCCGAGGTGGCCAAGACCCACGGGCTCCCGCTCATCGTCGATGCGGCCGCCGAGGAGGATCTGCGCCTCTACTACAACCAGGGGGCGGACCTGGTCATCTACAGCGGCGCCAAGGCCATTGAAGGGCCCACCAGCGGGCTGGTGCTGGGCAAGCGTCAGTACGTGGAGTGGGTCAAACAGCAGGCCAATGGCATCGGTCGCGCCATGAAGGTGGGCAAGGAGGGGATCCTCGGCCTGACCCACGCCATAGAGCGCTATCTGGCCAAAGAGAAAGAGAGCGGCGCCGCCATGGTCGCCAAGATGAGCCCCTTCATCGAGCGCCTCAACCTGCTGCCCGGCGTCACCGCCAAGGTGGTATGGGACAGCGCAGGACGCGACATTGCCCGCACCGATATCGCTTTTGACCACCAAAAGATCGGCATGACCACAGTGCAGGTCGTCAGCCGTCTGCAACAGGGCACGCCTGCCATCTACTGCCGCGGCTACAAGGCCAACGAGGGGCACATCGAGATCGATGTGCGCAGCGTCACCGTGCCCCAGCTCGACCAAATCCACTCTGCCATTGCCAACCTCGTTCAGGAGAATCGCTGATGTCCCTTACCCCCAACTACTACCGTGATCGGGTCTGTCTCAACGTGCTGGCAGGTTCCAAAGAGAATGCCGTCGAGGTGTACGACGCAGCCGAAGGCCACGTACTGGTCGGTGTGCTTTCCAAGAACTACCCGGATATTCCCTCCGCAGTTGCCGATATGAAGGAGTACGCCAAGCTTATCGACAACGCCCTCTCCATCGGACTGGGCGCCGGCGATCCACGCCAATCCGCCATGGTGGCCGAGCTGGCATGCCAGCTGCAGCCCCAGCACGTCAATCAGGTGTTCACCGGTGTCGGCGCCAGCCGGGCGCTGCTCGGCCAATCACAAACGCTGGTGAATGGGCTGATCTCCCCTACCGGCATGCCGGGCATGGTAAAGATCTCCACCGGTCCACTCAGCGCCGGGCAGCCCGATGGCATAGTGCCCATCGATACCGCCATTGCCCTGCTCAAGGACATGGGCGGCAGCTCAGTCAAGTTCTTCCCCATGGGTGGGCTGGCCTGCCGCGACGAGTATCAGGCAGTTGCCGAGGCTTGTGCCCGCCACGGCTTCTGGCTGGAGCCCACCGGCGGCATCGATCTGGAGAACTTCGAGGAGATAGTGCGGATTGCGCTGGATGCCGGAGTCGAAAAGGTTATCCCCCACGTCTACAGCTCCATCATCGACAGCGCGAGCGGGCACACTCGCCCCGAGGATGTTCGCACTCTGCTGGCCATAGTGAAACGACTGTTGGCCTGATGGCAGTCACAGGCGCCGGTTTAATCACTGACCGGTGCCTGGCTTGTTGATGACCCACTTGTTAACATCGACCCTTTATCTCGCAACAGGAGTCTTGCATACCCCCTATGATCAAGCTGCCACACCCCAGGCTCCATCAACTGCTGATCCAGCTCCACGCCGAACCGCTGCCACAGGAGGAGCTGGCTCGCCGCCTCAATGTCTCCACCCGCACGGTGCGCACCGATGTGGCGACCCTCAACGAACTGATTGCCACCCACGGCGCCCACCTGATCCACCAGCGTGGCAGCGGCTACCAACTCAAGATCTACAATCAGGGACTGTTCGACGCCCTGCTGGCGGCCCAGGGTCAGGATAGCGGCCTGCCACGCACCAGCCGGGAGCGGGTGCTGCACCTGCAGATCCTGCTATTGACGGCAGAGCAGGGGATCAAGCTCGATGAGCTGGCTGATACCTGGTATCTGAGCCGGGCGGCACTGCAGGGGGATATGGCGGAAGTCCGTGAGCAGCTCAGCCACTTCAGGCTCAGCGTCGAGAGCAAACCCCGCCTGGGGATGCGCATTCAGGGGGAGGAGACGGCGATCCGTGCCTGTTTGACCCAGCTGCTCTATCAGGAGTTGCTGCACAACAACCAGTTGCAAACCCTGCTACCCAACCTTTGCCCCAGCAAGACGATGGAGGTAGTGGGCAATCACATCCATGCCCAGCTTGCCCGACATCAGCTGCGTCTCGCTGACGAGAGCCTGCAGCAGCTCACCATCTACTGCGCCGTTGCCCTGCTGCGTCAGGCATCCGGTCACGAGTTGCACCACTTCGCCAGCGAGGATCTGACTCTGCCGCTGCTGGCAGTATCTCGCGATATATATGCGGTATTACCCACCCTGACGCCCCCCGTAGAGGACGAGATCGCCGGTCTCGCTATCCAAATCCAGGCGCGCCTGATTGCCGATACTCCCCAGCTCAGCCCTGCCATGGCCGCCGAGAGCGAACAGCTGGTGGAACATCTGCTGACCTACATTCATCAACACTACCCTTACGACCTGCGAGGCGACCAACAGCTGCGGGCCGACCTGCAAACCCATATCAGCGCCATGCTGCTGCGGGTTAAATACCAGATTGGCAACCACAACCCGCTGGCAGATCATATCAAGCAGTACTACCCCCTCGCCTACGACATCACGCTGGCGGCCATTTCGGAGTGGATCAAGCAGACCCCCTACCGACTGACCCATCACGAGATCGGCTATCTGGTGATCCATATCGGGGTCGGGCTGGAGCGCCATTACGACATCGGCTATACCCGCCGCCCGCAGGCGCTATTGCTTTGCGATGCGGGCAACGCCACCTTCCGGGTGCTGGAAGCACGCATCAAGCGGGAGTATCCCCAGTTGCAGCTGACCACGCTTGAGTCGGTGCGGGATTACGAAGGTCTGGCGCAGATCGCGCAGGACTTTGTCATCAGTACCGTCAAGGTGAACGAAAAAAACGCCCCCGTGGTACTCGTTGCCCCCTTCCCGACCCAATACCAGCTGGAGCAGCTTGGCAAGCTGGTGCTGATCGACCGCACCCGCCCCTACATGCTCGACAAATATTTCGATGCCGACCACTTCATGGTGGTAAAAGAACCCCTTACCCAGGCCGAACTGTTTACCCGTATCTGTGATCAGCTGGAGGCGGAAGACCTGGTGGAAAGCGGCTTCAGAGCCTCACTGCAGGAGCGGGAGCGGATCGTCTCCACCATGTTGGGAGAAGGGATCGCCCTGCCCCACTCCCTCGGTCTGCTGGCGCGCCGTACTCTGGTTTACACCGTACTGGCACCACAGGGGATCGATTGGAGCAACGGGGAAATCGCGATGCTCATCTTCGTGCTGGCCATCAGCAAGGCCGACTACGAGGAGGCGATGGGTCTCTACGACCTGTTTCTGGCACTGATGAATGAAAAAGCCAGCAGGAATCTGCTGGCTTGTCGCGATTTTGCCAGCTTCAAAGCGCTGGCGCGTACCGGTTCATAACATATAACGAGGAGTGACTACTCCTCATTGAAGCCGGAGGTGAACAGCTCCACCACGGCTGCCAGGGCCTCGACCTCTTCGGGCCCCTCAACCTGTACTTCCACCTGCCGCCCTTGCGCCGAATCCAGCATCAGCAGGCCGATGATACTGTCAGCATCGGCCTCCACACCATCTTCATTGCGCAGCAGCACGTGAGCATCGAAACCCTGCACCAGCTCGAACAGCATCATGGCTGGTCTGGCATGAATACCCAGCTTGTTTTTCACTTCAACCGAGGCGGAAACAGTCATCGGGTCGTCCTATTGGTCCGTCAGGATTGGGGGGCACTCTTGTCGAGAGTACGGTGGCGGATCTGCACGTTCTTGCCGAGCAAACGGAATGCACTGGCCAGCCGTTCTGCAATAAAGACCGAGCGGTGCTGACCGCCGGTGCAACCGATGCCGACCGTGAGGTAGCTGCGATTGTTGCGCTCCAGATGGGGCAACCAGGTCACCAGCATGTTTTCGATCTGCTGGGTAAACAGCATCACGTCAGCCTGCGCCGAGAGGTAGTTGGCGACCGGCTCATCCTTGCCAGTGAACGGCTTGAGCTCGGGGATCCAGTGCGGATTGGGCAGGAAGCGAGCATCGAACACGAAGTCGGCATCCTTGGGAATGCCGTACTTGAAGCCGAACGACTCGAACACCAGCACCAGCTCGTTCTCTTTCTTCCCAAGCACCCGGGTCTTAATGAGCTCGCTCAGGTCATGAATGCTGAGGGTGGTGGTGTCGATGCGCAGGTCAGCGGTCGAGGAGATGGGCGCCAACAGGTGGGTCTCCTCCCGAATCGCCTCATCCAGCGACAGCTTGTTGCGTGAGAGGGGGTGCAGGCGGCGGCTCTCGCCATAGCGCTTGAGCAGGGTGCCGTTGTCGGCATCGAAGAAAAAGCTGGAGAACTCTACCCGCCCCTCATTGCGCACCTGAGCCAGCAGATTTTCCAGTTTCTCCGGATCGCTCGGCAGGTTGCGCACATCGATGCTGACCGCCAGTTTGTCATACTGGCTCTCCACCGACACAATCAGCTGGGGCAGCAGATTGACCGGCAGGTTGTCCACACAGTAGTAACCCAGATCTTCCAGCACTCGCAGGGCTACCGTTTTACCGGAGCCCGAACGTCCACTTACCACGATTAACTGCATCTTGTTCCCTCACGCCAAAACGGGTGTCTCATCCTTGGCCTGCTGTCAGGCCGAGGTCATGATCTGATAGAGCTCTTCGTCGCTGGTTGCCTGACGCAACTGGCGGCAAACCGCCTTGTCACCCAGCTTGGAAGCCATCAGAGAAAGGGTCTTGAGATGCTGCTTGCACTCGCTTTCCGGCACCAGCAAGGCAAACAGCAGGTCAACCGGTTGATTGTCGATGGAGTCGAAAGGAATAGGGTCGGCAAAGGTCATCAGGATCGCGGTTGGCGGGAACTCATCGTCAATGCGACCGTGGGGGATCGCAATACCGGCACCGATCCCGGTACTACCCATTTTTTCGCGGGCCAGCAAGCATTCAAACAGCGCCTGACGGGAGGTGCCAAGGCGTTCGGCGGCCAGCTCGCTGATGATTTCGAGGGCGCGTTTCTTGCTGGTACAAGGGACTGCACTCTTGGTGCAGTCCCGACTCAGTATGTGTTCAAGTTGCATGGTTATTTTTTATTTAACTTATCTTTGTGCTTGATGATCTGCCTGTCCAACTTGTCGAGCAAGGTGTCTATCGCAGCATACATATCGGCATGTTCAGAGTTGGCAAACACTTCGCCACCGCTGACGTGCAATTTGGCTTCCGCTATCTGGTTCAGTTTTTCCACGCTAAGCACCACATGAACATTGTTGATGTGGTCGAAGTGACGCTCGAGTTTGGCAAATTTGTTATTCACATAATCACGTAGAGCTTCGGTGATCTCGACATGGTGTCCGGTCAGGTTAATTTGCATAACATCATCCTTTTGTTTGCCTAAACCAGGCGTTTGCGCTGATTGGAAGGTGGGATAAACAAGGATTCGCGATACTTAGCGATCGTGCGTCTCGCCACCATAATACCCTGTTCGGCCAGCAAATCCGCGATCTTGCTATCACTTAACGGCTTGGCAGGATTCTCTGCCGTGACCAGCTTCTTGATGAGCGCGCGAATTGCGGTCGATGAGCACTCTCCTCCTCCTTCGGTGTTCACATGGCTGGAGAAAAAAAACTTCAATTCGAAAATACCACGGGGGGTATGCATGTACTTCTGGGTCGTCACCCGGGAGATGGTCGACTCATGCATCTCTACCGCTTCGGCGATGTCATTGAGCACCATCGGCTTCATCGCCTCTTCACCATACTCGAAAAAGCCCTGTTGCTGCTCGACAATGCAACTGGCCACTTTCAGCAGGGTGTCATTGCGACTTTCCAGGCTCTTGATGAACCACTTGGCTTCCTGCAAATGGGAGCGGATAAACTGGGTATCCGTGCTGCTGCGGGCGTTGCGGGCCATGGCGGCATAGGTCTCGTTGACCCGGATGCGGGGGGCAGAGTCGGGATTGAGCTCGACCACCCACTTGCTGCCCTTCTTGACCACGGAGACGTCGGGGATCACGTACTGGGAGTCGCTCTGGATGATGCCATTGCCGGGGCGCGGCTCCAGCAGCTGGATCAGATCCAGCACCTCCTTGAGGTCGCTCTCTTTGAGTTTTGTCTTGCGGGCGAGGGTGCGGTAATCCCGGTTGCCGAGCAGCTCCATGTGCTCGAGGATCACCTCCTTGGCCTCGTTGAGCCAGGGGGTCTGCGGGTCATACTGATCCAGCTGGATGAGCAAACACTCCTGCACAGAACGGGCAGCAATACCGACCGGATCGAAGTGCTGCACCCGCTTGAGTACCGCCTCGACCTCATCGAGTTCCACCTCTACGTCATCGCTGGTGACGGCAGCCTGAATATCCTCCAGCGCAACGGTCAGATAACCGGATTCGTCGATGGCATCGATGATGGCGAGCGCGATGGCGGCATCCACATCGCTGAACGGTGTGAGCCGCATCTGCCACAACAGATAATCCTGCAGGTTTTCGGTGGTTTCACCCTGATAGACGCTATCTTCCCCATCATGGATGGGGCCCGCGCTCTGGGCGGTGCCGGCAGAGTAAACCTCGTCCCAGGTGGTATCCACCGGCAACTCATCCGGCATCTGCTCCTGGGCCATGGCATCGCTGGAATCCAGCTGGCTGGCATCGACCGGCGCTTCCGGACTGGTCTCTTGCGCCTCGCTCTCTTCCTGCTCCAGCAGAGGGTTGTTTTCGAGCGCTTGCTGAATTTCCTGCTGAAGTTCCAGAGTGGAGAGCTGGAGCAGACGAATCGCTTGTTGTAATTGCGGCGTCATGGTCAGGGACTGACCGAGACGCAACTGTAATGTCGGCTTCATCTACGTCGGGATATCCTTATGTTCAGCGAGGCACTCGTCAAAGGAAATGAAGGCATGCCCCCTTACTATAGACTGAATTGATCGCCCAAATAGACGCGCTTGACCTGCTCATCGGCAAGGATGTCAGCCGGTGCACCTTCGGCAATCATCTTGCCGTGGCTGACGATATAGGCCTTCTCACATACGTCCAGAGTCTCTCTGACGTTGTGGTCGGTAATCAAGACGCCAAGGCCTCTATCTTTCAGATGCTGAATGATCTTCTTGATGTCTATCACAGAAATCGGGTCAACCCCTGCAAAGGGTTCATCCAGCAGAATAAAACGCGGCTCGGCCGCCAGCGCACGGGCGATCTCTACCCGACGGCGCTCACCGCCGGAGAGGCTCTGACCCAGGTTGTCGCGAATGTGGGTGATATTGAACTCTTCCAGCAGTTGCTGAACCTTGTCTTCACGCTCCTCACGGCTCAACCCCTTGCGGGTCTGCATCACGCCCATCAGGTTGTCGAACACCGACAGGCGACGGAAGATGGAGGCCTCCTGCGGCAGGTAACCGATGCCGTTACGCGCCCGCACATGCATGGGCTGCAGGCTGATGTCCTGATCGTCGATGGTGATGAGACCGGCATCGCGCTGTACCAGCCCCACGATCATGTAGAAGGAGGTGGTCTTGCCCGCCCCGTTGGGGCCGAGCAGGCCGACAATCTGGCCGGTGCCCACTTCAAGGCTGACGTCACTCACCACCATGCGGCGCTTGTAGCTCTTCTGCAGGCCCACTGCTTTTAACACTGCCATGGCTTATTTTCCCTGCTTCTTCTGGTCGGCGGGCTTGTCGAAATTCTCTACCTGATCCGGCAGGAACACGGTTTTGACCCGCTGGCTCGGGCTCTTGCTCTCGGCAATCATCTTCTGTTTGACGATGTCGTAGCGAATCAGATCGCCATTGACCTGGCTATCTTCCTGCTTGAGCTGACCGTTGCCGGTGATAGTCACCAGCCGGTTCTTCAGCTCGTAGCGGATGGTATTGCCGTGGGCATTGACCGGCTTGCCGTTATCCAGGATCTGGAAGAAGGTGGCGGGTTTGCCGTAGGCAGTCATCACCTCCGCCCCTTTCTCGCCGGAGCGGGTCACTACCACCTTGTCAGCCTTGATCCGGATGGTGCCCTGATTGATGGTCACATCCTCTTCGAAGGTGATGCGGTTGTCCTGCATCTCGGCCACCTGTTTGACGGCATCGACGTAGACCTTCTCGGCAAAGTCGGACTCTTTGGCAGTCACCGCACCACACAACAACAGGGCTGCGAGGGCCAGATTAGCGTTTTTCATTGAAATAGATGGCATGGCCTTGATCCAGTAACTCAAAATATTTGCGGTCCAGATGGCCCTTGAGGCCAACTCCTTGGGTCTGGAAATCCCGACCCAGAATGTTCACTTCCCGGTTGCTGCGCACATCCTGCGTCACCAGATCCAGCTCCAGATAGGGGGTATCCAGTGTGGAAATGAAAGAGGTGGGCAGCAGACCATCCAGATGCACCTTGTCCCGCAGGATGACGTTGTCGCCGGTGTTGAGCACGCCGGTTTCGGCGGTCACCTTCCACTCGGCGGCACCCTGATCGTCATACATGTAGACCACCGGCTTGTCGAAGGTGGCCTGCTCGAGGATTTGATAATACTCGGCGTAGGTCGACTCCAACCGCTCGGTGCGCTTGCCGTTGATATCAAAACGGGTGGTCACCAGATCTTTGGCGACAAAATCCGGCTGATAGTTTTCGATTTTGACGGCGCTCTCAGGCACCAGCTCAACCTTGCCCAACTGCCAGGCAACCAGCGCGACCAGAAACAGCAGGGCAAACAACAGAGTCTGTCTGCTCATACCGAAGCCTCGGGCTGATAATCGTCGTGGCCCTGCGCCTGCAAAATGAGGTCACACACCTCGCGCACCGCGCCCATGCCACCGCCAAGCCGGGTCACCATATCGGCACGACTCAACACCAGCGGATGGGCATCGGCTACCGCGATACCCAGACCGCAAGCGGCCATCACCGGCAGATCGATGGTGTCATCGCCCATATAGGCGGCCTGCTCAGCAGTCAGCCCCAGCTTGGCCAGCAGCGCTTCGAAGTGAGGCAGCTTTTTATCAGCCCCCTGCACCACATGAGCCACCCCCAGGCTTTTCATCCGATCGCTGACGATACGGGAGTTGCGCCCAGTGATGATGGCGATCTCGATCCCTACATTGAGCAACGCTCGCATGCCCGCACCATCGCGGGTGCAGAAGGTTTTCAGCTCTTCGCCGTTGTTTCCCATGTAGATGAGGCCGTTGGAGAGCACCCCGTCCACATCGCACACCAGCAGGCGGATTTGCGCCGCCTTGTCGAACTGGCTGCGCGTCACCGGACCATAGAGGGTCGGTACGTTTTGCATCAAATTACTCCGGCTTTCAGCAGGTCGTGCATGTTGAAGGCGCCGAGCAGGCGTTTCTCTTCATCCACGACCAGTAATCCGTTGATTTTTCTCGTTTCCATCAGCTTGACGGCTTCTGCAGCCATCATCTCTGGACCTACGGTAACACAGTTGGCCGTCATCACACGGCTGATGGGGGTGTGATGGATATCGATCTGCTGGTCAAGAATGCGGCGCAGGTCGCCATCGGTAAAGAGCCCAGCCAGCAGGCCATTGCCATCGACCACCGCCGTCATACCGAGCCCCTTGCGGCTCACTTCCAGCAGCGCTTGGCTGATGGTGGCATCTATCCCCACCCGGGGCAACAGCTCGCCGCTGTGCATCAGATCGCCAACCCGCAGCAACAGACGCTTGCCAAGGGAACCGCCCGGGTGAGAGAGGGCGAAGTCATCGGCGGTAAAACCGCGTGCTTCCAGCAGGGCGACCGCCAGGGCATCGCCCATGACTAAGGTTGCCGTGGTGCTGGAAGTGGGTGCCAGACCCAGCGGGCAGGCCTCTTTCTCCACCTTGATACACAGGTGCACGTTGGCCTCTTTGGCCATGGTGGAGGCCGGATTACCGGTCATGCAGATGAGCGGAATGCCGCGGCGCTTGAGTACCGGCAGCAGGGCCAGGATTTCGTCGCTCTCGCCGGAGTTGGAGATGGCGATGATAAGGTCGCCACTGGAGATCATCCCCAGATCGCCGTGACTCGCTTCTCCCGGGTGAAGGAAGAAGGCCGGTGTGCCGGTGCTGGCGAGGGTGGCGGCGATCTTGCTGCCGATATGGCCCGATTTGCCCATGCCGGTGACCACTATCTTGCCACCGCAGCGCAGCACCATTTCGCACGCCTTGTCGAAGGCGTCGTTCAGATACTGATAGAGTCCATCAATGGCTTGCTTTTCTGTGTCCAGCACCGCGCGGGCACTGCGACGAAAATCGAACAGTTCAGACACTTTCTCAGGCTTTACAGACATAAAGACACAGCTCCGGGCCGAAATTAGCTGCGGGATTATAAAAAAGTCTGCCCGGATAAGCGAATCGGATGGCAAGTCCCGCTCTCAATGACGCACTTTGTTACAGAAAACTGTCGTGCAAATGGGCTTGCAGCCTGTTCAATAGTTGTTCCTTGCTGTTGCTTAGACCTAGACTACCCCATAAAATTCGCACCTCATTTACACCGGATGGACAATTGTTTGAACAATGACCTGATCACCATCTCCGATCTGACCTTCAGTCACGGAGATCGGCTGTTGTATGACGGGATCAACCTGACCATTCCTCGTGGCAAGGTGACCGCCGTCATGGGCCCGAGCGGCATCGGTAAAACCACCCTGCTGCGGCTGATCGGTGGCCAGCTCAAGCCGGAGTCCGGTCACATTCTGTTTGACGGGGAAGATATCCCCACCCTCTCCCGTTCGCGCCTCTATGAAGTGCGCAAACGGATGAGCATGCTGTTCCAGAGCGGCGCCCTGTTTACCGGCATGACGGTCTACGACAACGTGGCCTTCCCGCTGCGGGAGCACTCCGGCCTGCCGGAGGAGCTGATCCACACCATCGTCATGATGAAACTGCAGGCGGTGGGCTTGCGCGGCGCAGCGAAACTGATGCCCTCCGAGCTCTCCGGCGGCATGGCGCGCCGGGCAGCGCTGGCTCGGGCCATCGCCCTTGACCCCGACCTCATCATGTATGACGAGCCCTTCGTCGGGCAGGACCCCATCACCATGGCGGTGCTGGTCAAGCTGATCAAGGAGCTGAACGATGCCCTCGGTATCACCTCCGTCATCGTCACCCACGACGTGAAAGAGGTGCTGAGCATCGCCGATTACGCCTACATAATTGCCAATCGCAAGGTGGTGGCGCACGGCACGCCGGACCAGCTGCGCGAGGAGCACAATCCCGAAGTCGAGCAGTTCCTCAAAGGATTGCCCGATGGTCCTGTTCCGTTTCATTTTCCGGCAGGCGATCTGCTACAGGATCTCTGATGTTGATAAGTCAAATAAGCAAGCTGGGGCGGGTCGGAGTGCGGTTTATCAGCTCCGTCGGTCGCGCCACCATCATGTTGTTCCATGCGCTGGCGGGCAAACCCGAACCGCGAAAGCATTTCCCGCTGCTTGTCCAGCAGTTGTATGTGGTGGGCGTACAGTCGGTAGCCATCATTCTGGTCTCCGGCCTGTTCATCGGCATGGTGCTCTCGCTGCAGGGTTACAACGTATTGAAGGATTTCGGCGCCGAGCAGAGTCTGGGGCCGCTGGTCTCCCTCTCCCTGCTGCGGGAGCTGGGGCCTGTGGTCACGGCGCTGCTGTTTGCCGGCCGTGCCGGTTCGGCCCTGACCGCTGAAATCGGCCTGATGAAGGCCACCGAGCAACTTTCAAGCCTAGAGATGATGGCGGTCGACCCGCTGCGCCGGGTGGTTGCCCCCCGCTTCTGGGCTGGCGTCATCAGCATGCCGCTGCTGGCCTTTATGTTCAGCCTGATCGGTATCTTCGGCGGCAAGCTGGTCGGTGTGGACTGGCTCGGCGTGGACGAAGGGGGCTTCTGGTCTGCCATGCAGGCCTCCGTCGACTGGCATGAGGACATCATGCAGGGCGCCATCAAGAGCCTGATTTTCGCCCTGGTGGTCACCTGGATTGCGCTCTTTAACGGCTATGATGCCAAGCCGACCTCGGCCGGGATCAGTCAGGCCACGACCCGTACCGTGGTCCACTCATCCCTCGCCGTGCTCGGCCTGGATTTTATACTCACTGCAGTCATGTTTGGATAAGGTAAAGATGAAGTTCAGCAAAGTAGAATTCCTGGTCGGCACCTTCATGCTGGCTGGCATCGGTGCCATTCTGGCACTGGCCCTGCAAGTGGCCGGTTTGAGCTTCAAACCGGAAGGAGAAACCTATACCCTGCGCGCGCATTTCGATAATATCGGCGGCCTGAAAGTCCGTTCGCCGGTCAAGGTCGGCGGCGTGGTGGTAGGCCGGGTCAGCGACATCGTACTGGACCCGAAAACCCAGGTGCCCGAAGTGACCCTGATGATGCAAAAGAGCGCTGGCCAGTTTGCCGATACCAGTTCCCTCTCCATCCTCACCTCCGGTCTGCTCGGCGAGCAGTACATCGGTCTGGCCCCCGGCTTCAGCGATGAGGAGATGGGCACCGAGATGCTCAAGGATGGCGACCTGATTGAAGACACCAAATCCGCCATCGTGCTGGAAGATCTGATTGGCAAGTTCCTCTACAGCCAATCCTCCGACAGCAAATCAGACAGCAAGAAGGAGTAATCATGTTCAAGAAAATCGCCCTGCTGCTGGGTCTGATGACCAGCATGCTCTTTTCCCTGTCTGCCCAGGCCGCAGTCGATGCCACCGACCCCAATGCGCTGGTGGATCAGGCTGCCAAGCAGACCTTTGCCCGCCTGAAAGCCGATCAGGCCCAAGTGAAGAGCAATCCGGATCACCTGCGGGTGATCATCCGCGAAGAGCTGCTGCCCTATGTGGACAACCGCTTCGCCGCCTACAAGGTGCTCGGCAACCAGATCAAGCAGACCACAGAGGCGCAACGCAATGCCTTTGTCGAAGTCTTTACTGAGTACATGGTGAGCTCCTACGCCGACGCGTTGGCCCATTTTGACAAGCAGACCGTCAAGGTCGAGCCGGGCAAAGCTCCCAGCGGCAACATCACCGCCGTCAACGTCAGCGTGAAAGAGGCCGGCAAACCGGACATCTTCCTCGAGTTCAAGCTGCGCAAGAACAACAAGACCGGCGAGTGGAAAGCCTTCGACATGGTGGCAGAGGGGATCAGCCTGCTCTCCGCCAAACAGAGCGAGCTGGGCGGCCTCATTCGCCAGAATGGCATCGATGCGGTGATCGCCCAGTTGCGCGAACACAACGCCAAGCCGCTGGTACTCAAACCATGACCCTCAGCGGTGAGCTGCAGGCGCCACAGGTCAATGACCTGTGGCAACGCCGCGCTGAATGGTGGCAGGACGACCAGCTCGAGCTCGGCGGCGTCACCACCCTCGACTCCGCCGGACTGGCCCTGCTGGTCAAATGGGCCAAAGCCGTATTAGCGCGAGGCGCCACACCACAACTGGTGGGCGCCTCCAGTGATTTCTATACCCTGGCCAACCTCTACGGGGTGGCCGGGCTGTTTCAGTCAACCCCGCTCACAACTGAGGACGCATAATGCAAGTCTCTGAAATTGAAGCGATACTCCTTGAGGCTCTGCCATTGTCCGAAGTCCATGTCAAAGGGGACGGTAGTCACTACCAAGTGATCGCCGTCGGTGACATGTTTGACGGCATGAGCCGGGTCAAGAAGCAGCAGGCCATCTATGCCCCGCTGATGGACAAGATCGCCAGCAACGCCATTCACGCCCTCTCCATCAAGGCGTTCACCGACGCCGAGTGGAAACGCGAACGTAAATTCCTATTGCCCTCCTGATTTGGTAACGAAGTAAAAATGGACAAATTCAAAATCGATGGTCGTTGTACTCTCAACGGCGAAGTGACCATCTCCGGCGCCAAAAACGCCGCGCTGCCGATCCTGTTCGCGACCCTGCTCTGTGATGAAGAGGTACACCTCTCCAACGTGCCGCGCCTGAAAGATGTGGGCACCACCATCAAGCTGCTGGAGATGCTGGGCGCGACCACCAAAGTCAACGGCAACGTCACAGTGCTGACCGGTGCGGTGAACAACCATGTCGCTCCCTACGAGCTGGTGAAGACCATGCGCGCCTCCATTCTGGCGCTGGGCCCGCTGGCCGCCCGTTTCGGCGCCGCTGATGTCTCCCTGCCAGGCGGTTGCGCCATCGGTGCCCGTCCGGTCAACCTGCACGTCCACGGCCTGGAGCTGATGGGCGCCAAGATCACCATCGAAGATGGTTACATCAAGGCCCGTGTCGATGGCCGCCTGAAAGGCGCTCACATCCTGATGGATATGGTCTCCGTGACCGGTACCGAAAACCTGATGATGGCCGCCACCCTGGCTGATGGCCGCACCGTGATCGAAAACGCCGCACGCGAGCCGGAAGTGGTCGATCTGGCTAACTTCCTCAATACCCTGGGTGCCAAGATCCAGGGCGCGGGCACCGACACCCTGACCATCGACGGTGTCGAGCGTCTGCACGGCGGCAACTACAGTGTGCAGCCTGACCGCATCGAAACCGGTACCTTCCTGGTGGGCGCAGCGGTCACCGGCGGCAAGATCACCTGCCGCAAGACAGACCCGACTCTGCTGGAAGCGGTACTGGTCAAGCTGGAAGAGGCTGGCGCCCTGATTGAGAAGGGTGAAGACTGGATCACCCTCGACATGACTGGCCGCACCCTCAAGCCGGTCACCATCAAGACTGCCCCCTACCCGGCCTTCCCGACCGACATGCAGGCACAGTTCACTGTGCTGAACGCCGTCGCCAAAGGCACCGGCATGGTCACCGAGACCATCTTCGAGAACCGCTTCATGCACGTTCCCGAACTGGTACGGATGGGTGCAGACATCGAACTGCAGGGCAATGTGGCCATCTGCCGTGACACCGAGCAACTCAAGGGTGCCCAGGTGATGGCGACCGATCTGCGCGCCTCCGCCAGTCTGGTACTGGCCGGCTTCGTGGCCGAAGGCTCCACCATCGTCGACCGTATCTATCACATCGACCGTGGCTACGAAGACATCGAGCAGAAGCTGCAGGGTCTGGGTGGCCGCATCGAGCGCATCAAGGGCTGATAGCCCCCTGATCGCAGGCCGATAAAAAGGCCCCCTCGCGTTGGCGAGGGGGCCTTTTTCATGGTTTCGGTTCTGTTGAAACCGGGATCAGTGGCCCGCTAGCTTCATATTCTCTACCAGCACCGAGCCAGTCTTGAGACTGGATCGCTCATCCTCGTCACGACCTACCGCCACGATATGGCTGAACATCTCGGCCAGATTGCCGGCGATGGTGATCTCCTCGACCGGATAGGCTATTTCGCCATTCTCGACCCAGAAACCGGCAGCGCCGCGGGAGTAGTCGCCATTGACGATATTGACCCCCTGCCCCATCAGCTCGGTCACCAGCAGACCGGTGCCCATCTCTTTCAGCATGCCCTGAAAATCCTGGCCGGTATTGGAGACCTGCCAGTTGTGGATGCCACCGGCGTGCCCCGTGGTGGTCAGCCCCAGCTTGCGAGCGGAGTAGGAGGTAAGCAGCCAGCTCATCAGCTCGCCGTTACGGATGATATCCATGTCGCGGGTACGCACACCTTCGCCATCGAATGGGGTACTGGCGAGCCCGCCCAGCAGGTGGGGGAACTCCTGAATAGTGAGCCACTCGGGCAGGATCTGCTTGCCCAATTTGTCGAGCAGGAAGCTCGACTTGCGATAGAGGTTGCCGCCGCTGATGGCCATTACCAGATGGCCCCACAGACCGGAGGCTGTGTCAGGGTGGAACAGCACCGGCGCATGACGGGTAGAGATCTTGCGGGCGCCGAGGCGGGAGACGGTACGCTCCACTGCCTCATCGGCGATGCGCTGCGGGCTCCAGAGCCCGTCGAGGGTACGGCTGGAGGAGTAGCCGTAATCACGCTGCATATCGCCATCCTGCTCGCCGATCAGCACGCAGCTCAGCGAGTTGCGCGACGCCGCGTAGCCTTTGACGAAGCCGTGGCTGTTGCCATAGACCTTGATGCCAAGATGGCTGGAGAAACCGGCGCCGTCGGAGTGCTTGATACGGGCATCGCGACCAAGCGCCAGCCGCTCGCACTCGATGGCCAGCTCGATGCCGCGCTGGGGATCCAGCTCGATTTGGTGACACAGTTGCAGGTCGGGGGCATCCCAGGCCAGCAGCTCGGCGTCCGCCAGACCGGCGCAATCATCCGCCGAGGTGTGGCGGGCAATCTCGATGGCCGCTTCAACGGCGGCACGAATGGCGGGTTTGCTCAGATCGGTAGTCGAGGAGGATCCCTTGCAACCATCGCGATATACGGCGATGCCGAGGGCGCCATCCTTATTGAATTCAATGCTTTCCAGTTCACAACCCCGGGTGTTCACCGACAACCCGGTCTGCTTGCTGATGGAGACTTCGGCCAGCGAGGCGCCCAGTCCTTTGGCTATCTCCAGGGCTTCGGCAACCACGGCCTCGAGATGGGCTTGATCCTGGCGGATTTGGTCTTGCTGATCCATAACTCACATCTGTATGAAAGAAGGAAAGGGGGGTAAGCATATCAGACCCCTGCGCCCAGCGGGAGAAGCTGGTAACATATCAGCCAAACGTGAATGACAGGAATCAAGAGACCGATGAGTCAATATCAAGACGACAACGAGTTCGAAGACTGGGGCCCCAGCAAGAGCCAGCTCAAGCGCGATGCCGAAGCATTGCAGAAAATGGGGGAAGAGATCGTCTCCCTCAGCCACAGCGAGCTGGAAAAAATCCCGTTGGATGAAGAGCTTGCAGAAGCTGTCGAGCTGGGTCGCAAACTCAAGCCGAAGAAGGATGAGTCCTTCCGTCGCCATCTGCAGTTCATCGGCCGCCTGATGCGCAGCCGCGATATCGAGCCGATTGCCGAAGCGCTCTCTATCATCAAGAACCGTCACTCCACCGTGAATGCACGTCTGCATCGGCTGGAGCAGTGGCGCGAGCGCCTGATCACCGAAGGTGACAGCGCCCTCAATGAGCTGATGTCCCAGTTCCACGAGCTGGATCGCCAGAAGCTACGCCAGCTGATCCGCTCCGCCAACAAGGAGCGGGAGCTGAACAAGCCGCCGGTCGCCTACCGCGAGATGTACCAGTATCTGCGCGGCGAGATCGAAGACCTGCTGTGATCCCCGAAACACGCCTCCCCTCGCGGAGGCGTGTTTATCTTGATGCCTTTTCCTCTCCACATCCCCCGCCATCCCTGCGCGTTTAATATATCCACCACTTTGCTACCCCAGCCATAACGGCCCATCTCAACAGCCCCGTTAAATCGCCCCTTCAGAGCAGTTCAAAATAAAACCGTTAACAATTTCGCATCATTTTGTTTGACATATTGAACGTCCTTGGCAGACTGAAGAGAGGATCCAGGCTGTCGCTGCCCAGGCTGACCAACGATTCTGCCACCCGGCCCGACGCGGGATCCCATGACCATGCCTTGAGGCATGCCCTTGCCCTAGCGGTTTGCAAGGGCCTGCCCAAGGCGCAGGATGAGACTTCAACGCCAAGGATAATCAAGGTGCCCTATGCCAAATCCCCAGCCTCCCGCCACCCGTAAACCTGTCGTGCTGATGACCATGGGCGCCCAGCCCCGCAACGGCCACGCCTATCAGGTGATGACCCACAAATACATCATGCCGCTGGTGGAGATAAGCGGCTGCGTCCCGCTGCTGGTGCCCACCTGCTGCGGCACCACCGATCTGGAGCAGTATCTGGATCTCGCCGATGGGGTCTATCTGAGTGGTGCAGGTTCCAATATCGATCCGGCCCTCTACGGCCAGGAGAACCTCACGCCGGAGAAACAGCAGGATCGGGATCGCGACCTGTTCGATCTGCCCCTCATAACGGGGGCGCTCGCCCGTGGCTTGCCGATCCTCGGGATCTGCCGCGGCATGCAGGAGATCAACGTGGCGCTGGGGGGAGACATCCATCAGAAGGTCTATAACGAGCCGGGTTATGACGATCACCGGGAGGATGCCGACGATCCGGTCGACGAGCAGTATGGACCCAGCCATCAGATCAAACTGCTGCCGGGCAGCTGGTTTGCCGAACTGATGGGGGAAGAACAGATTCCGGTCAACTCCCTGCATGGACAGGGCATCAACCGGTTGGGGAAGGGTCTGGAGCCGTTGGCCCACGCCGAAGATGGGCTGATCGAGGCACTTCATGCCCCCGCACTGTCACCCTTTTTGCTGGCAGTGCAGTGGCATCCGGAGTGGAAGGCCAATGAAAACCCCCACTCCATCAAGATATTTCAAGCCTTTGGCGATGCCTGCCGCCAACGCTGTGCATTGATGGCAGCGAGTTAACCCCTCATCGATTCAGTCGCCAAACCCGCGCGCCTTGAGCTTGGGCAGTCCGCCCCGCTCGGGGCGCAGGGTACGGCAGATATCCATCCCCTTGAGCCCGCGCTGGATATGGTCAGGCGAATGGCCAAACACCATGCCGTTACTGCGGTAGAGGTTGTTGTCATCCAGTTCGAACTTCTCGCCGCCAATCAGCAACTGCTCGCGGCCATTGACCGTGTCACCCCGCTTGATAGGCACCTTCATATCACTCAGCACCTCGCCGGTGGCACACCCCTCGCGCCAGCGCGCCTCGCTGGAGAAGGGGGTAATGGCTATTTCACGCCAGGAGCCATCCCGGAATTCGACCCGATACTTCTCGGCCAGCAGGTCGCAGCCCGCCAATGGCAACAGGGCCATCAAACAGATGATTTTCTTTGAAAATTTCACTCAATCGCACTCCTTTGCCCGGTTCTGCACAGGATAAATAAATTGCCGCCCCAACGCACCATTTCCCCGCGCCGCAGCAGCTATGCTGGAAATAAAACCACAATAAGGTGCTGCTATGGCTGGCGAAAACCTCACCGCGCTACCGACGCTGATCTGGATTGGCGAACACCCATTCTGGACCCTGCTCACCCTCTCCCTGATGCTGATCCACTTCTGGCGCCGTCCGGGACAGCGACGGGAGCTGCTCTCCGAGCTCAGTTTCGTGATGATTAGCGCGGTGGTGATCCTGCTGATCCAGCTGGAAGGGGGCTGGTTCAAACTGCCGCTGCCCCATCAATTGCTGATCGAGATCTCCACCCTGCTGGCCGGCCTGATACTGGTCAAAATATGGGGGATCCTGCTGTTCGAATTTCTGCTCCCCCTCTGCCATGTGCGGATCCCTCGGATCATCGCCGATATCGTCATCACCATCGGCTATATCGGCTGGGGTCTGTTTCGCCTCTACGCCTCCGGCATGGCGCTCGGGGAGATAGTCACCACCTCGGCGGTCATCACCGCGGTCATCGCCTTCGCCATGCAGGACACCCTTGGCAACCTGTTGGCCGGGGTCTCCATTCAGCTCGACAACTCCATCGCCATCGGTGACTGGCTGCAAGTCGACACCACCCAGGGCCGGGTGGTGGAGATCAACTGGCGTGCCACCACCATCGAGACCCGCAACTGGGAGACGGTGGTCATCCCCAACAGCCACCTGCTCAAACAGCGCTTCACCGTGCTCGGGCGCCGTCGCGGCGAACCCTTGCAGTGGCGGCGCTGGGTCTGGTTCGATCTGACCCTGGATACCCTGCCGACCCAGATCATCGCGCTGATCGAGAAATCCCTGCGAGAGACCAAGCTCCCCTGTGTCGCCAAACACCCGCAACCGGACTGCCTATTGATGAACGTCGAAGGAGGGATTGCCCGCTATGCGGTGCGCTACTGGCTCACTGACCTGGCTCGCGACGATCCGACCGACTCCATGGTGCGCAGCCTGATCGATGCCGCCCTGCGCCGCAACGATCGCCGCCTCACCCCGCCGATCTTCAATGTCTTTATGGCCAAGGAGAAGCAGCATCTGGATGCCCGCCACAAGCGCCACACCGCCGAACGAACCGATACCCTGCGCAAGCTGCCACTGTTTGCCATGTTGCAAGAGAACGAGCTGCTCCAGCTGGCCGATCAGGTGAAGTTCGCCCCCTTCGTCAGCGGCGACATCATGCTGGAGCAGGGAGATGTCTCCAGCTGGCTGTTCGTGCTGGTCAAAGGGGAAGCCGAGATGGTGGTCAATGTCGAAGGGCGAGAGCTGAAGCTTGGTACGCTCAACGCGGGGGACTTTTTTGGCGAACTGAGCCTGCTCACCGGCGAGCCCAGCTCCTTCACGGTACGGGCGGTGGCCACCGTCGAAACCTATCGCATCAATCAGGCAATGTTTCAGGAGCTGGTGATGCAGCGCGAGGCGCTGGTCGAGCCCCTCTACCGGGTGCTGAGCGACCGCCAGCAGGAGCAGCGGGCGCTGCTGGAGCGGGAGGCGGAAGCCATGAAACAGCCACCACAACAGCTTGATCTGCTTGATAAACTGATGAAGCTGTTCGGTGGAAGATGACGTAGCATGGCACGATATTGAGGACGTGAAGAGAGAACCGCAGCCATGTTACTGACAACCCTGGCCCTTGCCGCCAGCCTGCAATTTGATTGTCCCGCCACCATAGAGACTCGCCAACAGCTGCTGACCCCGCAGCAGGGCTGGCAGGCGTTCACCCGCAATGACGATGGCAAACCGGACGAAACCCTCAGCCACCGGCTCGATAATCTGGCCCTGTTCGACGGAGATCCTGCCGAGCTGGCACAACTCAAACCGGATAATGGCGACAGCGACGAGATCCACTACTGGAGTCAGCTCGATAGCAGCCTGCGCCCGCTCTATCTGGTCTGCCGCTATCAGAACAGCGCCATCACCCTGCAGCAGCCGCTACCCGTCGGCATCAGTTACTGCCGCGTCAACCAGCGCGATCGCTACACCCTGCTCGGGCTGGTTTGTCGTAAATAGCGGGCGTAACCCCTTGCCATATATCGCTATTCGATGACAGCCATTACCGCCTGAGCCGGGCCACCCGCCAGCGCCATCAGAGCAGCAGCTCGGCCAGCTCCTCCAGTGCCGTCAGCTCAACGTCCGGCAACAGTTGCAGCTGTTGCCACGGTTGCTGCCGTTCGTTGAGCCAGGCGGCGCGAAAGCCGTGCAAGCGGGCACCCAGTACATCGGTCTCGGGGTGATCCCCGACATGTAAGATCCGCCCCGCTGGCAACTTGAGGGTGCTGCGGGTCTGCTCAAACATATCCGGTGCCGGTTTCATCCTGGCACCCACCCCCGCCTTGCAGACCAGCGTGAAGTAGCGATCCAGCCCTGCCTGCGCCAGATCCAGATTACCGTTGGTGATCACCACCAGCGGATAGCGTTCGGCCAGTCTGGCCAGCAGCTGATGAGTGGACTCGCTCACCTCGATCTTCGAGCGCTCTGCCAGAAACGCAGCAAACACCTGCTCCGCCTCGCGGCTGGCCTGCTGGTCGGCCATCCCCCCCTCGACCATGGCGGTACGGATGGTCTGCAGGCGCGCCAGGCTGACATCGTGGCGCAGCTCGGGCCGTGCCATCAGCACAGCGCGTTTGAGATCCAGCCAGCGCGGCTTGTCGAGCATGGCGGTAGCCAGATATTCGTTGCGCAGATGGCTCAGCATCCACTGCTCGGCGCGCACGATGGCGGGGCCGTTGTCATAGAGGGTGTCATCGAGGTCAAACGAGATGGCAGCAACCGGCTGCCAGCGGCGATAGAAGTGCATGGACTCTCCTCTGCAACGGGGGCTCATAGCCCGTTATTCATCGTCCTGCGCATCCGGGTCACGCTTGGCCCTGGGGTGAGCGCTGTCGTAGACCTTGGCCAGATGCTGGAAGTCGAGGTGGGTATAGATCTGGGTGGTAGAGAGGTCGGCATGACCCAGCAGCTCCTGTACCGCCCGCAGATCGCCGGAGGACTCCAGCATATGGGTGGCAAAGCTGTGACGCAGCTTGTGGGGATGGACGTGGGCGTTGAGCGCCTGCTTGTTGCCCCAGCCATCAAGGCGGGCTTGCACCGAGCGGGCCGAGAGCCGCTGCTTGCGGCTGGAGACAAACAGCGCCTCGCTCTCGTCCCCGGCCAGCAGCGGGCGCACCTTGAGCCACTTCTGCAGCCACTCGACCGCCATCCGGCCGATGGGTAGCACCCGCTCCCGCGAGCCCTTGCCGGTCACCTTGAGCTGGCGGTCGTCGAGCTTCAGATCCACCAGATTGATCCCCACCAGCTCGGCCAGACGCAGCCCTGAAGAGTACATCAGCTCCATGATGGCGCGATCCCGCACCGCCAGCGGATCCTGCTCGTCGGTGATGTTGAGCAGCTGGTGCATCTCGTCCACATCGAGGTTTTTCGGCAGCGGCCGCCCCTGTTTGGGAGTGACGATGCCACGGGCCGGATTGGCGGTCAGCCGCCCCTGCCGCACCTGCCAGTCGCAAAAGCTGCGCAGGGCAGAAACCTTGGTGGAAAGGGAACGAGGAGCAAGGCCCCCCTTGTGCATCCGGGTCACCAGAGTGCGCACCTGACTCGCCTCGAGCCGACCCCAATCAGTGAGCCCGAGGGCCACCAGCTCGGCGGTCATCGCCTCCAGATGGGCTTGATAGTTATTGCGGGTATGAGGGCTGAGCTGACGCTCGACCCTCAGGTATTCGATAAAGGCCGCCAGCTCGTCCACCAGTGCCGCGGGCAGTGGCGGTGTGATGACGGGAGCTTTGGCGGGCGACTTGGCCGGTGTTCTAGCCATGAGTCAACTCGGGCAGACGCAGTTGCAGCAGGCGCCCCAGTTGGCCCAGCAGCAGGGTGTCGTTATGGGGAGTAAAGTGGCCGGGATCCGAGCTGGCGAAGGCCAGCACACCGAGATCGCCGAGCCGCATCAGGGCCACCGAGTTGACCAGCACATCGTGGCCAAACAGCGCCTGCTTCTCGCTCTGGCTCAGGCGGCCAAAGTAGTAATCCTGCCCCGGCAGACGCTGACCCAGCAGGGATTCGAGCTGCTTGCCCTGTGCCAGAAAGCGCTGCTCGGGCCCGCTCAGGGTAAACTTCTTGGGGTTGAGCCAGAGTCGCAGCCCGGTCAGGCGCAGCCGCTGGACAAAGGCCTTGCCCATCACGGCACTCACTTCGAACAGGGTCTGGCAACCGTACAGCTCGCCGTAGAGATCGGCATAGACCCGGAAGATCCGCTCGTTCTCGCTGGCGATCCCCATCAATTCGGTGATCTCCTGCTCCAGCTGTTCGATCCGCTCGCGCTGACGCTCCAGCTGGCGCTCGACCAGCGAGACCGACCCTTTGCGTTCATGGGGAATGCGGATCCGGTCCAGCACGGCGGCATGGCGTTGGAAAAACTCGGGATAACGGGCCAGGTACTCCAGCACAGTGGCTTCATCCACCGATTGCTCCTGCCGTTTGAGTTCGCTCATAAATTGGTTGATCCATCAGAGAAATGGGGCTCGCTGCCCCGACATAATGGGCAAAGGGGGCCAACGCCCCCCGTACCTGAACCTTTATCGGCTAAACCTCTATCTGGCCGTCAAACACATGCTCGGCGGGACCTGTCATATAGACCGGCTGGCCCGGCCCCTTCCAGGCGATGGTCAGCTTGCCGCCCGGCAGACTGACGGTGACCCGCTCCTTGAGCTTGCCCTGACTGATGCCAATCACCGCCGCCGCACAGGCACCGGTGCCGCAGGCCAGGGTCTCGCCACAGCCCCGCTCGAATACACGCAGTTTGATCTCGGTGGCGTTGACCATCTCCATGAAACCGACGTTGACCCGTTCGGGAAAACGCTCATGGCGCTCCATGATGGCACCGAGCGTCTCGACCGGCGCATCGGCGACCGAAGGCACCTCGATGACGCAGTGGGGATTGCCCATGGAGACCACGCCACACATCACGGTATGCTCCTGCGCCCGCAGCAGATAGGTTTTCTCTGCCTTCTGGGCCCGGAACGGGATCTTGCCCGGCTCAAACTGGGGAACACCCATGTTGACCGTGACCTGATTCTCCCCCTCCAGCTGCAATACGATGCGACCCCGGGCGGTACTGACCGCGATGCGATCCCGGTTGATCAGCCCCTTGAGACGCACGAAACGGGCAAAACAGCGGGCGCCGTTGCCGCACTGCTCCACCTCGCTGCCATCGGCATTGAAAATGCGATAGTGAAAGTCGAGTTCAGGGTCATAGGGCGGCTCCACCAGCAGCAGCTGGTCAAAGCCGATCCCGAAGTGGCGATCTGCCAGCTTCTTGATGACGTCATTGCTGAAAAATACCTTCTGGGTGACGCCATCCACCACCATGAAGTCGTTGCCCAAGCCATGCATCTTGGAAAAATCTATCAACATCGTGCATTCCTGTGCTGTTAGGGCTGTAAAAATTCACCAAACCAAGGGTCGCCAAGCGCCATGAAGTCGTTGTCCAAAGCCCCATGCATCCTGGAACAATCTATCCACATCGTGCATTCCTGTGCTGTTAGGGCTGTAAAAACTCACCGTCAACCGTTATGAAATCATTGTCCCAGCCTGCGCCATCAGGGCAGCAGGTGCTCACCGCGCCAGAGATCAGCCAACTGCTCCCGCTCGCGGATCAGGTGCGCCTCGGCACCATCCACCAGCACTTCGGCTGCGCGCGGACGGGTGTTGTAGTTGGATGACATGGTAAAGCCGTAGGCACCGGCCGAACGCACCGCCAGCAGCGACCCCTCGGCAATCGCCAGGGTGCGCTCCTTGCCGAGGAAGTCACCGGTCTCGCACACCGGGCCCACCACGTCATAGATCGCGGGAGCATGGCCGGCACGGCTATCCACCTCGATGATGTTCATCCAGGCGCCGTAGAGCGAAGGGCGCAGCATGTCGTTCATGCCGGCATCGATCAGCGCGAAGTTGCGGGTCTCGCCCGGCTTCAGGTACTCGACCCGGGTCAGCAGCACGCCGGCATTGGCGACGATGGCGCGGCCCGGCTCGAACAGCAGGGTCAGATCCCGGCCCGCCAGCTTCTGCTTCAGCGCTTCGGCGTACTCGGTCGGATGAGGCGGCTGCTCGGAACCGTAGTTGACCCCAAGGCCGCCGCCCACGTCCAGATGATGGATATGAATGCCTTCCGCTGCCAGACCGTCGATCAGCCGCAGCAGCTTGTCAGCCGCTTCCATAAAGGGATTCAATTCAGTGAGTTGCGAGCCGATATGGCAATCCACCCCGACGATCTCGATGTTCGCCATCGCGGCCGCCTTGCGATAGATGGCGGGCGCCAGCTCGATGGGAATGCCGAACTTGTTCTGCTTGAGGCCAGTGGAGATATAGGGGTGAGTACCGGCATCGATATCCGGATTGACCCGCACCGAGACGCGAGCCTTCTTGCCCATGCTGCCCGCCACCCGATTGAGGCGCTCCAGCTCTGCTTCCGACTCCAGATTGAAACAGAGGATCTCTTTATCCAGCGCGAGGCGCATCTCGGCTTCACTCTTGGCGACCCCAGAGAAGACCACTTTGGCCGGATCACCGCCCGCCGCCAGTACCCGCGACAGCTCGCCACCGGAGACGATGTCAAACCCCGAGCCCAGACGGGCCAGCAGGTTGAGCAGCGCCAGGTTGGAGTTGGCCTTCACCGCGTAGCAGATCAGATGGGGAATATCGCCAGCGGCCTTGTCGAAGGCGTGCCAGTGGCGCTCGAGGGTCGCACGGGAGTAGACGTAAAGCGGGGTACCGTACTGCTCGGCAAGCTGTTGCAGCGAGGTTTGCTCGGCCTGAAGCTGGCCGTCGGCGTCGTAGTTAAAGTGATCCAAGGGGGCGGTTCCTTCCTAGAATGGGTGCGGCATTAGTGCGGCGCGGCCTCGGTGGCAGCCTCAGTGGTCGCAGGCGGTACTGCTTGCGGTGTACTCTGGCTCTGTGGCTGCTCGGGGGGCGGCATATAGAGCGGCCCCTTCAGACCGCACGCGGCCAACCCGAGGGACAGAAGAGTGGCAAGCAGACACTTGGTGAACTGGGTGATCATAATGGTTCGCTGCGAAAAAATTTTTGGCCCTCTATAATCGCACTCACATTGTTAAAAGCAACAGGATAAACCGATGAAGGATCACGAGTATCACGCCCTGACCGACGCCTTTTTCCAATATGTGGAAGACACGCTCGACGAGGGGTATCCGGATATCGACTGCGAACGCAACGGCGGCGTATTGACCCTCTCTTTCGAGAACAAGACCAAGGTCATCATCAACAAGCAGGAGCCACTGCACCAGATTTGGGTCGCCACCCGCGAGAACGGCTTCCACTTCGAACTGCAGGGTGACACCTGGATCGACAACCGCTTCGGCCACGAGCTCAAGGCGCTGCTGAGCCAATCCTGCTCCGCCCAGGCGGGCGAAGAGGTGGTGTTCCCATGATCGACCTGCACCCGCAGGGCGCCCGTCACGCGGTGATCTGGCTGCACGGGCTGGGTGATTCCGGCGCCGGCCTCGCCCCGCTGGTGGACGCGCTGGATCTGCCCGCCGACTTGCCGGTGCGTCACCTGCTGCCGGATGCCCCCGAGCGCCCCATCACCATCAACATGGGCTACAAGATGCGCGGCTGGTACGACATCAGGAGCTTCGAGGATCCCGCCGAGCGGGCCGTGGAGTCCCATGTCCGTGAATCGGCCAACCAGATTGCCGCATTGCTCGATCAGCTGGTGGCCGACGGGTTTTCCCCCGAGCATATCGTGCTGGCAGGTTTCTCTCAGGGCGGGGTGATTGCCTCCTTCACCGCGCTGCGCTATCAGGCAACGCTGGCAGGCCTGCTCTGCATGTCCACCTATCTAGCTACCCCAGACAAGCTGCTCGGCGAGATGAGCGAGGCTGCTCGCGCCCTGCCCATCTGCTACATGCACGGTATCTACGACGATGTGGTGAGCCTGTCGCTCGGTTGGGATGCCAAGAACCGGCTTGAAGCTGCCGGACTCGCCCCCGAGTGGCACGAGTACCCGATGCGTCACGAGATCTGCCGCCCTCAGCTCGACGACATTCGCAGCTGGCTGCTGGCCCGCCTCGGCGCGTGAGCCCTTCCGGCAAAGCAAACGGCCTGCATCTGCAGGCCGTTTTTTATTGCGATTCCAACTGACGGGTCAGCCCACTTCCCGAGCGGGCGGCACCTGTTCGCGCAGAGTGCCCTGACTGCGATAGGGGATCACATCCAGCTCGCCATTCACTTGTACTATCTCGTAGTACTGGGGCAGGTTGAAGTTGATGAACTGCCCATCATCGCTGAACCGCTCGTGATTGGAGGTGTAGAAGCGGTTGACCCCCGCCACCAGCTCATCCTTGTTGCCGGCAAAGTGCTGGTAGATCTCCACCCGGTTCGCCTCATCGAGGATATAGATGTTGGTGCCCGCATCACGGGTATCGAAGAAGAACTGCACCAACCCTTCGCTGGCGTAGGCATCGACGATGCTCGGCAGATGCTGGCTGTGGGTCTTGTCGAGCCGCAGCGGCAGGTGATCCAGCTTGTTGTGGGAGATGTGACGGTAAAAATCGATGGCGTTTTCCAGCTTCTTCACCGACACCCCGCGCCGCTCGAAGAAGATGCCGTACTTCTCGCGGCCAAGGGCCATGGTCTTGACCAGCTGCTGCTTGTCGCGGGCCAGGCGCAGGTCGATACATTCCGCCACCAGGGTCTGGAAGCGGGAGCGCACCAGAGAGCGGAAGTGCTGGCTGTAGCAGAACACCTCGATCATCTCGGGGGCGGCGGCATCCTGATGCATCTTGCCGAGGATGGTGGTGAGGGCATCGACCACGGCTTCATCCCCCTGGAAGTGCAGGGTACGGATCTCGCTCCAGGAGTTGCGATAGACCAGATCCACCGAACCGACCAGACACTCCTGATTGCGACCGAACGAGAAGACATCCACGGTATTGGCGTCAAATTCGATCACCTGACCGACCCAATGGCTGGTCGGGTCCATCTCCAGATTGAGGAAGATGGAGAGCTGACGGATCTCGCACGGCCGACTGAGGGCCAGGTTGGTAGCGAGCGGGTACTTCTCGGGGAAGCAGCCGGAGAGATCGCGGCAGAACTGGTGCAGATTGTCGATGTGCAGATCCGAGCCCTGATTGAACAGGTGCACCCGCGACTGGGGGGTCAGCAGATCGTTGAAGTAGGCCCAGGAGACCAGCTTGCTGATGTAGCCGTTGAACTCCAGCGGCGCGCGGCCAATGATGTCCACCGGCTCCAGCGAATGTTTGTAGAGATACCAGCCAGCGCGATTGAGGCGACCGTGCGGCACCTGCACGAAGCTGAGATCCGGCTCGCTGAGATCCGGCGCGATCTTGAGGTTGATGCGCTGCACCTTGCCCGGCAGACTCTCGAACGCGGCGTAGAGCTTGCGCGACAGAATGCCGATATCTTCCGGGTTGATCGACTCGCTGATGTTGTTGCGGCGGGCGAACTGGATCAGGTTGCGGTAGCTCTGCATCAGGGCTTCCAGCAGCTCGGCGTGAGCGATCTTCACCTCTTCGATCTTCCACTCATGGCGATGATCGAGTTGATAAAGTTTGTCCTGACTCCAGCCCCAGTAGGAGACCAGCTGGCTCATCTGCTCGCGACGCCACTCGGGGGAGTGATCATCCTTGGGATGGCTGAGCCCGTCGCACACCTTGAGGTAGAAGCAGCGGCGCACCAGATCGAGCCGCGCCATGTCGCCGATGGACTTGAGGTAGTTGGTCACCTTGTCCAGCATCAGACAGTAGTTGTCGAGCCGGTAGTGCATCCCCTCGTTGTGCTGGAACCAGTCGCGACCGATCATCGACAGCAGGCGGGTATTGGGATACTCGTGCGAGTAGGCTTCCATCAGCACCGACTTGAGCACCGCCTTGTAGGGGGAGTCGATCCCCTTGTAGAGCTGCCACAGGGCGGAGCCGAAATACTCTTCGGCCGGAATACGGTCAAAACTGCCTAGATCGAGCCAGTCGTCCTGCTTGAGCTTGCCGCTCTCGAACAGCTCGTTCACATACGCATCGTAGTGATCATCACACTCGGTGGGCACCAGATACCAGATCAAGCGTTTGCCCGCGATACGCATGGCACTGCGGTAGAACTCGTCGAGCAGCAGCAGGTGCTGGGCACTGCCGCAGCTCTCCCCCTGCATCTGGGCATCGTTGGTCTGGCGGAACTTGTCTTCCGGGATCAGGAAGAAGTTGAGATCGACCCCGCGCTGTTCGGCCCACTTGGAGAGTTGCTGGCATTTCAGCTCCAGCAGATCGAGCCGCTCCTGCGACAAACCGGCCACGTGGCAGACCCAGATATCGAGATCGGAGTGACAGCATTGACCGATGGAGGAGGTGCTGCCCATGGAGTAGAGCCCCTGAATGGCCCGATCATGGGTGGCAAGACCACTCTGGCAGTTGGCGTTGCGGCAGAGGTCATCGATAAAGGCTTGCTGCTCGGCTGTGGCGCTGAAGCTCCAGATGCCATGAGGGACATCACCGGAGACATAACCGGGCAGCAGGGGATGATTGAAGTGCAGCATGACAGGCAGCAGTTGGAATACCTGCTGCCCATAGCGACTCATGAGGCCTAACGCCCGTTGCGTCTTGAGACGGGTAATATCGTCATAACGCGCAACCAGCGTATCGATGTGTTCCTGCAATGCCCTGCCTATCACCTAAGTGAAAATGACGCACCAAAAGGGGGATACGTCAAAAAAGTGTGATCATGTTAACAATGCAAACAGCGGTGGTAAACAAGCCTTCAGCTAAACGCCAGATTATTTCTGGTATGACCACATCAAGTATCAGGGGAAATCATTAAATTCCAATACATTCAATGAATTAATCAACACCACTTGCTTAATGAAAATCATTTTCAGCATGCATTTTTGAGCTTGGCCCCGCTTTTGCCGGCTCCGCCATGAAAGCCCGGGCAAAGGGTGGTAATATCGATTTCCTTCTAAAAATGAAACAACTGATTGATATGGCAGCCCGAACCCTGAAAATTGCCACTCGCAAGAGCCCGCTGGCCCTGTGGCAGGCCAACTTTGTCAAAGACCGGCTCGAAGCCCTGCACCCGCAGTTGCAGGTCGAACTGGTGCCCATGAGCACTCAGGGTGACAAGATCCTCGATACCCCGCTGGCCAAGGTCGGTGGCAAGGGGTTGTTCGTCAAGGAGCTGGAGACCGCCATGCTGGAAGGGCGGGCCGATATCGCCGTTCACTCCATGAAAGATGTGCCGGTGGAGTTCCCCGAGGGGCTCGGCCTGCACACCATCTGCGAGCGGGAAGATCCCCGCGATGCCTTCGTCTCCAACCGTTTCAAGGCCATTGCCGAACTGCCGCAAGGGGCCGTGGTCGGCACCTCCAGCCTGCGCCGCCAGTGCCAGCTGCGCGCCGCCCGCCCGGATCTGGTGATCCGCGACCTGCGTGGCAACGTCAACACTCGCCTCGCCAAGCTGGATGCCGGTGAGTACGACGCCATTATCCTCGCCGCCGCCGGTCTGAAACGACTGGAGATGGCGCACCGCATCACCGCCTTTATCGAGCCGGAGCAGAGTCTGCCCGCCAACGGTCAGGGGGCTGTCGGCATCGAATGCCGCCTCGACGATACTGAGCTGCACGCTCTGCTGGCGCCGCTGGAGCACGCCGAGACCCGCGCCCGGGTGCTGACCGAGCGCGCCATGAATCGCGCCCTGCAAGGGGGATGTCAGGTGCCTATCGGTGCCTACGCACTGGTCGAGGGCGAGCAGATCTGGCTGCGTGGTCTGGTGGGCAGTCCCGATGGCACCCAGGTGATCCGCGACGAGATCCGCGGTCCGCTGGCCGATGGAGAGGCCCTCGGCGAGCAACTGGCCCAGCGCCTGCTGGCCGCCGGTGCCGACGAGATCCTGGCCGAGGTCTACCGCACATGATCCCGCTGGTGGTGCGTCCGGCCGCCCAGGCCGCCGAGCTGGTGCAGTTGCTGCGCCAGCACGGCCATGCACCACTCTGCAGCCCGCTGCTGGAAACCGTGGCGGGCAGTGAACTCCCTCTCCTGCCCGACCTGTTGCGCAGTGCTGACGTGGTTATCGCCGTCAGCATCCATGCCGTTCATTTTGCACACGATTTTCTGTTGCAAACTGGTCAGACCTGGCCACATATTGAGTACTTTGCGGTGGGTCAGGCCAGCGCAGATGCGTTTGCAGCCATAGGCATCACGGCAAGTTGCCCGAATGACCCGCGCAGCGAAGGACTGCTGGCCCTGCCCGCACTGCAGCAGGTAGCAGGCAAACGGGTACTGATCCTGCGCGGCAATGGCGGGCGGGATCTCATTGCCAGCACGCTGGCCTCACGCGGTGCTCTGGTGCACTATTGTGCGGCCTATGAGCGCCACTACCCCGAGCTGGACGGGGACAGATTGACCCACCACTGGCAGGCAGCGGGGCTGGACAGCCTGCTCATTACCAGTGGTGAACTGCTGCAACGGCTGCTGGAGCTGGTTCCCGACCACCAGCGGCCTTGGCTTTTTGACCGCCTGCTGGTGGTCCCCAGCCCGCGCGTGGCCGAGATGGCCAGCGCAGCGGGCTTTATCCATATCACGATTGCCCAAGGTGCATCCAACCAGGCCCTGACGGCCGCACTGGAACTGAGGAAGATGGAATGACAGAACAACAAGAATCCCAGGTCAAACCCCAGCCGACCGCTGCGGTCAATGGCAGCAAGAGCCGCTCCGGTGCCGTACTGGGAGGGGTTGCCATCCTGCTGGCCCTTGGCCTGACCGGCGGTCTCTATCTGCACGGTCACAAGAATGCCGTGGCCCAGCAGGCCGAACTGGCCCAGCTCAAGCAGCAGCTGGCGAGCGCCCTGAGCAAGATCGACCAGACCAGCAGCAAGGATGCCGAGCAGCTGGCCGCACTGGATCAAACCCAGCAGCGGTTGCAGGGGGAGATGCAGGGCCTGCAGAATCGGGTACTGGATCTCAACGACAAGCGCCCCAACGACTGGATGTTGGCCGAATCCGAATATCTGGTACGAATGGCGGGCCGCAAGCTGTGGCTGGAGCATGACCTCGTCTCCGCCATCACCTTGCTCGGCAACGCTGACGAGCGCATCGCCGCCCTCAACGACCCCAGCCTGATGCCGATCCGCAAGGCGCTGGCCGAGGATATCGCCAAGCTCAAGGGGATGCCGCGCATCGACCGCGAGGGGCTGACCCTCAAGCTGGCGGCGCTGTCCGACCAGATCGAGCTGCTGCCCCTCTCCACCGTCAGCATGCCGGAAGCCAAGGCCGAGCCGGATCAGGCAGTTAGCACCAATCCCGACGAGTGGGAGAGCAACCTGAAGAAAAACTGGGTCAAGTTCACCGAGAACTTCGTCACCATCCGTCGCCGCGATGGCGCGGTCGAGGCGCTGCTCTCGCCGCAGCAGGAGATCTTCCTGCGTGAAAACCTCAAAACCAAGCTGTTGCAGGCCCAGCTCTCCGTCTATCGCGAGCAGCAGGCGCTCTACGAAGACAGCCTGGACAAGGCCCAACGCTGGCTGACCCAGTATTTCGACACCGACAACAGCGCCACCCGCTACATGCAGGGCGAGATCGACAAGCTCAAGGGTGAGCAGATCCAGATCGACTATCCGGCCCAATTCAAGACCCAGGCCATGCTGGAGCAGGTACTGACCGAACGCCTGCAACGCATTCTGGCCAGCAGCTGAGGAGGGCACCATGATCCGTATAATCATTCTGGTCGCCGTGATGGTCGCAGGGCTGATCTTTGGCCCGCAAGCCTCCGGTAACAAGGGCTATGTGCTGATTGCCCTTGGCAATTACACCATCGAATCCTCCGTCACCAGCGCGGTGATCCTGGCCGTGCTGTTCTACGGTGCCCTGCTGATCGTCGAGTGGCTGCTGGGCCGGGTATTCGGCCTGCGCCGCAAGACCCTTGGCTGGTACGGCTCGCGCCGCCGCCGCAAGGCCAATCAACAGACCGTCGCCGCAACCCTGGCAATGGCCGAAGGGCACTACAGTCAGGCTGAAAAGCTGCTGATCAAGGGGGCCAGCAACAGCGACACCCCGCTGCTCAACTACCTGAGCGCCGCCAAGGCGGCACAGGCCCGTGGTGACGACGCCCGCCGGGATCAATACCTGCAAAAAGCGCAGGAGGAGAACCCCAAGGCCGAGCTGGCGCTCACCCTGACCCAAACCCAATTGCAGATCGAGCAGGGCCAGTACGATACCGCGCTGGCGATGCTGGAGTCAGTCTACGCCCTCAACCCGCGCCACCCCATGGTGCTGGATCAGCTGCGTCAGGTGCATCTGGCCCGTCAGGACTGGAGCGCCCTGTGCGACCTGATCCCGACACTGCACAAGGTGGGCAAGCTGACCCCGAAACAGGAAGAAGATCTGCTGCAACAGGCTTGGTCTGGTCGTCTGCAACAGGCTGCCGGCAGCCTCGAGACCCTCAAAGCGGTATGGCAGGATCTGCCGCGCAAGCTGCGCCTTGAGCCAGAATTGCTGGCCTGCTACGGCGATCTGCTGCGCCAGCTGGGTGCCGACGGCGAGGCTGCCACCCTGTGGCAGGAGGCGCTGCGCAAACAGCCGATGCCCCAGTTGCTGGCTCGTCTGCCCAAGCTGAAACTAGACAGCTACCAGCCGCTGCTGGCACTGCTGCAAAAACAGCAGGGGCAACCGGAGGTGGACACCGCACTGGCCCAGCTCTATCTGCTGGCAGGTCAGCTGGATGATGCCCAGAAGCTGCTGGAGCAGGAGGTGGAGCGGGCGCCGAGCGCCGCCGCCTACCACGCCCTCGGCCAGCTGATGGACAAGCGCCGCCTTACCAACAAGGCCAACGAGTACTATCGTCAGGCACTGGAACTGGCGGGGATCTGATCCCCGGCAAACAGAAACGCGAGAGGCCGCATGATGCGGCCTCTTTTTTTATCTCTGTCCCGTCCTGAATATGGTTTACACCTTTCCCCCCAATAAATGGAGAACCCGATGGGACAAGGTGTGAAACGGACACAGCGCGATTACTCGCTGACTTTTAAACTGGCACTGGTCGAGCAGATTGAAAAAGGCGAGCTCACCTACAAACAGGCTCAGGTGCGTTATGGCATTCAGGGCCGCTCCACCGTTCTGGTATGGTTGCGTAAACATGGTCGGCAAGATTGGAGCCAGGGGGCTTCTGTACGCGCCGGCAGGAGCATCACCATGCCTGACCCCGACAACCAGACGCCCGAACAGCGCATCAAGGAACTCGAGCAGCAGCTGGCGCTGATGAGTCA
>NZ_JBFODU010000027.1:0-153131 GCF_040908505.1 Aeromonas sp. R1-2 | reverse complement strand
AAGTGTTCTAAGGCTTGTAACAGATACCAAGCGAACTACTCAAATTCAGTGATAGCGACAAGCCAATAGGCAACCTCGTTACTCACGTCAGCTTTCTCAGATTGAAGAATTTGCCTGGCGGCAATAGCGCCGTGGAACCACCTGATCCCATGCCGAACTCAGAAGTGAAACGCGGTAGCGCCGATGGTAGTGTGGCATTCGCCATGCGAGAGTAGGACACTGCCAGGCACCCAATACAAGAAACCCCGCTCATCGAGCGGGGTTTTTTATTGCCTACAATTCAGTAAATCGCCTTAATATTGACCTTTTATTCCCTCTTCCCTGCCGTTTTCCCTGTTTTTCCTCCCCTATTTTCTCCGGTTCTGTCATCGCCGCTGGCGTTGGTTGTCGTTATAATGGCCGCCCTCAAGCAAGGTGGTGGTATGAAAGCAGAATATCTACAGCGATTCGGGGGCATTGCCCGTCTTTATGGTCAGAGCGCACTGCGTTCCTTTAGCCAGGCCAAGGTCTGTGTGGTGGGGATCGGTGGCGTCGGTTCCTGGGCGGCAGAGGCGCTGGCCCGCGCCGGTATCAACCAGATCACCCTGATCGACATGGATGATATCTGCATCACCAACACCAATCGCCAGATCCACGCCATGCAGGGGACGGTTGGTCGCCTCAAGACCGAGGTGATGGCCGAGCGCATTCGCGCCATCAATCCGGATTGCGACGTGATCGAGGTGGACGATTTCGTCACCGCCGACAACCTGGCCGAGCATATCAAGCGAGAGTTTGACTATGTGGTGGACGCCATCGATTCGGTCAAGGCCAAGGTGGCGCTGATTGCCTTCTGCAAGCGTAACAAGATCCCGGTGATTGTAGCGGGTGGTGCCGGCGGGCAGATGGATCCGACCCAAATCACCGTGGCCGATTTGGCCAAGACCATTCAGGATCCGCTCGCTGCTAAGGTTCGCTCCGACCTGCGCCGGTTGCACAACTTCAGCAAGAATCCGGCGCGCAAATTCGGAGTGGAGTGTGTCTTCTCAACCGAGCAGTTGAGTTATCCGGATGGTAATGGTGGCACCTGTCAGGCCAAGGCGGCCAGCGATGGCACCATGAAGATGGATTGCGCCTCCGGTTTTGGCGCCGTGACGCCGGTGACGGCAACCTTCGGGCTGGTTGCCGCGTCCCGGGTATTGAAGAAGATTGCCGAGCGGGGCACCCGAGCCGAGAAAGAGGCAGGGAATGAAGATGCTGGGTCGATTAGCGAAGCCTAATCGACCACTGAACAAGGCGGGTTAGACCGCTTGTTCCCGGATCGCCAGTACGATCGCTCTGAGCCCGTTACCTCGTGACGGGCTCAAGTGTTTTTCAAGTCCCAGTTCGCTGAAATAGTCTTCCATATCAAAAGCCTGGATCGCCGCAGACGATTGGTGGTTGAGTGCTGCCAGCACGACGACGATTAGGCCCCGCACGATGCGAGCATCGGAATCACAGGCAAAGTGCCAGCAGCCATCCTCGCTTTGTTCTCCCTTCAGCCAAGCCTGGCTTTCACACCCCTTGAGGCGGAACTCCTCCTGCTGCCATTCGGCGGGTAGCGCTGGCAGCTGCTTGCCGAGCTGGATGATGAGCCGGTACTGGTTCTCCCAGCCGTGGGCGGCGGCAAACAGTTGGCGGATTTTGTCGGCGTTGGGCTCAAGGCCAATCTGGGTATAGATTGCGAGGTCACTCATTCGGTTGTCTGCCTTAGAAGAAGTCACTGAGTTTGTGCAGGGCGGCCAGCAGGGCGTCGACATCATCCCGATTGTTGTAGCAAGCCAGCGAGGCACGCATGGTGCCGCCGATCCCGAGCGATTCCATCAGCGGCATAGCGCAGTGATGGCCGACTCGCAGGGCGATCCCCTGCATATCGAGCAGGGTGGCAGCATCTTGCGGGTGGATGTCGTCGAGCAAGAAAGAGACCGCACCGGCGCGTTGGCCAGGTTCGCCGACCAGACGCAGCCCCGGCACCTGTTGCAGGCCAGCGACCAGATAGTCGGTCAGTGCCTGCTCATGTTGGGCGAGCCATTCCCTATCTTGCGCCATCACAAAGTCGATGGCGGCGGCGAGGCCAATAGCGCCAGCGATATGGGGGGTGCCCGCCTCGAATTTGAAGGGCAGGGTATTGAAGGTGGTGCCGCTGAAACTGACCCGATCGATCATCTCGCCACCGGCTTGCCAGGGCGGCATCCGCTCCAACAGCTCGGTGCGGCCCCACAACACACCGATGCCGGTCGGGCCATAGAGTTTGTGGCCGGAGAAGGCGTAGAAGTCGCAACCGATGGCTTGCACATCCACCTCGAGATGAGCCACCGCCTGGGCGCCGTCGATCAGGGTCAGAGCGCCGACTGCCTTGGCCGCTGCCACCATCTCTTTGACTGGATTGACGGTGCCAAGGGCATTGGATACGTGGGCCACGCTCACCAGCCGGGTGCGTGGCCCTAGCATGGCGTGATAGGCGGCCAGATCGAGATCGCCCCGCTCATCGAGGGGGATAACCCGGATGACTGCGCCTGTGCGCTGGGCGACCAGTTGCCACGGGACGATATTGGCGTGGTGCTCCAGCGTACTGAGGATGATTTCATCCCCCGCCTTGAGCTCGCTCATCCCCCAGCTCTGGGCTACCAGATTGATCGCTTCCGTGGTGCCGCGGGTCCAGATCACTTCGTGGCTGCGGGGCGCATTGATAAAGCAGGCGACCGTCTCGCGGGCAGTTTCGAAGGCGCGGGTCGCGCGGCCACTCAGGGCGTGGGCGGCACGGTGCACGTTGGCGTTGTCGACCCGATAGTAGTGAGCGATGGCATCCAGTACCGCTTGTGGTTTCTGGGTGGTGGCGGCGTTGTCCAGATAGACCAGAGGGTGGCCGTTTACCTCCTGCGCCAAGGCCGGAAACTGGCTGCGCAGCTGGTCGTGCTGTTGCTGATTCATGCTCCCCTCATCATCTGGAAAAAGTCATCATCTCGAAAGGTCGGTCATGATCCTGAAAATAGCGCCCGAACACAAGGTGCGATAAGTCGGAATGGCGGTTGCTTGCCGTGCAGTAGGTACGGCTCATCGGGTGATTTCTGGTACAATGCCGCCCCTCATCATAAGCCAAGAGATCCGGCCCATGAAGCTCAACCCCAATCAGAACGAAGCGGTCAAGTATGTCTCCGGCCCTTGCCTGGTGCTGGCGGGTGCCGGATCGGGCAAGACCCGCGTCATCACCAACAAGATTGCCTATCTGGTGCAGCAGTGCGGCTACAGTGCGCGCAACATCGCTGCGGTCACCTTTACCAACAAGGCGGCGCGGGAGATGAAGGAGCGGGTCGGCCAGACCCTGGGACGTAAGGAGGCGCGGGGTCTGATGGTCTCCACCTTCCATACCCTGGGTCTCGATATCATTCGTCGTGAGCACAAGAGCCTGAATCTCAAGGCCAACTTCTCCCTGTTCGATGACACCGACCAGCTGGCGCTGCTGAAAGAGTTGACTGAAGACGAGCTCGACAACGACAAGGACAAGCTCTCGGCCCTTATCAGCCAAATCTCCAACTGGAAGAACGACCTTATCTTGCCCGCCCGTGCCATGCGCATCGCCCGCGGGCCGGAAGAGGTGCTGATGGCCCAGCTCTACGAACGTTATCACCGCCAGATGGTGGCCTATAACGCGCTGGATTTTGACGACCTCATCGTGATGCCCACCCTGCTGCTCAAGAGCAATCAGGAGGTGCGCGAGCGCTGGCAGAACAAGATCCGCTATCTGCTGGTCGATGAGTATCAGGACACCAACACCAGCCAGTACGAGCTGGTGAAGCAGATCGTCGGCGAGCGGGCCCGTTTTACCGTGGTAGGGGATGATGACCAGTCCATCTACTCCTGGCGCGGTGCCAAGCCGCAGAATCTGGTGCTGCTGAGCGAGGATTTCCCCAGCCTCAAGCTGATCAAGCTGGAGCAGAACTACCGCTCCAAGCGGCGGATCCTCAAATGCGCCAACATCCTGATCGCCAACAACCCCCACGTCTATGACAAGGCGCTCTTCTCCGAGTTGGATGAAGGGGTGAAGCTCAAGGTGCTGTTCGCCAAGAACGAGGAGCACGAAGCGGAGCGGATCGCTGCCGAGATGATGGGACACAAGTTTATGAACCGCACCCGGTTCAAGGATTACGCCATCCTCTATCGGGGCAACCATCAGTCGCGCATCTTCGAGAAGGCACTGATGACCAACCGGATTCCTTACCGTATCTCCGGCGGCACCTCGTTTTTCTCCCGCACCGAGATCAAGGACATCATGGCCTACCTCAAGCTGCTGGTGAATCCGGATGAGGACACCGCCTTCCTGAGGGTGGTCAACCTGCCGCGTCGCGAGATCGGCCCCACCACCCTTGAAAAGCTTGGCCAATACGCCAACCAGCGCGGCAAGAGCCTGTTTGCTGCCAGCTTCGAACTGGGGCTGGAACAGCATCTCTCCGGGCGGGGCCTGACTGCTTTGCAGGCCTTCACCAACTGGTTGGTTCGCCTTGGCGATCAGGCGTTGCGCGGCAATCCGGTGGAGGCGGTGCGGGACATGATCAAGGAGATCCATTACGAAGAGTGGCTCTACGAGACCTCGCCCAGCCCGAAAGCGGCCGAGATGCGGATGCAGAACGTCTCCACCCTCTATCGCTGGATCACCGAGATGCTGGAAGGGGATGAGCTGGAGGAGTCGATGACGCTGGCTCAGGTGGTCACTCGCCTCACCCTACGCGACATGATGGAACGCAACGAGGGGGAGGATGACGCGGATCAGGTGCAACTGATGACGCTGCACGCCTCCAAGGGGTTGGAGTTCCCCTATGTCTATATGGTGGGGATGGAGGAGGGCTTGCTGCCCCACCAGACCAGCATAGATGAAGACAACGTCGAGGAGGAGCGGCGTCTCGCCTACGTGGGGATCACCCGGGCTCAGACCGAACTGACCTTCACCCTCTGCAAGGAGCGGCGCCAGTTTGGCGAGTCGGTACGTCCGGAGCCAAGCCGCTTCCTGCTGGAGCTGCCGCAGGATGATCTTGAATGGGAAAACCAGAAGAAGGTGACTGCCGAGGAGCGCCAGCAGAAGGGGCAGGTCGGTGTTGCCAACCTGCGGGCGTTGTTCAAGAAGGATTAACCCTAAGGATTGGCCGGGGTCAGTAGCGGTACTATGTCTGCTCCCGGCATGGGCGGTGAGATATAGCGCCCTTGCCCCATCCGGCAGCCGATATCAATCAGCTTCTGCAATTGCTGCTGGTTCTCGATCCCCTCGACCACCAGGGTGTAATCGAGATCCTGACAGATATCCCGCATGGCGCGGATTAGTGCGAGGTCTTTGGGGGACTGCAACATGCGCTGAGTAAAGCTGTCATCCACCTTGATGTAGTCCACCGGGAAGTGGAACAGGGCGTTGAGGGAGGAGAAGCCGGTACCGAAATCATCGAGGCTGATCTGGATACCCTTGGCGCGCAGCTCGTGCAGCGACGCCAGTGCATCGGAATCTTGTCGCGACAGCTCCCGCTCGTTGAATTCAAAAATCAGATAGCCGGGGGCGACCCCTTCCTCTTCGATAATTCCCATCAGCCGCATGATGTGGTCATGGTTGACCAGATGCTTGCCCGACAGATTGATGGCGATCTTGAACTTGCCCTGCCCGGAGATTGGCTGCCAGTTCTTCAGCTGTTGGCAGGTGTGGCGCAGGATCTGGTAATCCAGCTCCAGAATCAGGCCGCACTGCTCCGCCAGCGGAATAAAGTCGAACGCATCCTTTAGAATACCCTCCTCGGTCAGCCAGCGCGCCATCACCTCCAGTCCGGTCAGGCGGCTATCCTGCAGCCGGATCACCGGCTGGAAGTAGGGGACGATACGCCCCTCCCGCAGGGCTCTGGCCAGCATCTCTTCCGGCGAATTCCAGTTCTGGTTGATGCAATCATCCGAGTAGCTGACGATGCGACTGCGACCATTGCGTTTGGCCTGATACATGGCCAGATCGGCCTGATGGAGCAGCTGGCTGATATCTGAGGTTTGCTCGGAGACGCTCGATACCCCAAGGCTGACCGTAATGCTCAACTCGTTGCCGAGTAGCCGGAACGGGTAGGAGAGACGGCTGATAATGCGGTTGAGCACCGGGCTGATGTCATCGTCGCTCTTGCTGCTGTCCAGATAGATGACAAATTCGTCGCCCCCCAGTCTGGCCACCAGATCGTTTTGCCGGATGCAGGTCTGCAGGCGGCGGCTCACCTCCTTGAGCAGCTGATCGCCAGCGCTGTGGCCCAGGGTGTCATTGATCTGCTTGAAGTGATCCACATCGATAAAAATCACCGCGAATCCCGGCGATTTGTAGCGGTTGTAGTGGGTCATGGCGTGGTTGAGGTGGTTCATCAACAGCGCGCGGTTGGGCAGCTGGGTCAGTGGGTCGTGAAGCGCATCGAATTGCAGCCGCCGTTCCAGCTCCTGATGCTGCTTGAGCTGCTTTTGCAGCCTGAGGTTGGTCTGACGCAGCTGTTGCAGCCGCTGGTTGATGGAGTCTTCGGTATTGATGTCGTTGAGCTGCTGGCGGATCCGTCTCAGCTCCAGCAGCAGGGTAAGCTGGCCACGCAGGAAGTCGAGAAACAGCTTGTCGTCGGTCTCCAGCGGTTGAGCCGTGCTGATGATGAAGTGGGCGAAGTACTGTTGTTGCAGCCGCAGCGGCATGCTGTGCCAGTAGCGTGACTCCCTGCTCACCTCGATATTGCTGGTGCTGTGGCACAAGCCGCTGATGAACTCGTCCCCTTGATGGGGATGGGCAGGGTAGATCTTTTCCAGCTTCTGACTGGTTAACCTGACCAGCAGCATGTCCTCGATGGTGAGCATCTGGCGCAGTACCGCTTCCAGTTGGGAGAAGAGCGCCTGAGCCGGCAGGGTATTGGCGAGCCGCATGATGCGGCTGATGCTCTCGATTTTCTTTTTCCAGTTCGGGTCTTTGCGGATCAGCGGAGAAGGCAGCTCGGTGAGATGGGATCCCGCCTGGGTTTCGGTCAGCCGTTTGGCCAGACACTCCAGCAGCAGACGCAGGGTCGGCAGGTCGGCTGGGGTGCCACGCGCCAGCAACCACTGTATCTGGCCATGCTCGATGGGGAAGACGCACCATCCTTCGGCCTCATCCAGCTGGGTGAGCTGATCGGTGATGCGGGACTGCTCCCGGCCCAGCTGTTGCTTGAAGATATCGCTGACCTTGTAGGCGTAAAGCCAGTTTAGACCGGTATCGGAGAGGCCCAGCATGCCGAAATGTTGCAGCGGGCAGAGTTGGTCAATCTGCTGGATCAGGGCATCGTAATCGTCAGACGTGGCGGTTTGTGGCGCCGGGAAGTCCATAATGGCAGAGACCAACGCCAACAGAGGAGTTGAGTAGTGGGGTTCGATGGATTGGGCCGACATGTGCAACTCCCGATATGTCTACCTTACAAGAGTAGTCGGAAGCCGATAGATTGAAAGGGCCGCAATTGCGGCCCTTTCAAATACTTACAGCTTGTCGATCATGTAGTGGATGGCGTTTTCAATCTCTTCATCACTACAGTTCGCACAGGTGCCGCGCGGAGGCATCATGCCGGACTTGCCGGTAAAGCCTTCAATGGCATGTTTCTTGAGAGTATCAATGCCCTGGGCGATGCGAGGATCCCAGGCGGCCTTGTCACCCCGTTTGGGGGCACCAGCGGCGCCGGTGTCGTGACAGGCAAAGCAGGCGCCCTTGTATACCGTTTCGCCATCGCGGGGACCGGAAGAGGCGGCCGCCGTCGGTGCAGCACTCGCGCCGGCAATACCTTCCAGATCCTTGGCGGTATAGACCTGACCGATTGGTTTGATCCGCTCGGCAATGGCTTCCGGTGACATTTCATCGGCAGCAAGCACTGCCCCAGACAAGCTGGCGGCCGTCATCCCGACAGCCAGCAAATAGCTCAGTTTTTTCAACACGCTCATATACTCCCAGCAGTCTTTTATTATCCATGTAAACGACGGGATTATAACCGAATAGTTACAGCCATTTAAACGCTTGTGTGTGAAGTGTTAAACACTCTGCGTGCAAAGTTTTGGGCGATATCACGGCAATTCGGGTGGTGGAGATAAAAAGAAACCCGGCATTCGCCGGGTTTCGAGTAACCAAGGGGTGAAAAGGGTTATTTATCCCAGCTCAGGATCACCTTGCCGGAGTGGCCGGAACGCATCGCATCGAACCCCTGCTGGAATTCGTCGATGTGGAATCTGTGGGTGATGATGGGGGAGAGATCCAGCCCGGACTGGATCAGGCTGGCCATTTTGTACCAGGTCTCGAACATCTCGCGGCCATAGATCCCTTTGATAAACAGCCCCTTGAAGATCACCTTGTTCCAGTCGATGGCCATGGTGGAGGGGGGGATGCCGAGCATGGCGATCTTGCCGCCGTGGTTCATCTTGTCGAGCATCTCCTGGAAGGCGCTCGGGACGCCGGACATCTCCAGCCCCACGTCAAACCCTTCGGTCATGCCCAGCTCGCTCATTACGTCGGCCAGCTTCTCCTTGGCCACGTTGACCGCGCGGGTGGCGCCCATCTTGCGGGCCAGCTCCAGCCGGTATTCGTTGACGTCGGTGATCACCACGTGGCGCGCACCCACATGGCGGCAGACGGCGGCGGCCATGATGCCGATGGGGCCTGCCCCGGTGATGAGCACATCTTCACCCACCAGATCGAAGGAGAGGGCGGTGTGCACCGCATTGCCGAACGGGTCGAAGATGGCGGCCAGCTCGTCCGGGATGTTGTCCGGCAGCTTGAAGGCGTTGAATGCGGGGATCACCAGATACTCGGCAAAGGCGCCCGGGCGGTTGACGCCAACACCAATGGTGTTGCGGCAGAGGTGAGTGCGGCCAGCGCGGCAGTTACGGCAGTGACCGCAGGTGATATGCCCTTCACCGGAGACCCGATCGCCGATGGCGAAGCCGCGCACCTCCTGACCGATGGCGACCACTTCGCCGACATATTCATGGCCGACCACCATGGGTACCGGAATGGTCTTCTGGGACCACTCGTCCCAGTTGTAGATGTGGATATCGGTGCCGCAGATGGCGGTTTTGCGGATCTTGATCAGCAGGTCGTTGTGGCCGAGCTCGGGGGCCGGTACATCCGTCATCCAGATGCCGACCTCTTTGTGCAGTTTGGAGAGTGCTTTCATGGCTGTTCCTTCAATATGAATGCAGAAAAAAGGGGCTGCAGCCCCTTGATTCAAATCAGATAACGCCGAGTTCACGGCCGATGCGGATAAAGGCGTCGATCGCCTTGTCCAGCTGCTCGCGGGTATGGGCGGCAGACATCTGGGTGCGAATGCGGGCCTGACCCTTGGGCACGACCGGGAAGGAGAAGCCCACCACATAGATGCCAGCTGCCAGCATGCGGCTCGCCATTTCGGAGGCCAGTTTGGCATCCCCCAGCATCACCGGAATGATGGCGTGGTCGGCGCCTGCCAGAGTGAAGCCGGCGGCGCTCATCCGCTCGCGGAAGTAACGGCTGTTCTCTTTTAGACGTGCGCGCAGGTCGTGACCTTCCGCCAGCATGTCGATCACCTTGATGGTGGCGGCAACGATGGAGGGGGCCAGCGAGTTGGAGAAGAGGTACGGGCGGGAGCGCTGACGCAGCCAGTCGATCACCTCTTTCTTGCCGGAGGTATAGCCGCCGGATGCGCCGCCAAGCGCCTTGCCCAGAGTGCCGGTGATGATGTCGACCCGATCCATCACGCCGCAATATTCGTGGGTGCCGCGACCGTTTTCGCCGATAAAGCCGACGGCGTGGGAGTCATCCACCATCACCAGCGCATCGTATTTGTCCGCCAGATCGCAGATGGATTTGAGGTCGGCGATGACCCCATCCATGGAGAAGACACCGTCGGTGGCGATCAGCTTGAAGCGGGCGCCATCGGCGTCAGCCTGTTTGAGCTGGGCTTCCAGTTCGGCCATGTCGTTGTTGGCGTAACGATAACGCTTGGCCTTGCACAGCCGCACGCCGTCGATGATGGAGGCGTGGTTGAGGGCATCGGAGATGATGGCATCTTCAGCGCCGAACAGGGTCTCAAAAAGACCGCCGTTGGCATCGAAACAGGAGGAGTAGAGGATGGTATCTTCGGTGCCGAGGAAGGCAGACATCTTCTGCTCCAGCGCTTTGTGCTGATCCTGGGTGCCACAGATGAAGCGCACAGAAGCCATGCCGAAGCCGTGGCTGTCGAGCCCCTGATGGGCGGCGGCGATCAGATCTGGGTGGTTGGCCAGCCCCAGATAGTTGTTGGCACAGAAGTTCAGTACCTGCTCACCGCCGACGGCGATGCTGGCCTGCTGGGCGGAGGTGATGATGCGCTCCTGCTTGTACAACCCTTCAGCTTGCACCTGGTTCAGTTGCTCGGTCAGGTGACGATAGAATCCGTTAGACATCCTCGATCCTTATTGGCTATTTCAGCTGCGTATCAACAGAGGGCGACATTTTACTGCAATCTGTTGCGGTAAATTCAAATGATTGTGCTGATATTCAACAAGTGTGAAACAGATCTCACCCAGCTGGTTGGGCCAGCTGACGGTAGTGTTGTTCCAGCTGCTGGATCTGTCCGGCCACCTGGGGTTGCACATAGGGGCGCAGCAGGAACAGCACCTTCAACACGCCCTGATAGAGCAGCGGTTTGGTGATGCGGGTGTTGGGGGCTTGGGCAATCTGGAACGGGATCCAGCAGGTCACCACCATCTTGATGGTCTGGCCCAGATCCGGCAGGTCTTCATCGCTGACATCTATGATGCCCCCTTCGCGCAGGCTTCTGAGCAGGGCGACCACGGAAGAACGCATCTGCTCCTGGGCCTTGAGGTACTTCTGTTGCAGCGGCTCGTCACGGCTCAGGATGTCCGGCAGATTGGCGTAGAAGAAGCGGAACTGCCACATCAGATAGAAGATGGCATCGAGATAGCCCATCAGATCCTGCAGGGTGATTTCACGGTTGCGGGTCGGGACGAAGCTCTCGCTCAGGTGACGGGCATACTGGTCGAAGATGGAGTGGATGATGTCTTCTTTATTGCGGAAGTGGTAGTAGAGGTTGCCCGGGCTGATACCCATGTGCGCCGCAATATGGTTGGTGGTGATGTTGCGTTCACCCTGATCGTTGAACAGCTCGGTCGCGCTGTGAATGATCCTGTCTCTGGTTTTCATCACTCATTCCTCCAACAGGTTCCGCTCGGGGCAGTTTTGAACAAGGTCGAATCCCCGGACGGCCCGTGATAAACTTTTCGGCAATTTCAAATTGGCTCACTATACACAGCTTTAACAAGCAGTCACATGTAGCCATCAACGTACGAGAGGCAAACTCCATGATCGTAGTAACTGGCGGTGCTGGCTTTATCGGCAGCAATCTGGTCAAGCAGCTGAACGCTCAAGGACGGACCGATATCGTGGTCATTGATGACCTGACCGACGGCACCAAGTTCGTCAACCTGGTCGATCTGACCATCGCTGACTACATGGACAAGGACGAGTTTCAGGCTCGCATCGTCTCCGGCGACGAGTTTGAAGAGTGGGACAACGGTATCGAGGTGATCTTCCACGAAGGCGCCTGCTCTGCGACTACCGAATGGAACGGCAAGTTCATCATGGAGGTCAACTACGAGTACTCCAAGGATCTGTTCCACTACTGCATCGAGCGTGAAATCCCGTTTATTTACGCCTCTTCTGCCGCGACCTACGGTGGCCGCAACGACAACTTCATCGAAGATCCCAAGTTCGAACAGCCGCTCAACGTCTACGGCTACTCCAAGCAGTTGTTTGACCAGTACGTGCGCCGCTGGATGCCGGAGATCAACTCTCAGGTTGTCGGTCTGAAGTACTTCAACGTCTACGGCCCGCGCGAGCAGCACAAAGGCTCCATGGCTTCCGTCGCCTTCCACCTCAATACCCAGGTGAAGAAGGGCGAGAATCCCAAGCTGTTCGAAGGTTGCGATGGCTTCCCGAACGGTGGTCAGATGCGTGACTTCATCTATATCGACGACGTCTGCAAGGTAAACCTCTGGTTCTGGCAGAACCCGCAGCACTCCGGCATCTTCAACTGCGGTACCGGTCGTGCCGAGCCGTTCCAGAACGTGGCCGAAGCGGTGATCAAGCATCATCAGAAGGGAGCCATTGAGTACATTCCCTTCCCGGATCACCTCAAGGGTCGCTACCAGAGCTTCACCCAGGCTGACATGACCAAGCTGCGCAGCGTGGGTTATGACGCCGAGTTTAAAACCGTTGCCGAAGGGGTAGCGGATTACATGGCTTGGCTCAACCGCTAACAGGTGAGCACAACGCGGCCGTTTGAGCGCAAAACCGGAAGTGGGCACTCGCCTGCTTCCGGTTTCTGGTCTCTGTGGCTGCTTGTCGTTCCTCTCTTCTCTACCGGGTAACCGCGCGATGAATATATTGATGGCACTCTCCCAGCTCGAGGTAACGGGAGCTGAGGTCTATGCCACCACGGTCGGTAACGAACTGACCCGGCGTGGTCACCACGTCTTTTATGTGTCAGATACCCTGACCAAGCCGACGCTTGGCCCCGTCTTCAAGCTGAGATTCAACAAGCGCAGCATTCTGCGCCGCTTCTGGCACGTCTTTTACCTCATTTATCTCATCAAGAAGCATCATATTCAGTTGGTGCATGCTCACTCCCGCGCCTCCGGCTGGAGCAGCTATGTGGCTTGCAAGCTGACTGGCACCCCGATGATCACCACGGTGCATGGTCGCCAGCCGGTGCACGCTTCGCGCAAGGCCTTCCATGCACTCGGCTATCGGGCGGTTGCCGTTTGTGAAGATATTGCCCATCAGATAGTCGACAATCTGGGGGTCGATCCCGCGATCGTGCAGGTGCTGCGCAACGGTATCGAAACCGACAAATTCCAGCCTGTGCCAGCGCCAGACAACCCAAAGCCGGTGATTGCCATCATTGGCCGTTTGAGCGGCCCCAAAGGAGAGCTTTGCTACCGTCTGCTCGACGAAGTGCTCGATCTGGATGCCTGTCGGGTGCGGATTGTCAGCGGTACCAAGGTTCCGGAGCGCTTTGCCCGTTTCGAAGGACGCGCCGAGTTTGTTGGTTATGTCGATGATGTTCCCGCTCTGCTGGCGAGTTGCGATCTGGTGATCGGCGCGGGTCGGGTTGCGATGGAAGCACTGCTCTGTGGTCGACCCGCTTTTGCCATTGGTGAAGCCAGAGCCATTGGTCTGGTGACCGAACAGAATCTGGACGAGGCGCTGGCCAGCAATTTTGGCGATATCGGCCCCAAGGATCTGGCCATCGATTTTGCCGCGCTGAAGGGCGAAATCGAATCGGCCCTCACAAGCAAGGTGGTGCCGGAAGCCATTCGCCAACGCATTCAGGATGAGTATGGCTTGCAGGGGGTGGTATCCGGCCTCGAAGCCATCTATCAGGATGCTGTAGTCGAAACCCTGCGCCGCGAGATGCCGGTTATCATGTACCACCGTTTTATCGAGCAGGATAGCGAGAAAGGAGTGCACGGTACTTGGATGCCGATCGCCATGTTCGAGAAGCATCTGCGCCTGATGAAGTGGCTCGGCTACGAGACCCTGACTTTCCGCGATTTGGCGGACAAAGGCTTTATCCACCGTCTGCAATACGGCAAGAAGTACCTGATGATCACCGCCGATGACGGCTATCAGGACAACCTGACCCGCATGCTGCCACTGCTGGAAAAATATGGTTATAAAGCTGTGGTGTACGTGGTTACCGGTGAAGGCTATAACCGTTGGGATGTAGAGCATCCGACTAATCCGGACACCAAGGTCTCATTGATGAGTGGTGAGCAGGTCAAGGCGCTGGCCGCCAGCGGTCATGTGGAAATTGGTGGTCATACCCTGACCCATCCCCGCTTGAGCAAGCTCACATCCGAACAACAAGCCCATGAAATTCAGGAGAATAAACGCCAACTGGAGGCCCTGCTTGGCCATCCGTTGCTCTCGTTTGCCTACCCTTACGGAGATATGAACGAGAGTGCCAAGGAACAGGCTATCACCGCCGGGTATCGTTTTGCTGTCGCTACCAATAGCGGCCCCAAAGCGATGCACCTGGACCCTTTCCAGATCCGCCGGATCGCCATCTTTCCCCGCACTGATGTATTCGGGCTGTGGCGCAAGATCCGCGGGAATTATGTTTTTAGAAAATGAAAGAGAAGAAAATGAATTACAAAAAAATAGAAAGATATTTACTTTGTTTGTTTGCTGCTTCCATATTTACTAGTAAGCCAGCTATTTATATTTCATCGGCACTAATGATAGTGTTTTTTATTGGACGATGTGTTTTTGACAGAGAATATTATAATGTGGTGAAACGCGATGTTGTTTTATGGGGGCCAATCGCGGTGTTCCTATTCGGGGTCTTCGCAAAAATAATATCTCCTGCTTCCTTTGTGGATATAGGTCATTTTTTTTATAAGGGGATGTTTTTATTGGTTTTCCCGGTCTTAGTTATTTCTTTGCGAGAGAATAAAAATAGACGATTAGCATTCTCGATATCGATGTTGGGTTTTCTTCTATCGGTATTATGGTCTTTTGTCCAAGCATTTGTTCTGCTTCCACATACTTGGAGTGGTGAGCGATTTGGTGGGTTCTGGGATATAGGTCGGTGGGCTGAGATCACAACATTTGTCTTTGCATTTATGTTGCCAAAATTGTCTGATGATATGACGGCATCAAAGAAAATTGTCATTGGATTATTTTTGTTTGTGACTTTCTTGAGTCTTATAATATCTGGCGGTCGTGCTGGTTGGATTGCTGCATCATTTTCCTTTGTGGTGTATATGATCTTTATGAATCGGAAAATGTTGTATGTTTTTACTCCGGTTGCATGTGTGTTGATTTTTTCTCTTTATCTAGCAATGCCCTCACAATTTAATGCTGTAGCGGGAAGGGCTACATCTGTAACTGAGACTACAAGCAAGGATTATTCTAACTTTAGCCGTATTCTCATGTGGGGGAATGGCGTTTCTCTTCTGCATGAAAATTTATCACATTATCCTCGAAAGTTTCTATTTGGTATAGGGTTCAATAAGTTTCAGACAGAATACTCGGCCTATTTGAACAAAATTTCGAATACTGAGGATCTGATAAAATTAACGCAAGGTAATTACTCCTTAAATGACTTGCATAATTCTTATCTTGATTCAGCAAATAAAATGGGTTTTTTGTATACGTTGTTTTTCTATGGCTCATTAATTTTCATTGTGTATCTTTTTTATAAGAAAGAATCTCTCATTAAGGGTTGCATATTAATTGCTCCATTTTTAATTTTGGGTGTTTTCTATACAAATTATCTTGAGTTTCAAACCTACATATTTTTCTTTGTTGTTGCATTGGCCTACTCGGAGGTTGAGCAATATAATGTTGATAACCATAAGGTGAGAGCATGAAAGCTAGTGTCATTATAGCTTTTTATAATAATTTAAAAGCATTGAAAATTATTCTGTCAGCTCTTAACAATCAGTTTGAAGATAACTTTGAGGTTATTATTGCTGATGATGGCTCCAGGGAAGATGTTGTTTCAGAAATAAAGTCTATTCAGACAGGATTTAGTTATCATATAAAGCATGTATGGCATGAAGATAAAGGTTTTAGAAAAAACAAGATACTTAATCAGGCTGTGTTACTTGCATCCAATGAGTACATAATATTTATTGATGGCGATTGCATTCCACAAGCTAACTTTGTTCGTGATCATTTGGAAAATGCAGAGGTTGGTTGTTTTTTAAATGGAAGAAGGGCGGACTTGTCACCATCATTTAGTCAGAAAATAACACTTGTCAGGCCAGAGTCATTTTTTAAAGAGAACTTATTTTTTATGCTTGCAGAATATATTTTTCTTGGGAAAGGGAAAAATATAGAGAAAGGGATAAGAATTACTAATCGATTTTTGAGTAGATGGTTGAATAGGAAAAACAAAGGGGTTGTTGGATGTAATTTTTCTCTTTACAAGAAAGATTTGACTTATATTAATGGATTCGATGAGCGGTATGAGGCTGCGGGGGTCGGAGAAGATACTGATGTTGAATTCAGATTGAAGTTGGCTGGTTTTAGATGCAAAAATATTTTTTATTTGGCTAATCAGGTTCACATGTATCATAAAGAGCTTCCTAGAGATCGAGTTAATGATGAGATATATGCATCTGTTGTTAAATCAGGGGAGTACTTCACCCCGTGGGGAATAGAAAAAAAGGCAGTTGATTAAAATGAAATTTCGGCTATTTAAGACTATTAAAGATCAATTTTTCATAGGGCGAGATTTATTTAGAAGGCGTCTGGCAAGAATACTGTTCGATAAAGAGAGAAATTGTAACAAACACAATCTTTCAATATCTAGAGGTAATGGGAAAAAATTTCTGGTTATTCGTTGGGATGCCAAACTAGGGGATTCTATAGTTTGCTCTTGGTTATATAGGGAGATTAAAAAAGAGAATAAAAACAATCAACTTATAGTAATTTGCAATTCTAACATACAGAAATTGTATGAGAATATTTGGGGAGGTGATGTTTTTGTTATAAAAAAACGGCCTTCTTATAGAGAGTTGCGTCTGTTGGCAGAGAAAATAGGTTTTGTCGATTATGCTCTTCATTTTGGTGAGAAGCTAAAAATGAGAGACATTTATTTTCTAAGTAAGCTCTCTACAACATGCATTGCGGGGATGGATGATGACCTTGATTTAATAAATATTAAACTTGGTCAAGTAACATCAGAAATGCATTTTAGTGAGAAGTTTGTTTATTTTTTAAATGGAATTGGATTTTTTAATGTTGATGCGAAATATATCATTCCTGACTTCCCATTAGTTGAAAATAAAATAAGTTCATATCGGTGGCCACAAAAGAGCAATACTATTTGTTTTAATCCTTATGGGAGTGGGTCATCTCGAAGAATGAACTCTGAGTTGATAATTTCCCTGTGCGATTTCATGCTAAGAGAAACGGGTTTTTCTATCGTATTGTTAGGTATGCGTGATCAAGTTAAGGTAATTGAACATATGATAGCTAAAACCATAGATCCTGGACGAGTTTTTTGTTTACCGCCAGAAGACGTGTCAATTGAGTCACTATTCTCTCAGCTACGAATGTCAATTGGGTTGGTATCCGTAGATACTGCTACGATACACATCGCTTCCGGTCTGAATTTACCAACATTGGCAATTTATAATTCTAAAAGTGGTGAGCCAGATCAAAATTTTTTAAACTGGCATCCAAATAATGAGAAGGCTGATGTTGTTTTTACTAAGGATTTGAGTGGTCGTGGTGTAAACTCGCTTTCTGTTGATGATTTTGAAAGTAGATTCAAACAGTGGGTGAAGCGATTTCTATCATAAAAAAAAATAAATTATTTTATTTCGGTGTGATGTTTATTGGTCTCTTGATCAGCATATTATATTCGAATTTACAGAAGCTCACCGGCGACCAGACCCAGATGCTCTACAAGGGTTACCTTGGGGCTTATGAGGGGGTCTGGCTCAGCTATGGCAATGCGGCGAGTGCGGTGGGCAATGTGCCGGGGAGCTTGTCGGCCTGGCTGATCGGTGGGCCGCTGCTGCTGTGGGACTCTCCCTATGCCCCCATGGTGTTGCTGCTGGCGATGCGGCTGGTCGGGTTCCTGTTGTTTGATGCGGTGATCCGTCAGGTGTTTGATGACAGGGTGCGTCTGCTGTTTCTGGTGCTCTGCTGGCTTAACCCCTGGTTCCAGTACGAGAGTCTGCTCTACAACCCCTCTTATCTGTTCCTCTTCTCGGCCATGCACTGCTGGTCGGCCTGGCATATGCGCGAGCGGGCCTCCTTCTGGCACATGATCGTTCACCTGCTGGCCATCGGTATGGCGATGCAGTTGCACTACTCCTGGCCGCTACTGGCGGTAATGTCCACCTATCTGTTCTGGCGCCGCATTCTCAAGGTGAGCTGGAGCGGGGTGGTGGTGGCTACCCTGCTGATCGGTGCCTCCCTGATCCCCTACGCGATGGAAGTGATGAGCAACAGCCATATTACCCAGAACGTCGATCCCGAGGCGCGCCAGCGCTATATCGGCTGGGGGCTGGTGCATGTCTATCCGGTGTTGAAATCAGTGCTCTACTGGCTGCGTTACGGCTCCTGGCTGTTTGCCAGCAAGCTGGTCAACGATACCCAGTTCATCTGGTTGGCGGGGCACGAATACCTGCAGATGGCGGCAGTCTGGCTGTGGCGGGTGGTGATCTACGGGGTAGGCTCGGCGACTGTGCTGCTGGCGGCCAAGGCCAACTGGCAGCTGTGGTGCGAACTCAAGCCGCGTCTGCTGCGCAGCGACCGCGCGCCTGTGGATGGCGAGAGCTGGCTCGGTCTCTATGCGCTGGCGGCGGTGCTGGCGGTGCTGGTGAGTGCGGCGCTCTCGCCCATCATCTTCAACTACTGGCACCTGATGCTGATCTTCCCCTACGCCCTGTTCCCGATCCTGCTGTTGTTGGTGCGTTGGAGTCGTCGTTATCCGCAGTGGCTTGGCAAGGGGCTGCTGGCAGCCACCCTGTTCTGCACCGCGGTGAACCTGATTGCGGCGTGCGACAGCACCAAGTTCTACTATCAGGCGGACTACAAAACCCAGGTGCTGGAGTATCTGCAAGAGATGAAGCTGCAACCCAAGCAGTGAGTCATCCACGGCCAGCTCCCCGAGCTTGGGGGGCTGGCTGTCACTATTCGAAACGGTCCATATGGGCAAAGTTTTTGGCTTCGGCAACCCAACCCTCACGCCCCTGCTTGTCCCGAATTTTTACCCACCACTGGTTCTGCGGTGACCGGCCGTATCTGATCTCTTTGCGCGCATAGTCATAATCGAGAATGTAGGTTTTGCCCTTGTACCAGAACAGGCTATTGCCTTCGCCCAGTCCGCCGAGGATATAAAGCGTTTCCCCTGCCTTCATATTCAACAGTGGCCCTTTTCCCTCCTTGCTATAGCCCAGCTTGACCGATCTGAGTATTTCGACGATCCCCGGTTGTTCGGTAATGACAACCCCGGTTAGTCCTTCCACCTGCTGGCCGCGGGGTAGCCGGAACAGCGCTTTGGCCGTCAGGGATGGCTCGGCTCTGACAATCACCTCTTGCTTGGTGGTCCACGCCTGATAGGTACAACCCTCAAACGGGCAGCGACCCCAGTCGTAATAGGGCAGGCGCGGTTTTTCATCAGAACTTACAGTCGTAGCAAACAGCGACAACAACAGCAAAAACAGTCTCATGAATCTACCTGTCCGGCGGGGCGCTCACCCGCCGGTTTGATGAATGGGGCCGCACTATATCTCAAGAGACCAAAATCCATCAAAGCAGCGGGATTATTGATTTTCACCGCAATAAAATGGGTGGTCGATGGCCATGAAAGCAGGGGGCGAAAGAGGCCGAAGCGCGTCGGGAGCGGATAGCCCGCCCCTTTGCCTTGTGCCATGCTGATGGCTATCAGGGCATCGGGTCGGCACCTATGGGCATCTCTCGTTCGGGTATGCGTTTGGTATTACTGCTATCGGCACTTCTTCTCCCTCTTATACCCATCAGCCAGGCCGTGGCGATCAACGCGCCACTGCGGGGATGTGTCTTTCAGCTGGCGCCGCTGGTCACCATCGATCAGCAGGGCAAGGTCTCCGGGCCGGTGATCGACTACTTTCGCCGTCATATCGAACCCGCGATCGGGCGTGCCATCGAGTGGCAGGGGCTCAATGTGGCGCGGCTGCTCAGCAACCTCGAGAGCGGCGAGTGCGATCTGACCCCGCTGCTGAGTTACAGTCCCGAGCGTGCTCGTCATTTCCGCTATATCGACCCCCACCTGTTGCTGCTGCGGCCGGTGCTGGTGGTACTGGTACCATCGCGACTTCATGCGGTTGAGCGGCAGGAGGATCTCTACGGCACCACCATCGGCTGGTCGAGCCAGGCGATCGTGCCGCCGCTGTTGCAGCATCCGCAGATCCACATTGACACCCTCTCCCAGCTCAGCTGGGAGCATGGCAACATGCAGAAGTTGCTGCGCGGGCGCATCGATGCCGCGCTTTTTTCCAACGATATTTCCGCCAACCATTTTCGCGCCAAACTTCCTGCTGCGACCCGCCTCATCTACCTGCCGGTCACCCCGCTGCAGGTACATATCGTGCTGAACAAGTCGTTGGGGGATGGCAATCCCGATCTGGTGCAACATATGCGTCAGATGGTGGAGCGGGTGCCGCTCGCCTCGCTGGTGGAACCAACCCCGCGGCTGTGGGGGCGTTGAGAGGGGGTTGCGTGCAATAATCTACAAGTCCAAGGCCCGCTTCTGGTGTATCTATAACCCATGAATACCACCGATTCCCTCATCCGCTACTGGCAATCCCCGCACCTGCCGGGGGTCGAGCTGTCACACTCCCACCACAGGGCGTTCAGCTATGGCCGCCATGTCCATCTCGACTACCATATCGGGCTGGTGCAGCGGGGTGGCCAGAAGTTTATCCACAAGGGAAACAGCCACCATCTGGTACGCGGGGTGCTCTCTACCGTCAACCCGGATGAGGTGCACGACGGCCTCAGCCTGCTGCCGGAAGGGTACGAGGTGCGGGTCTTTGCCATCGATCCGCAGCAGCTGGCGCTCTGGCTGCCGGAGCAGCCGGAACCCTTCTTCGACAAGGGATTGCAGAGCCGCCCCGACCTCTATCAGGGTTTTGCCCAGCTGCACGGCTATCTCGACAACCCCAAGGCCGATGGCCTGCTGATCGAGAGCCAGCTGCTTGCCCTGCTGGGGGAGCTGCTGCATCTGGCCCCCGAGGTACACCAACTGGCCGATCCCCAGTTGCGATTCCTGCGCGACTACTTGATGGCCGCCCTCGACGAGCCCCACTCGCTGGAAGAGCTGGCGGGGCTGCTTGGGCTCGACCGCTTCGCCTTCCTGCGCCAGTTCAAGAAGCGCAGCGGCATGACCCCCTACGCCTGGCTGAAACGGCTGCGGCTGGAGCAGGGCAAGCGGCTGCTGGCGAGCGGCATGGCGGTGAGCGAGGTGGCGCTGGCGGTCGGCTTCTTCGATCAGAGTCACTTCCACCACGGTTTTCGCCAGGCATTCGGTCTGACACCCGCCGAATTTCGTGCCCAGATGCAATCTTTTACAAGCCGCGCCCCCCGCTGATCCGCCATGCTGGCTCTCCGTCGTTAAAGCGAGAGTTGTTATGCTGACCAGTCTGTTCGTTACCCTCGGCCTGATGCACCTGATTGCACTGGCCAGCCCCGGCCCCGATTTCGCCCTGATCCTGCGTACCAGCCTGCACCGGCCGACCGCCCTTGGCGCGGCGCTGGGCATCTCGCTGGCGATCATGGTGCACGCTACCCTGAGCCTGACCGGGATCAGCATGCTGATCGCCAGCCACCCGCTGCTGTTTATGGTGATCAAGTGCTGCGGCGCCCTCTATCTGGGCTGGTTGGGGTGGGGCGCCCTGATGGCGGCTCGCCAGCAGAGCAGTACCCTGATGGCCAGCGCCGCCAACGAGCTGCGCGGCTGGGGTAGGGGCGTACGCACTGGCCTTGCGACCAACCTGCTCAACCCCAAGGCGCTGGTGTTCTTTATCGGTCTGCTGGCCGCCATGGTGACGCCAGAGGTGGATGGAATGACCCGCAGCCTGCTGGTGGGCGAGCTCTTCATCATCTCCCTCTGCTGGTTCGGGCTGCTGGCGTGGAGCCTCTCCACCGATCGTGCCCAGCGCCTGCTGCTGCGGGTGCAGCGGCCGCTCAATCTGGTGACCGGCGTGCTGTTTGCGGTGGTCAGCCTCTCCATTCTGGCGAGCATGGGAGCCGAGCTGGTGGCCTGACGAGTGGGCGCATGGGCCTATACTCCAACAAGGTTTACCTGTCAGGAGTACCCGGCCATGCGACTACTGCCTCTTTGCTGGTTGCTGGGGATGACCCCGGCGCTGGCGGCCCCGGTTCAGCTCAAATTGCTGGAGTGGGGCTATCTGCCAGCGGGTTATGAACAACAGTTTGCCGACTACGCCAAAGCCCATGGGGTGGAGGCGACGGTCAGCCGGATCGAGCCGCTGCTGACCGATTTCGACAGCGTCTACCGCGCCCTGCGCACCCGCAGCGCCGATGTGGTGCTGCCGACCAGCTACTTCTACAAGGCCCATCACCAGCCGCTGTTCAAGCTGCTGCTCCCCATCGATTTCAGCCGCCTGCAGCACTACCCCGAGGTGAAGCCCGCACTCAAGAACACCGAGTATGACAAGCAGGGGGAGCGCAACTACTCGGTGCCCTTCTCCTACGCCATGTTCAGCCTCGCCTATGACAGCAAGCAGGTGCCGCAAGCGCCCACCAGTTGGCAGGTGCTTGCCAACAGCTCGCTGTCGGGTCAGTTTGCCGAGTTTTGCGACCAGTTCGAGCCGCTGCTCTTTTCGGTGCTGCTCTCGCTGGGCAAGTCGCCCGCCCTGTTTGCCAGCGGCGAGATGCTGGCCGACAAGACCTTGCAGCAAGAGGTGGAGCAGCTGCTCTCGCAGCGGCTGCGAGCCAGCCGCGGCTTCTGGTTCAATCAGGCCAACCGCTGTGAGGATCTGCGCCAGCAGACCTTTGCCACCACCTGGGGGCTGGAGTTGGTGGAGTGCAACAAGCAGAACGAGCAGCAGTGGCGGATCTCCATGGTGCAGGAGGGGGCCATCTATGCCCTCGATGCGATCTCCATCGCCCGCCATGCCGGGGATGATCCCGCTCGGCTCAAGGCCGCCTACCTGCTGGTGGATTTTCTGCTGAGCGCGCCGCTGCAACGCCAGATGCTGGTGGGCACACCCACCATTTCGGCCAGCAATATTGCCTCCCGGCCGCCCCTCAGCCCGCAGGAGCAGGCGGTGCTGCCGGATCGCCCGCTGCCGGAGTTTGACGAGCGGCTGCTGGTGCCCGCGTTGCCCGCCCATATCAAGAATCGCTACAAACGGATGGTGCAGCAGGCGATCGTTGCCAGCGGCAAAGAGGGGCTGGTCAAGCAGTGCCCCTGGGATCTCGATAACTGATGGGTGTGCCTGCCGCTTCTCCGGCGGCAGGCAAGTTTGCGCAAGATGGCTGATGATCGGTCATCGCCCGTTCCAGGGCATTCCCCCGTTCAACTCACGCCGCTCGCGAGCCCCCATCGTTTGAAAAAACTGAGCGCTTTCCGCAGCCCCATTTAGCCGGATTAAACAACCTAACCCTCGCCAGATTGCCGTTCGTACCCTGGCTGACCCTGTACAAAAGTGCCGCAATTGTGACAACTTGGATGTGAGCTGAACAATCCTGATCTGTTGCTTGTGGGAAGGTGATGAATAGGTTATTTCTCTGTGACATTGGCGGCATCCGGCACGGGTTCTCCAGCCATGTGGTGCGAAATCCACAGCAAAAACAAACAGTAAAATGCAGGAGCAAATATGAAAAAGGTCGTGATGGTTGCCGTGGCTGCGGCGCTGCTGGGTGGCTGCGCCGTCAAGAATCAGGTATCCCACAGCTTGCAGGCGATCCCGCTGACTGCCTTCCAGCAGAGCGAGAGCAACCCCAATCAGCGCGTCTACAAGGAGCCGGGCGTTGACCTGCGCCAATACAATGAGGTGTTGCTCGATCCGCTGCAGTTTATCCGGCAGGAGAACGGCCAGTGGTATCTGCTGACCGCCAACGAACAGAACCAGATTGGCCGCTACTACCACGACAAGTTCCAGAGAGAGCTGATCAAGCAGGGCGTCAAGATCGCCACCGCCCCCGGCCCGAAAGTCATGCGGATCCAGGCAGCCGTCACCAACTTCGACCTGACCCGCCCCGACCCCAAGCTGCGTGACCTGCTGCCGGCCAAGATTGCCATCAACGTCACCCGCGAAGTGATCGGCAAGGAGCCTTACCTGCTCAAGGTGGGCAGCATGGCCCAGTTGCTCGACTCCCAGAGCGGCAAGCTGCTGGTGCGGGTGATGGATGCCCGTGAGAGCACGGATACCACCCACAAGGATGAGCCCATCACCGCCGAGGAGATGGAGAGGATGATCGACCAGTGGGCGGCCAGCCGCGCCAAACAGCTGGCGGACAATCTTGGGAAATAAGAGCGGAAAATCAGCCTCAGAAAACGGGTGCAGACAGATCGAGAGAGGGAGCCAGTGGCTCCCTCTTTTGTCTCCATTTTTGTCCGCACCGCTGCCGCTGGCATGGCCGCGCAGCCCTTGCAGGATGGGAATCGACCCGCAGCCGAGTCCGTCTTTTCACCATCTGCTGCGAAGGGGGCTGACCGATTTCTGCTTTTCTCGCCCGCATTCTGGCAGTTAGGATGACCCTTCCCGTGACTGCATCCTCATGGAAAAGGAACCGCTATGAATCGCCACCCCTGCATCAAACACTGGCGCGAGCTGCAAGAGCCGACGCCGCGCTACTACTCCGGCAGTCAGGAGCCTCTTTCTCGCGGCTGCGCCCTCGGCAAGCACTTCGGCTTTAGCCGCATCGGCATTCACCACGAGATTGTCGAGCCCGGCCATCGCACCAGCTGGCCCCATGCCGAAAAGACCGAGGATGAGTTTGTTCACGTGCTGGAAGGAACCCCCGATGTCTGGCTCGATGGTATCCTCTATCGCCTGCAACCGGGTGACTCGGTGGGCTTCAAGGCCGGTGACGGGCTGGCCCACGCCTTTATCAACAACACCGAAGAGACTGTCCGGCTGCTCTGCATTGGCGATACCGATCGGGAGGACAACCGCATCCACTACGCCGTGCACCCCGAGCGCAATATCACCCTCGGCAAGTTGCACTGGGATGACGTACCCGCGCGCGAGCTGGGGGATCACGACGGCCTGCCCGACAAGCTGCGCGAGCGCAACTGCCCCTTCTAGGGCGCAGCTCTTCTGCGCACTAGCCCTGCACCACCCGATATAAAAAAGCCTGCCGCGTGGCAGGCTTTTGCTATCTGTTTGCCGCCTGTGGCGAGCGGCGCTTATTGCAGGTTGAGCCCGCCCAGATAGTCGCGCTTGCCGAGTTCGATCCCGGCGCGGCGCAGCAGGGCATAGGCCATGGTGAGGTGGAAGTAGAAGTTGGGAATGCCGTACTCATGGACGCAGGTGTGGCCATCCATCCCCTTGCCGCCCGCCCAGTGGGGCACGTAACGGCCGCTGGCGTACTGGCTGTAGTCCGCGTCCAGCTTGCCTTGCAGATAGGTGATGGTCTTGCCGATATGGGCGCGCAGATCGGCGATGGTTTTGGGGTCATCTCCCAGCACCGGCAGCTCGCTGTGGCTGGCGGTGGCGACCACGGCGCGGGCCGAATCGCAGCAGATCAGCACCTGCTTGGACAGCGGCAGCATATCGACGATCAGTCGCTCGCCGAAGAAGTTCTCCACGTTGAACTGTTTCGCCGCGGCGTGGGCCTCGGCCTTGGCCAGACAGTGGTCGAGGTTGGTCAGCATCTTGATGAACTGGGCGGTAATGTCGCGATTCATGAGCACTCTCCATCTTGTTGAAACAGCGGCGCGCTTGCGCGGCCACAGTGAATGAGACTGGCTAATCGGCCACCAATATACCCCAACCGCTGCCGGGTTCGAGCCCGCCCCGACGAAAAGGGCAGGGCAGCGCTACTTCGCGCGACAACCGTTGGCCAAGCGGCCATGCTCGCTTTTTGAGCCTGTGAGTCCCTTATCGCCCCTTTTTTGATCTGTGACATAAATCACCTTTTTTCTGAGGCGTAGGCTGAATGCCGTTGTCCTGGACAGACGCCTGCGCATTCGCCAGGACACAAGAAAAGGAGAATGAAATGAAGATCTATGACCGTAACCGCAATGTGCTGAACCTGGGTCAGCGCGTGATGATTGCCGCCACTGGCGCAGTCGATTTTCTGAAAGAGGCCCACACCGACAATATGACCCCCTATCAGGCGGAGCATGAGAAGTGCGTGCTGCTGGCAAACTCCGGTGAGCGCTACGCCCCCATCGAGTTGATTAGACTAGGCTGATCCCTTTCCCTGTCACCCTACTCTTTACAATTCACCCGACCGCCGCGCCCCATCTGGCGGCCGGGTTTCTGAGTTCTCCCACCTTCATCCCACCAAATGCCGAAAAATTGAACCGGGTCACACCCCGACCGATTTGAGCGATTGTCAGCTAGCACAGGCTCATGCGAACCTTTAAATCCCGTTAACTCACTAAAAAATAACGACTATGTTCAGGCAAATAATGATGAGTGCCGCCCTGCTGTCGGCGGCGCTGCTTTCCGGTTGTGCTTCCGTACCCATGGCCGATGCCACCGCAGACGCCCAGGCCAAGCAGTTTGTAGCCCCCAAGGATGCGGCCAACCTCTATATCTATCGCAACGAGACCTTCGGTGCGGCGGTGAAAATGCCGCTGCTGGTGGATGGCGTGGCGGTCGGCGATACTGTGGCCCACAGCTATATCCTCAAGCAGGTGACACCGGGCAGCCACACCATCACCTCCAAGTCGGAGAACGATGCCACCCTGACCCTCAGCACCGAGGCGGGTAAAAACTACTACGTCTGGCAGGAGGTCAAGATGGGCCTGCTGATGGCCCGCTCCAAGCTGAGCCAGGTCAGTGAGGAGGAAGGCAAACAAGGGGTGATGGAGAGCAAGTTGGTCAAGTGACCAGAGGCTTTCACCAAAAACAAGGCGTAGCTTCACCAGTTACGCCTTTGCCCGAAAGTGGGTGTTCCAGATTTCCTGTCCATGTAGGTTCGATTAGCGAAGCGTAATCGGACGATCGCGTAATGGAATATCCGCACCATCACGCCCGCAAGCAGATCGAAGTGAGGCAAGGCTATGCTTGGCTTTTCGGCCTCAACGAGGAGGACAGGATGGCCAATTGGCGGCGGGCATGGTGGCCCGGAGGAACCTGGTTCTTTACCGTCAACCTGCTGGAGCGGCGCAACAACCGGTTGCTGGTGGAGCAGATCGACCTGCTGCGCCACAGCGTTGCCAAGGTGCAGCAGGCTCACCCCTTCGCCATTCACGCATGGGTGGTGTTGCCCGACCATCTCCACTGCATCCTCTCTTTACCGGAGGGGGACACCGATTTCCCCCTGCGTTGGCGGCTGATCAAAAGCCACTTTTCCCGCGCCTTGCCGGTAAACGAGCGCCGCAGCCAGACCCGGTTACGCCACGGGGAGCGGGGCATCTGGCAACGCCATTATTGGGAACATCTGATCCGGGATGAGCAGGATTACCGCCGCCATATGGATTACGTCCATATCAATCCGCTCAAGCATGGTCATGTCACGAGGGTGGTCGATTGGCCGTATTCCACCTTCCATCGTTACGTGGCGAGCGGCGTCTATCCACCGGATTGGTGCGGGTCGGTGGATGGGGTGGGGGGATTGGAGTAAACCCCCAAAAGGGTTGTTCCGTTGTAAGCGTTCGATTACGCGAACGTCCGATTACGCTTCGCTAATCGAACCTACGGTCCTGATTTTCCATAAGGGGCGTTGTTGCCCAAATCGATACAGCTTGAATGGAACTAACTGAGGGCTCGGTGATCTGATCACCATCATCCTCTTCAAATCTGCATCATGGGCTCGTCGCTTCACCCCATCACTAACTGGCCTCAATACAACAAGTCTTTGATTAACCGTGGTTCCCTCACCTTCTGGGTTGATGCAGACGCCATGGATAACTGGTTCCACCACGACCATCATGGGTGCCGGGGCCGCAGCCAACTCTACACTGACCAGACCATCTGCACCTTCCTAATGCTCAAGGGGATTTTCAACCTCACTCTGCGGGCCACTCAGGGACTACTCGACTCCCTGTTCGAGTTGATGAACGTACCGCTTTGTGCCCCCGATTACAGCTGTGTAAGCAAGCGGGCCCGCACGGTGACGGTGGCTTATCGACAGCCCCCAAAAGGACGTATTACCGATTTGGTTATCGACTCAACTGGGCTGAAGGTATTTGGTGAAGGCGAGTGGAAAGTCAGAAAACACGGCGCCGAGAAACGGCGAGTGTGGCGCAAGTTGCATCTGGCAGTAGACCCAGCCACTCACGATATCGTGGCGGCAGAAATCTCGCTGGAAAATGTCCATGATGTAGAGGTGTTGCCGACTCTGCTCAATCCACTGCGGCGCAAACTGGGGCGTGTTTATGCGGATGGCGCCTACGACAGCAAAGCCAGCCATCAGCTTATCTTGCGCAAAGGGGCAACAGCCTGTATCCCGCCTCGCAAAAGCGCGGGGTTATGGGACAAGGGACATCCGAGAAATGAGGCGGTGCTGGTGATGCGCAAGGAGGGGGTAACGCACTGGAAGAAGATATCGGGGTATCACTGTCGCTCACTGGCAGAGACAGCAATGTATCGGTTCAAGCAGTTGCTGGCGGGGAAAATCAGCCTGCGTAACTACAACGGCCAAGTGGGAGAAGTCATGGGTGGGAGAAGTCATGGCGTATGTTAGCGCCATAAACAAGCGGAATACCCTTGGTCTGCCTGTCAGAAAGTCCCGAGTGTAGCGGTCACCCAGGGCTGGGGGAGTCATGACTTGCTGGCTGATTTGGGCAACAACGCCTCCATAAGGTATAAGTCACCTTAATATATTTCAGCATTAGAAATATCAGTTAATAGTGATTAACGAAAAATAATTGATACTCGCGTTGGCTTCCAACGAGGCTCCTGTTGTGTATAATTAGAAAAAATAAATCTCTGATAAGTTGTTGAGATTATTACTAGTCGGAATAAAGGAAATGTTGATGAGCAATAATATGTTTCATATCAGTTCTCTTAGACAGAGATGGCTTCAATCTGGAATCGCACCAGGAGATGCCATTCTTATTCATAGCAATATTAAAAGAACTCTTCTTGAATATAAAAAAAATGGTTCCTCAATTTCTCCTGGCGATATTTTTGATAGTCTATTGGATGTGTTGGGACAGGAAGGGACATTGCTGCTGCCATTATTTAACTTTGATTTTACAAAAGGCATGCCATTTGATATTAGGACTACCCCATCGCAAATGGGAGCATTGACTGAGGTTGCTCGAAAGCATAAAGATGCCATAAGAACAGGACACCCAATTTATTCATTTGCAGTTATTGGTAAGTATCAAAAATTGTTTTATAACGTTGATAATGAAAGTGGTTATGCTGAAGACTCTCCATTTGGAATTTTAAAGCATATGGGTGGTAAAATAGCATCTTTAGATTTGGAAGATCAGTACAGTATGACGTTTTATCATCATATTGAAGAAGTGAAAATGGTTAGTTATCGATATTTCAAAGAGTTTTCTGGAGACTACACGAACATTCAAGGTGAAACAACAATAAAAAAATATAAATTATATGTGCGAGATATCGAGCGTGGGGTTGTAACAAATGTGAATCCAGCTGGGGAGTTGCTATGGTCTGCAGGGCTTTATAAGGGATTCAGGCCCAGGCATGGTAGTGGCTTAAGAACAATAAATGCTGCGGATATGTTTAACTATATAAGTAAGCTCATAGACGATGGTAAAGCTCGTGACCACTTATTTTCTATAGAGGAGCGGTAGTAATGATAGGTAATTGTATTCATGCTCTTGCCAAGTCGCTGTGGCATTTTAATAGGAGTATTACTGGTGATGGTGTGAGGAACACCCTTAAAGAATTAACCAATATAATTCCTGATCTCAGGACGCATGAGGTGGCGTCGGGGGAGCAAGTTTTCGATTGGACGATCCCCGAAGAATGGCGTGTTCGCGAGGCATATATCATTACACCAAGCGGTAAGAAGATATGTGACTTTCGTGAAAATAATCTCCATTTAGTGGGGTATAGTATTCCGGTTAATAAACGAATGGATTTATCGGAGTTAAATAAATTCCTATATTCTCTCCCTGATCAGCCTAATGCAATACCATATATCACATCATATTACAAAAAGAGGTGGGGTTTCTGTATTTCACAAAATGACAGAATGCAGTTAGAGGAAGGAGAGTACCATGTTGTTATAGACTCTGAGCTATTTAATGGTTGGTTGACTTATGGTGAGCTATTAATTAGAGGGCAGTCAGATAAAGAGGTTTTTATTTCAACCTACATTTGTCACCCATCTATGGCAAATAATGAACTGTCAGGGATTTCTGTCACGGCATATCTGGCCAAGTGGTTGAGTGAAAGGAAAAACAACAAGTATACATATAGATTTGTTTTTATACCAGAAACCATTGGGTCAATAACATATTTAAGCAAAAATATCATAACTTTAAAATCTAACGTTTTTGCTGGATTTAACATCTCCTGTGTCGGAGATAATAGATGCTATTCTTATCTTCCCTCAAGAAATGGAAAAACAATTAGTGATATTATTGCATTACATGTCTTAAAGAATATAGATGAAAATTTCAAGCGTTATAATTGGGCCGATAGAGGTAGTGATGAACGTCAATATTGTGCGCCAGGTGTTGATTTACCGATAGCATCAATTATGAGAACAAAATATGGTGAGTATGCTGAATACCACACCTCTCTTGATGATCTTGAACATGTGGTTACACCCGAAGGATTGGCTGGTGGCTATAATGCGTTAATGAAAGCTATTGAAGCTATTGAAAATTTCACCTACCCAAAGGTTAACGTTTATTGTGAACCACAGTTAGGAAGGCGAGGACTTTATCCAACGTTATCAACCAAATCAAGTGGTCAGGAAGTAAAGGTAATGATGGATTTGCTTACTTGGTCGGATGGGATGCGATCATTAATTGATATAGCAGACCTTTGTGGTGTTCCGGTATGGGAGTTATATCCGATAGTCACTAACTTAGTAGAACATAATCTACTTACATTATTAGACTCACCTATATATATTGGCATCGATGGCTTAATAAATAGCTCACGATATTCACCTAAGATAAATAGTATGGAGGAAGTAAGTGAAATATAATTTTAATGTGGCAATCGAACCAAATGGTGAATTAGTGTAGGCCATTTATGATATATATTAAATTGATGTTTAAGTTTATCATTGATATTCTGTGGAAGGGGTATGGTTATTGCTTTGATCTCCTTTTGGTCTGCCTCTTTGTATTGTACTGCCTTATTCAGTTCAGCACCGTTGTGAACGTATCTTAGGATGGGGTCCCAGTCATTATCTTACTCTGATGTGGGCATTGGGTTGGGTAAATCGCGAAGCGTATTCGAATGAGCGAGTTATGAAGCCATCTCAATAAATGATTCAACCAACCCGGCCTAAGCCGGGTTGGTTGAATCAAAAGGCGGGAAAAATCAGAGTGCTTCCAATCTGGCATACGCCGTCACCAGCCACTTGGCGCCGACGTCGTCGAACTGGATCTGCACCCGACTCTGCTGGCCGACCCCTTCGAAGTTGAGTACCACCCCTTCGCCGAATTTCGGATGGAGCACCCGCTGGCCGAGCTTGATGCCGCTGGTGTCAAAGCTCTGCTGCACCTCGTTCTGGCTAAAGCGGCCGTACTGGGTGGGGCGGCTCACCTGAGTGCGCAGCCGGATCTCTTCCAGACACTCGGCGGGCATCTCGCGGATAAAGCGGCTCGGCTTGTGGAACATCTCGCGGCCGTAGATGCGGCGGCTCTCGGCATAACAGATGTAGAGCTTCTCCATGGCGCGGGTCATGCCGACGTAACAGAGGCGGCGCTCCTCTTCCAGCCGGCCCGACTCCTCGGTGGATTGCTGGCTGGGGAACATGCCTTCTTCGACGCCGACCAGCAGCACCAGCGGGAACTCCAAGCCCTTGGCACTGTGCAATGTCATCAGCTGCACCGCGTCGGCATATTCGTCCGCCTGATTCTCGCCGGACTCCAGCGCCGCGTGGGCGAGGAAGGCGGAGAGATCGCTCATATCTTCCAGCTCGTCCGGGCGCTGGTACTGGCGGCAGGCGGTGACCAGTTCGTCCAGGTTCTCTACCCGCGCCTGGGATTTCTCGCCCTTTTCCGCCAGATACATCGCCTTGAGGCCGGAGTTCTGGATGGCGATATCCGCCTGCTGGTGCAGCGGCAGCATGGCGACCTGCTCCTCCAGCGCGTCGATCAGCTCGACAAAGCCGCGCACCGCGTTTCCGGCGCGACCGGTCAGCACCTTGTCGTTGAGCAGCGCCTTGGCTGATTGCCACAGGTTGAGCCCCTGATCGCGGGCGTTGCCGCGCAGGATCTCGAGGGTGCGATCGCCGATGCCGCGGGTCGGGGTGTTGACCACCCGCTCGAAGCTGGCGTCGTCGCCGCGATTGTTGATAAGCCGCAGGTAGGCCATGGCGTCTTTGATTTCCTGGCGCTCGAAGAAGCGCAGGCCGCCGTAGATGCGATACGGCATGGCGTCCTGCATCAGCGCCTCTTCCAGCACCCGCGACTGGGCGTTGGAGCGATAGAGGATGGCGCAGTCGGCCAGGAGGCCGCCCTTTTCCTTCCAATCCTTGAGACGGCCGACCACGAAGCGCGCTTCGTCCACCTCGTTGAAGGCGGCGTAGAGCGAAATCGGCTCGCCCTCGGCCCCTTCGGTCCACAGCTCCTTGCCAAGGCGCTCGGCGTTGTTGGCGATGACGCTGTTGGCGGCTTTGAGGATATTGGCGGTGGAGCGGTAGTTCTGTTCGAGGCGGATGGTCTCGGCGCCCTGATAGTCGGTCAGGAAGCGCTGGATGTTCTCGATCTTGGCGCCGCGCCAGCCGTAGATGGACTGGTCATCGTCGCCGACGATCATCACCTTGCCGCTGTTGCCCGCCAGCATTCGCAGCCAGGCGTACTGGATGCCGTTGGTATCCTGAAACTCGTCCACCAGGATGTTCTGGAAGCGGTCGCGGTAGTGCTCGAGGATGTGCGGCTTGTTGAGCCACAGCTCGTGGGCACGCAGCAAGAGTTCTGCAAAGTCCACCAGACCGGAGCGATCGCAGGTCTCCTGATAGGTCTTGTAGATCTGCTGATAGGTGCGGGTGACGGGGTCGCCGTAGAGGTCGATGTCGCCGGGGCGCAAGCCTTCATCTTTCTTGCCGTTGATGTAGCCCATCACGGCGCGCGGGGCCCAGTGCTTCTCGTCGAGGTTGAGCGCCTTGAGCACCCGGCGGATCAGCCGGTACTGGTCATCGGAGTCGAGGATCTGGAAATCCTGCGGCAGCCCCGCATCCAGATGGTGGGCCCGCAGCAAACGGTGGGCGATGCCGTGGAAGGTGCCGATCCACATGCCGCGCACGCCGTCGCCGATCACCTTCTCGACCCGGCCGCGCATCTCGGCCGCCGCCTTGTTGGTAAAGGTGACCGCGATGATGGAGAAGGGTGAACAGCGTTCCACCTGCATCAGCCAGGCGATACGGTGCACCAGCACCCGGGTCTTGCCCGAACCGGCACCGGCCAGCACCAGCAGGTTGCTGCGGGGCGCCGCAACGGCATCTCTTTGCTTGTCGTTGAGCCCGTCGAGCAGGGTTGAAACGTCCATCACCACTCCTGTTTATTTATACAGGCGGGGATTATACGGCCATCCCCCTGCCAGACCAAATCCAAACTCGGGGGTAGGGGTGAGATGGGGGCTTGCAGGGGAGTCGGTGCGGCCATTTTTGGCTGGCGCAGAGAGAGGAGGGCGGGGAGGTTTCCAGCTGTAGCCAATCCTTGCTCGCGCAGTTTGTGGGGATTTTGCGAGCCGGATCACGGGCTTGTCGGGGGGCTGGATGAATAACAGGGGAAAACGGTTTACAGTAACTTGCTGAACAATAAGAGAAATGTCGTTTGGGTCTTTTGGTTGTTAGCATAAAAAACTGAAAATTAGCTAAAAAACAACTGCTTATAAGGTTATTTGCTTAGAATTCAAACCGTTAACGCAAACGTTTTTCCCTTATCATTTGCTTGACCCGCATCGGGGCTGACTTAGAGTAAGCCTGCGTGCTAGATAGCCTGCTCTGACAGGCAAGCAAGTTCCCTCACTTAATAACAATCAAGGATACGATCGTGACTAAAGTGCTCAAGCTGGCCACTGTGGCCTCCCTCACTCTCGCTGCTCTCTCTGCTCAAGCTGCTTCCGAGCCAGCCGTCATTTATGACACCGCGGGCAAGTATGACAAATCATTCAACGAAGCCGTGTTCCGTAACGGCGTCGAGCTCTACAACAAGGACAAGGGCGTCAAGGTCAAAGAGTTTGAACCCCAGAACGAAGCCCAGCGCGAGCAGGGTCTGCGTCGTCTGGCCAGCCGTGGCAACGGCCCGATCGTGGCGGTCGGTTTCAACATGGGCTCTGCGGTAGAGAAGGTTGCGACCGAATTCCCGAAAACCCAGTTCACCATCATCGACATGGTGGTCGACAAGCCGAACGTCCAGTCCGTCATCTTCAAGGAGCATGAAGGTTCCTTCCTGGTGGGCGCGCTGGCTGCCATCGCTTCCAAGAGCGGCAAGGTCGGCTTCGTGGGCGGCATGGATATCCCGCTGATCCGCAAATTCCAGTGCGGTTACGAGCAGGGTGCCAAGTTCGTCAATCCGAAGATCGAAGTGTTCCAGAACATGGCGGGCTCTACCCCGGCCGCGTTTGCTGACCCGGCCAAAGGTGCCGAGCTGGCCAAGTCCCAGTTCGCCAAGGGCGCTGACGTGGTTTACGCCGCAGCTGGCGGTACCGGTATCGGTGTCTATCAGGCAGCCAAGGACAGCGGCAAGTTCGCCATCGGTGTGGACTCCAACCAGAACCACCTGCAACCGGGCACCATGCTGACCTCCATGGTCAAGTCTGTGGGTCTGGCTGCTTACCAGACCTGGGATGACGCTGCCAAAGGCGAGTGGAAGCCGGGTATCAAGAACCTGGGTCTGGCCGAAGGCGGTGTGGATTGGGCTCTCGACAAGGACAACGAGAAGCTGATCACCCCGGAAATGAAAGCCAAGGTAGATGCCATCAAGGCTGAAATCATCGCTGGCAAGGTCAAGGTTCATGACTACATGAGCGATAACACCTGCAAATACTAATTAGATAGTTGCTACGACTCTCAACGCACCACCGGCCCGCACGGGCCGGTTTTTAGTCTTATTTCATGAAACGCAGGGCTGCATCATGGACCAGACAGATCGCTATGCCATCGAATTAAGAGGTATCGATAAGCGGTTCGGCGAAGTGTACGCCAACAAGCTGATCGACCTTAAGGTTCGCAAAGGCAGTATCCACGGCATTGTCGGCGAAAATGGCGCCGGTAAGTCCACCCTGATGAGCATCATTTATGGTTTCTACCATGCCGACAAAGGCGAGATGCTGATCGACGGGAATCCTTTCAAACCCCACGGCTCACAAGATGCGATTGCCGCAGGGGTGGGCATGGTTCACCAGCACTTCATGCTGGTCAATAACTTCACCGTATTGGAAAACGTCATCCTCGGCGCTGAGAACGGCTGGCACCTTCAGCAGAGCGTGGCGTCAGCCGAAAAGTTGCTTGGCGAACTGGCGCGGGATTATGGCCTCGACGTGCCGTTGCACGAGAAGGTCGAAGATCTGCCGGTTGGCTTGCAACAGCGGGTCGAAATTCTCAAGGCGCTCTATCGCGGCGCCCGCATCCTGATCCTCGACGAGCCGACCGGGGTACTGACCCCGCAAGAGGCGGATCACCTGTTCGAGGTGCTGAAAAAGCTGCGGGATCAGGGGGCAACCATCATCCTTATCACCCACAAGCTGCGGGAGATCCTGGCGATTACCGATCAGGTCTCCATCATGCGCCGTGGCGAGATGGTGGCACATGTCGCCACCAAGGATACCGACAAGGAGCAGCTGGCCGAACTGATGGTGGGCCGCAAGGTGCGCCTCAAGGTCGACAAGGGGCCAACCCAGCCCGGTGAAGCCAAGCTGAAGATCGAAGGACTCAGCTATTTCGACGCCAGCAAGGTGGAGCGGGTCAAATCGGTCAGCTTCGAGGTGCGGGCCGGTGAAGTGGTCGGCATTGCCGGGGTCTCCGGCAACGGTCAGTCCGAACTGCTCAGCCTGCTTGGCGGCATTCTCAAGCCGAGCAAGGGCGGCTTCACCATCAGCAGCCGCAGCGGCGTGCACAAGGTGAGCGCGGAGCACCCGGCCGATCCCGAGCTGGTGCGCAACTACGGCCTCGGTCATGTGCCGGAAGATCGCCACAAGATGGGGCTGATCAACCGCTTCGAGGCGAAAGAGGCCTTTATTCTCGGTTATCACCGTCGCCCGCAATACAACAAGGGGTGGCTGCAGAACAAGGAGGCGATCCAGCAGGATTGTCAGGCCAAGATGGAGAAGTGGGACGTGCGCCCGCCCCATCCTGATCACAAGACCGCCAACTTCTCCGGTGGCAACCAGCAGAAGCTGGTGATCGCCCGTGAAGTGGAGCAGGACCCGGATGTGCTGTTGATCGGCCAGCCGACCCGCGGGGTCGACATCGGCGCCATCGAGTATATCCACCAGCAGATCATCGCCATGCGTGACAAGGGCAAGGCGGTGCTGCTGGTCTCGGTGGAGCTGGACGAGATCATGAGCCTCGCAGATCGCATTCTGGTCATTGCCGATGGTCGCATCGTCGGCGAGCTGGATGGTGCCAAGGCGGATGAGCGCACCATTGGTCTGATGATGGCGAACATAGTGCCGGACGAAGTTGCTGGCGTGTCTGGCGTAGCCAAGGAGGCCCACTGATGAGCCAAGTACGTATTCCTGCCTGGGTCTCCGTAGGCGTCTTGTCTGCGGTCAACATCCTGCTGGCCTTCCTGGTGTCGGCCATTCTGTTCTACTACCTCGACATCAACCCGGTCGATGCCGCCAAGATCATGTGGTACGGCGCGTTCGGCACAGGTGAAGGGGTCGGTTTCACCCTCTACTACGCAACCGGCTTTATCTTTACCGGTCTGTCGGTGGCGGTTGCCTTCCACGCCGGTCTGTTCAATATCGGCGGTGAAGGTCAGGCCTATATCGGCGGTCTCGGTGTCGGTCTGGTCTGTCTGATGATCGGCGATGTGCTGCCGTTTGCCCTGCTGTTGCCGCTCTCCATCATTGCCGGTGGTCTGTTCGGTGCGGCCTGGGCCTTTATTCCGGCCTGGCTGCAAGCCAAGCGCGGCAGCCATATCGTGATCACCACCATCATGTTCAACTTCATCGCCGCCTCCCTGATGGCCTATCTGCTGGTGGAGGTGTTCAAGCCGCCCGGCTCGATGGCGACCGAGAGCCGGGTGTTTGCCGAAGCAAGTTGGCTGCCCAAGATGAGCGGGCTGGCGAACCTGTTCGGGATGGAGATCCCCAACAGCCCCCTTAACATCAGCTTCTTCTGGGCGCTGATCTGTGCGGCGCTGGTGTGGGTCTTTATCTGGCACACCCGCTGGGGTTACGAGATCCGCTCGGTCGGCGCCAGCCAGAGCGCCTCCGCCTACGCCGGTATCTCCTATCCCAAGGTGGTGATCCTGGCGATGGTCATCTCCGGCATGCTGTCGGGCTTCTTTGCCCTCAACGTGCTGCAGGGTGAGCTGCACCAAATCAAGCTCAACTTTGTGGAAGGGTTCGGCTTCACCGGTATCGCGGTGGCGCTGATGGGGCGCAACCATCCGGTCGGCGTCATCATCGCCAGCCTGCTGTTTGGCTTCCTCTATCAGGGGGGCGCCGAGCTCAGCTTCGAATTCGGTGTCGACCGCAACATCGTGGTGGTGTTGCAGGGTCTGGTGATCCTGTTCTGTGGCGCCCTTGAGCACATGATGCGTCCGCGTATCGAGCAGCTCTATCTGGCGTTTGCCAACCGCTCAGCCGCGCAAGCTAAAGGAGTCTGATCATGTTTGAAATTCTGATCCTGATGCTGGATGCGACCATTCGTACTGCGCCGCCCCTCATTCTCGCCGCCATGGCGGGCATGTTTTGCGAGCGCTCCGGGGTGGTCAACATCGCGCTGGAAGGCAAACTGCTGGCGGCGGCGTTCGCCAGTGGTGCGGCGGCGGCGGTCTCCGGTTCTGCCTGGATAGGTCTGGGTGCCGGGGTGGGTGTCTCCATCCTGTTTGCCCTGATGCACGGTTTTGCCACCATCACCCACCGCGGTGATCAGGTGGTGAGCGGCATGGCCATCAACATTCTTGCGGCCGGTCTGACCGTCACCCTGGGCCGTTACTGGTTCGATCAGGGGGGCCAGACTCCGGCGCTCTCCGGTGATGCCCGTTTCGCCCCCATCGATCTGCCCTATGCCAAGGAGCTGTGGGATGTGCCGGTGATCGGCCAGCTCTACAGCGAGCTGTTGAGCGGCCACTCCCTGCTGGAGTACGTGGCGTTTGCCTGCGTACCGCTGGCCTGGTGGGTGATGTTCCGTACCCGCTTCGGTCTGCGTCTGCGGGCGGTGGGTGAGGCACCCGCAGCGGTCGATACCGCCGGTATCTCTGTGGTGCGCATGCGCTACACCGCGCTCCTCATCGGCGGCCTGCTGGCCGGTATTGGTGGCACCTATCTGGCGGTGGCCCAGACGGCCCAGTTCATCCCCAACATGAGTGCGGGCAAGGGCTTTATGGCGCTGGCGGCGCTGGTGTTCGGCAAGTGGCGCCCCTGGAATGCCATGGCCGCCTGCCTGCTGTTCGGCTTCCTCGATGCGGTCGCCATCCGCCTGCAAGGGGTCAGCATAGGTGGCTTCGCCATTCCGGTGCAGGCCATCGAGGCACTGCCCTACATCCTGACCGTGTTCCTGCTGGCCGGTTTTATCGGCCGTGCGGTGGCACCCAAGGCGCTCGGCACCCCCTATGTGAAGGAGCGGGAGTAGCGCCCTCTATCGCGATACTCCCACCCACCCTGATAACAGCAGGCCCACTTCGGTGGGCCTGTTTTTTATGGTTTGAGTGGCTGGTTACAGCAGGAACAGGGTCGCTAGCCCGAGGAAGATAAAGAAGCCGCCGGTATCGGTGATGGCGGTGATCATCACGCTGGCACCGACTGCCGGGTCGCGGCCGAGGCGGGTCATGGTCATGGGGATAATCACCCCCATCAACGCCGCCACCAGCAGGTTGAGCATCATGGCCAGGGTCATCACCGCGCCGAGCGCCGCATCCTGATAGAGCAGATAGGTGGCGATGCCCATGGTGCCGCCCCACACCAGCCCGTTGATAAAGGCGACGCCAAGTTCCCGTAGCAGCAGGAAGGAGAGGTTGCCTGCCTGAATGTGCTGCAGCGCCAGCGCCCGCACTATCATGGTGATGGTCTGGTTGCCGGTGTTGCCGCCGATCCCGGCGACGATGGGCATTAGCGCCGCCAGTGCTACCAGCTGCGAGATGGTGTGCTCGAACAGGCCGATCACCCGCGAGGCGACAAAGGCGGTGCAGAGGTTGATGGCAAGCCAGGCCCAGCGGGTCTTGACCGCCTTGGAGACCGGGGCGAACACGTCTTCATCCTCGCTGATACCCCCCATCCGGCGCAGGTCGGTGTCACTCTCCTCATAGACCAGATCCACCACCTCTTCGACGGTGAGGCGGCCCATCAGCTTGCCCTTGCCATCCACCACGGCGGCGGAGAGCAGGTCATCCCGCTCGAAGGTGCGGGCCGCCGCTTCGTCGTTATCCTCCGGATCGAAGGTGACCGGATCCCGCTCCATCACGTCGCTCACCAGGGTGGCGGGTTTGTGCAGCAGCACTGTGGTGAGGGCCAGCTCCCCCAGCAGGTGGTTGCGCCGATCGATGACGAACAGCTTGTCGGTGTTGGCGGGGATCTTGCCGCGCAGCCGCAGATAGCGCTGCACCGTGGCCAGACTCACCTCGGGGCGGGTGGTGATGATCTCGAAGTCCATCATGGCGCCGACGGTGTGCTTGCCGTAGCGGATCACCTCCCGCACCCGATCCCGCTCGGCGGGGGCCATATAGGTGAGCAGCCGCCCCATCAGGTTGCGTGGCAGGTACTGGCCCAGATAGATCTGGTCGTCGATATCCAGGGTGCGCAGGGCGTGCAGCAGCTCCTTGTCGCTCATCCCGCTGATGAGGCTGTCCCACACCGTCTCCGACGCTTCGACCAGGATCTGGCCGCGCTTTTCCTCCTCCACCAGTGCCCACAGGGCATGACGTTCATCGGGCGGCAGCGACTCCAGCGCATCGGCGACGTCGGCGGCGGGCAACCCGTTGACCAGCGCAGTGAGTTCGCTGGTCTGATCGCGCTGCTCTGCATCCTGCACCGCTTGCGGGTCGAGCAGGCTGTCGGTGAGGGCATCATCGCGCAGCAGCAGGGTGAGAATGCGGGATCTGTCATCCGCGCGCTGCCGGGCGCTGTTCTTGATGGGAAGAGACATGGGATGAATTCCTGAGATGGTAGCCAAGGGCTCAATGCCCATAGGATACCAGACTTAAAACAACAGGTTATGACCGTGATGGGAGAAGAGGGAGGTAAAAGTGAGGCCACCTGCTGGTGGCCTCATGGTGAGTTGCCGAGAATCCCTCAGGCGAGGGCTCGCTGAGCCTGTGGTGCCTCGCCAAACCAGGCGAGCCGGTCGGCCAGGGTCACCACCGAGCCCACCATGATGAGGGCAGGACTCTCGACCCCCACCGCCAGCGTGGGCAGCTCATCGAGGGTGCCGCGAATGACCCGCTGGCAGGGCTGGGTGCCGCGCTCGATCAGCGCCACCGGGGTGTTGCCCGCCTTGCCGTGGGCCAGCAGCTGCTCGCGGATGGTGGCGCAGGATGAGAGCCCCATGTAGAACACCAGAGTCTGTTTGTCCTTGGCGAGCAGCGGCCAGTCGAGATCCCGGGCGCCCCCCTTGCCGTGAGCAGTGACGAAGCGCACGCTCTGGGCGTGATCGCGGTGGGTCAGCGGAATGCCGGCGTAGGCGGCGCAGCCGCTGGCCGCGGTGATCCCCGGCACCACCTGAAAGCCAATGCCAGTGCCGACCAGCGTCTCCAGCTCCTCGCCGCCACGGCCGAAGATAAAGGGGTCGCCCCCCTTGAGCCGCACCACCCGTTGCCCCTTCTTCGCCTCCTCCAGCAAGAGCTGGTTGATCCCCTCCTGAGGCACGCAGTGGTTGCCCGCCTGCTTGCCGACGAAGATGCGCTTGGCATCCCGGCGCACCAGTGCCATCACCTCGTCGGAGACCAGTCGGTCATAGACCACCACGTCCGCCTGCTGCATCTGGCGCAGGGCGTGCAGGGTGAGCAGACCCGGATCGCCGGGGCCAGCCCCCACCAGCACCACTTCGCCTCCGGTCTGGCTCTCGTCGGCAAACAGGTTGTCGGCCAGCTGGTTGGCAGAGGCGCTATCCCCCCGCGCCAGCGCCTGACCGAGCCGGTCCGCCCCGAGTAGCCGCTCCCAGAAGCGGCGCCGCTCTCCCATGCTGGCGAATCGCGCCTTGACCCGCTCCCGCAGGCTGCCAGCGAAGGCCGCCACGGCCCCCAGATGCTGCGGCAGCAGGGCTTCCAGTTTTTCCCGCAGCAGCCGGGCCAGAACAGGTGCCTTGCCGCCGGAGGAGATGGCCACCATCAGCGGCGAGCGATCGATGATCGACGGCATGATGAAGCTGGAGCGCTTCGGGTCATCCACCACGTTAGCAAAGATCTGCGCCTGATTGGCGCTTTGGTAAACCAGCGCATTCACCTCGCGCCGATCGGTGGCGGCCACCACCAACCACTTGCCCGCCAGTTGTTCCGGCACAAATTCACCGGCCAGCCACTCGATGCTGCCGTTGGCAGCCAGCTCCGCCAGCTCGGGGTCAAGCTCGGGCGCCACGACTGTGAGGTGGGCACCGGCATCCAGCAGCAGACGCGCCTTGCGCTCTGCCACCTCGCCGCCGCCGACCAGCAGCACGGGTTTGTTGTCGAGTCGGCAAAAGATGGGCAAGTAGTCCATGGGGCCTCCGGATCAGGCGGTTCGGGTCTGGTTGGCGGTGCTGGTGGTCTCGCTCACCGAGACCGGGCGCTCCGCCTTGGGGGTGGCATACCAGTAGCCGAGGCCCATAAAGAGGACGCCGGAGACGGTGTTACCCAGGGTCACCCACAGCAGGTTGTGGCCGATGCCGCCCAGGGTGTAGGCATCCGAGTGGGCACCAAACCAGGAGAGGGCAAACAGGGTCATGTTGGCGATGGAGTGCTCGTAGCCGGAGGCGATAAAGGCCAGCAGGCACCACCAGATGGCGATGAAGCGGGCGGCCCCTTCGGTGCGCAGCGCCATCCAGATGGCGAGGCAGACCAGCCAGTTGCAGAGGAGCCCCTTCATAAACAGGGTCAGCGCCGGGGCCTGGGTCTTGGCCAGCGCCACCTTGTGGGCCAGACTGCCCGCATCCGGCAGCAGGCTGCCGCCGTAGGAGTAGATGAGCGCCACCACGATGGAGCCAATCAGGTTGCCCGCCCAGGTCTGCGGCAGGATGCGCAGCAGGTCGGCCATGGTGATCTTGCCCGTCTTCACCCCGAAGGTGAGGAACATGGTGTGGCCGGTAAACAGCTCGGAGCCGGCGATGATGACCAGCGTCAGGGCGATGCCGAAGGTGGCTCCCATCACCAGCGGCCGGATGCTCGGATCCACCAGATTGCCGAGGGTGAAGATGAGGATGATGCCGAGGCCCACATAGGCCCCCGCCATGGCGGAGCTGAGCCAGAAGCCGAGCCTGTCGCTGCGCTCGAAGCGGTTGATGCGGGCCGCGTTGGCGGCGCACTTGTTGATGGTTTCCGTATACATCTTGTGAGTCCTTGAAAGGGCTGCCCACAGGCAGCCCGAAAGAGAGTGAATTTGGCTTTAGACAGCGACCCAGACCTGCTGGTCACGCACTTCAACGGGGTAGCTCTGCACCGACAGGGCCGGGTTGTCGAAGCAGTGGCCATCGCTCAGGCGAAAGCGCTGCTTCTTGAGCGGGCTGGCGACCCATAGCTCGCCGTCGTGTTCGCAGATCAGGCCCCGCGACAGCACGTTGGCGGCGAAGAAGGGATCCCGGTTGTCGATGGCGAACACCTCGGCCGCCGCGCTCGGGCGGAACAGGGCGATCTGGCGACCTTCAATGAGTGCGCAGACACCGGTTCCCGGCAGGATGTCGTTGAGTTGGCAGGCTAATTTCATCATTTGGTTTCCACCTCGATCTGGTAGACGGGGATGCGCTCGGCCGGAGTGGCGGGTCTGTGCTGGTCGCGCTCGGCAACGAACTGAACGTCCGGGTCGCGCTTGTCGCTGTTGATGAAGTGGCTGAAGCGCTTGAGCGCTTCCTCTTCGTTGAGGGTGCGCGACCATTCGCACTCGTAGCTGTCGATAAGGGTCTGGATATCGCGCTCCAGGGTCTCGGCCAGCCCCAGCTTGTCGTCGACGATCACCTCGCGCAGGTAGTCGACGCCCCCTTCCAGATTGCCGAGCCAGACCGAGGTGCGCTGCAGTTTGTCGGCGCTGGTGACGTAGAACATCATAAAGCGGTCGATCAGCTTGATGAGGGTCTCGCGGTCGAGGTCAGAAGCCAGCAGATCGGCGTGGCGCGGCTTCATGCCGCCGTTGCCGCCCACATAGAGGTTCCAACCCGCGTCGGTGGCGATGATGCCGACGTCCTTGCCCTGCGCTTCCGCACATTCACGGGTACAGCCGGAGACACCGAACTTCATCTTGTGCGGGGTGCGAATCCCCTTGTAGCGGTTCTCGAGGAAGACCCCGAGGCCGACGCTGTCCTGCACGCCGAAGCGGCACCAGGTGCTGCCGACGCAGGTCTTGGCCATGCGCAGCGCCTTGGCGTAGGCCTGACCGGTCTCGAATCCGGCCGCCAGCAGCTTGCGCCAGATGGCGGGCAGGTCATCCTTCTGGGCCCCGAACAGGCCGATGCGCTGGGCGCCGGTGATCTTGGTGTAGAGCTTGTAGTCGCGGGCCACTTCGGCCACCGCCAGCAGCCCTTCCGGGGTCACTTCGCCGCCGGCCATGCGCGGGATGACGGAGTAGCTGCCGTCCTTCTGCATGTTGCCGAGGAAGATGTCGTTGGTGTCCTGCAGCGGGATGTTGCGCGGGCTCAGCACATGCTCGTTCCAGCAGGAGGCGAGGATGGAGCCGACGGTCGGTTTGCACACCTCGCAGCCATAGCCCTGACCGTGCTTGGCCAGCAGTTCGTCGAAGCTCTTGATCCCCTCCACCTTGACCAGATGGAACAGCTCCTGACGGGAGTGGGGGAAGTGGGCGCAGAGGTGGTTGTTGACCTCGATGCCCTGCTTCACCAGCTCGGCGTTGAGCACCTGACTGATGAGCGGCACGCAGCCGCCGCAGCCGGTTCCGGCCTTGGTGTGCTGCTTGATGGCGGCCAGCGTGGTGTGGCCCTCGGCGACGGCCTGGGCGATGTCGCCCTTGGATACGTCGAAGCAGGAGCAGATCTGGGCGCTCTCCGGCAGGGCATCCACCCCCAGCGTCGGCTTGGCACCGGCGTAGGCAGGCAGGATCAGGGTGTCCGGGTGGCTCGGCAGCGGCAGGGCGTTGAGCATCATCTGCAGCAGGTTGCCATAATCTTCCACGTCACCCACCAGCACGGCGCCGAGCAATCGGCTGTTGTCTTCGCTCACCACGATTTTCTTGTAGACGCCAGCCTGGTCATCCTGAAACACATAGCTGTGGCTGCCCGGGGTGCGGCCGTGGGCATCACCGATGGAGCCGACGGAGACACCGAGCAGTTTCAGCTTGGCGCTCATGTCCGCCCCCTCGAAGCGGCTGTCGCCGCCGAGCAGATGGTCGACGGTGATCTGGGCCATCTTGTAGCCCGGCGCTACCAGTCCGAAGAAGCGGCCCTGCCAGGCGGCGCACTCGCCGATGGCGTAGATGTCGGGGTCGGAGGTGAGGCAGTGATCGTCGATGACGATGCCGCCGCGCTCGGCGATGGCGAGATCACCGTAGCGGCCAAGGGTATCTTGCGGGCGAATGCCGGTGGAGAAGACCACCACGTCCACTTCCAGCTGGCTGCCATCGGCAAAGGCGAGGCGGTGTTTCGCCTGTTCGCCGCCATGCATCAGGATCTCGCTGGTGCTCTTGCTGGTGTGTACCTGCACGCCCATGGATTCAATCTTGCGGCGCAGCAGCTGGCCACCCTGACCGTCGAGCTGCTCGGCCATCAGCACCGGAGCAAACTCCACCACGTGGGTCTCGAGGCCCAGCGCCTTGAGGGCTCCGGCCGCTTCGAGGCCAAGCAGGCCGCCCCCGATCACCACCCCGCTCTTGCCGCTTTTGGCGGCGCTGCGGATGGCTTTCAGATCCTCGATGGTGCGATAGACGAAGCACTCGTGGTGCTGGCTGCCCGCAATGGGCGGCACCCAGGGGTAGGAGCCGGTGGCCAGCACCAGCTTGTCGTACCCGACCACAGTGCCCTTGTTGGAGTGCACTTCGCGGTTGGCCCTGTCGATTTTTTTCACCGCTTCGCCGAGCAGCAGGCGGATGCCGTGCTTGTCGTAGAAACCGGGTTTGACGAGGGAGAGATCTTCGCTGGTGTGATGGGAGAAGTAGGAGGAGAGATGGACGCGATCGTAGGCGGGACGGGGTTCTGCACCGAAGACGGTGATCTCGTAACGGCCTGGGGCGGCCCGCTCGATCAACTCTTCGATGAAGCGGTGCCCCACCATGCCGTTGCCCACAACGACCAGTCTGACTTTGCTCATGATTGCCTCTAGTTTGGAGTAATAAAACATCATTCTGGGGCTAGGCTACCCAGTCGGCAGGGGCGGGCAATTGATGCAAATCAAGTGTCTATTTATATATCTCGTCAGGGGTAATTCGATAAAATTCAAAGATATACAAAAATGGGTATACCAGTTGAGTGTTTTGCTGCTGGGTGCGAGTGGGACATAGAGAGAAGGGGACTGGGGCTTAAAATGCAAAACGCCCCCATTTCTGGAGGCGTTTTTTTACAAACAGAACTTCGCTTACAGAATAAAGCGGCTCAGGTCCTCGTCTTCAATCAGCTTGCCGAGGTGGGCGTTGACGTAGTCGGTGTCGATGACAAAGGTCTCGCCGGACTTCTCGGAGGCGTCATAGGAGATATCTTCCATCAGGCGCTCCATCACGGTGTGCAGACGGCGGGCACCGATGTTCTCGGTACGCTCGTTAACCTGCCACGCCGCTTCGGCCAGACGGCGGATGCCATCCTTGGTGAACTCGATATTGACCCCTTCGGTGGCCATCAGCGCCTTGTACTGATCGGTCAGGGAGGCGTTCGGTTCGGTCAGGATACGCTCGAAGTCATCTGTGGTCAGTGCGGTCAGCTCGACCCGGATCGGCAGACGGCCCTGCAGCTCGGGGATGAGGTCGGACGGCTTGGCGATCTGGAAGGCGCCGGAGGCGACAAACAGGATATGGTCGGTCTTGACCATGCCGTGTTTGGTGTTGACGGTGCAGCCCTCGACCAGCGGCAGCAGGTCGCGTTGTACCCCTTCACGGGAGACATCGGGGCCGGAGCTCTCGCCGCGCTTGCAGATCTTGTCGATCTCGTCGAGGAAGACGATGCCGTTGTTCTCGACCGCTGCGATCGCTTTCTGCTTCAGCTCTTCCGGATTGACCAGACGGGCTGCTTCCTCTTCGATCAACGCCTTCATGGCCTCTTTGACCTTGATCTTGCGCTTCTTCTTCTGGTTCTGGCCCAGATTCTGGAACAGCCCCTGCAGCTGGTTGGCCATCTCTTCCATGCCCGGCGGGGTCATGATTTCGACGCCCATCGGGGAGGCGGAGAGTTCCAGTTCGATCTCTTTGTCATCCAGCTGACCTTCCCGCAGTTTCTTGCGGAAGATCTGGCGGGTGTTGGAGTTGTCGGCTTTCTCTTCCTCACCCCAGGTGTTGCGCGGGTTGGGCAGCAGGGCGTCGAGGATGCGCTCTTCGGCAGCCTCCTCGGCGCGGTATTTCATCTTCTCCATCTCGGTTTCGCGCACCAGCTTGATGGCGGCATCGGTCAGATCGCGGATGATGCTGTCCACTTCCTTGCCGACATAGCCCACTTCGGTGAACTTGGTCGCTTCCACCTTGATGAAGGGGGCGTTGGCCAGCTTGGCCAGACGACGGGCGATCTCGGTCTTGCCGACACCGGTCGGGCCGATCATCAGGATGTTTTTCGGGGTCACTTCATGGCGCATCTCTTCGTTGAGCTGCATCCGGCGCCAGCGGTTGCGCAGGGCAACGGCAACGGCGCGCTTGGCATCGGCCTGACCAATGATGTGTCTGTCCAGCTCGTGGACGATTTCTCTCGGGGTCATCTCGGACATGATGGTGTTCCTGTATCCGGGGCGGGCAGTGCCCACCCCTTGGGAAATTGGGTTTGGCTGGCGGCCTTATTTCGCCGAATAGTCCAGCACTTCAATGGTGTGGTTGCCGTTGGTGAAGACGCAGATGTCGCCCGCAATCTTGAGGGACTTCTCGACAATGGTCCTGGCATCCAGCTCGGTGTTTTCCAGCAGCGCGATGGCGGCGGACTGGGCGAAGTTGCCGCCGCTGCCGATGGCGATGAGATCGTGCTCCGGCTGCACCACGTCACCGTTGCCGGTGATGATGAAGGATTTGTGTTCGTCGGCCACGGCCAGCAGCGCTTCGAGGCGGCGCAGGGCGCGATCGGTGCGCCAATCTTTGGCCAGCGCCACGGCGGCGCGCTCCAGATTACCCTGATGGGCCTGCAGTTTTGCTTCGAAACGCTCGAGCAGGGTGAAGGCGTCGGCGGTACCGCCAGCGAAACCGGCCAGCACCTTGCCGTTATAGAGACGATGAACCTTGCGGGCGTTGCCCTTCATGACGGTGTTGCCAAGAGAGACCTGGCCATCGCCACCGATGACGACCTGACCGTTGCGGCGAACTGAAACTATGGTAGTCACTTTACTTACCTCGCTTGAGCCGAATGACGGCCTGACTGTGCATGGCAAGAAAGATGGGGATGGCAAACGGGCTTTTCAACCCTGCCTTTGGTCGGGATAAACGGGGTAGTAAAGAGCGTGGGTGCGAGTGACACCAAAAGAACAGGGCCGGGTGTTGCCACTCGGCCCTGCGTCATCGGTAAGCGGATTACCCTTTCTTGGGAATGCAGCCGCTGATGCCGGAGCTCTGCAGCTTGCTGTTGGCCGCGTCGGCGGCCACCTTGCCGTTGAAGGGGCCCACCATCACCTTGTAGACGGTGCCGTTGGCGCCATTGATCACCTGCAGGCTGGAAGAGAGGCCGGCGGTGAAGGCGATACGTGCCTTGAGCGACTCTGCGGAATCCTGCGAGCGCAGGGCGGCGCACTGCATCATATAGCGACCGCTGTCGGCGGCTGCGGTCTGGGCTGGCGGGGTCGCCGCTTTGGCCTTGGCCGCTTCGGCGCGCTCCCGTTCCAGCTCGGCACGGATCTCCCGCTCCATCCGTTCCCGTTCGGCCTTGCGGTCGATCACCTGCTCTTGCGCGCTGGCAACCGGCGCTCCGGAGGTGGAAGGGGTGGTCGCCGGATTGGGCTGATAGGGCTTGGGCTGGCCGATAGGCGTTCCCGGTTGGGGAATGTCGGTCGGCACCGGCTGCGGCAGTTTTTCCGGCTGCAGGGTCATGGTATCTGCCGGCGGTGGCGGCAGCACACCCGGCTGGGTCGGCGGCTCTATGATATCGACCTGCTTGTTCTCAAGCCGTTCGATGTAGCTCCACTTCTCCTGAGGCAGCCCGTTATTCTGCGCTTTTGGCTTGTTGGCCTTTACCTGCTCCTCAATGGTGGGGGCGTCGTTGCCCTTGCCATTGATCATGTAAAGGAAGCCACCAAAGCCTGCCAGCAGTGCCACGACCAGCAGCACTGGAATAACAGGAAAGCGGCGAGGGGCCGCTTTCTTGGTATTGCGGCCACCCGCCCGACGTCGCGGGCGGCTGCCGACATAATCCCGGGTTGCCATCTATTACATGCGCTCCAGGGTATGGATGCCCAGTACGCCGAGGCCCAGTTTCAGCACCTTGGCGGTGGCGGCGCACAGCAGCAGACGGCTCTGACGGGTTGCTTCGTCCACGCCATCCTTGTTGATCGGGCAGGCTTCATAGAAGGTCATGAAGTTGCCGGACAACTCGTACAGGTAGGTACAGAGCAGGTGCGGCATGCCTTTGTCGGCCACGCCGTTGACCGCGTCGGAGAACTGGATCAGCTTCTGGGCCAGCACCTCTTCGGCCTCTTCGTTCAGGGTCACGTTGCCGGTCAGCGTCTCGGCATCGATGTTGGCCTTGCGGAAGATGGACTGGATACGGGTGTAGGCGTACTGCAGGTAAGGGGCAGTGTTGCCTTCAAACGACAGCATCAGATCCCAGTCGAAGATGTAGTCGGTAGTGCGGTTCTTGGAGAGATCCGCATACTTCACCGCGCCCATGGCGATGGCGTTGACCACGTTGGCCTTCTCTTCGGCAGAGAGGTCGCTGTTGCGGCTTTCCAGCAGCGCAGCGGCGCGCTCTTCGGCTTCGTTCAGCAGGTCAACCAGCTTGACGGTGCCACCAGAGCGGGTCTTGTAGGGACGACCATCCTTGCCCAGCATCATGCCGAAGGCGTGGTGCTCAAGCGGTACGGATTCCGGCACATAGCCCGCCTTGCGGGTGATGGTCCAGGCCTGCATCAGGTGCTGGTGCTGACGGGAGTCGATGAAGTACATGACACGGTCGGCGCCCAAGGTTTCATAACGGTATTTGGCACAGGCGATGTCGGTGGTGGTGTAGAGGAAACCGCCATCGCTCTTCTGGATGATGACGCCCATGGCCTCGCCATCCTTGTTCTTGAACTCGTCCAGGAAGACAACGGTGGCGCCTTCGCTCTCGACCGCCAGCCCCTTGGCTTTCAGGTCGGCCACGATCTCCGGCAGCATGTCGTTGTACATGGACTCGCCCATGATGTCCTTGTTGGTCAGGGAGACATTCAGGCGGTCGTAGTTGATCTGGTTCTGTTCCATGGTCATGTCGACCAGCTTCTTCCACATGGTACGGCAGTACTCGTCGCCGCCCTGCAGCTTGACCACGTAGTTACGGGCGCGCTCGGCGAAGGCTTCGTCTTCGTCGTAGCAACGCTTGGCCTGGGTGTAGAAGGCTTCCAGATCCTTGAGCGCCATGTCGCTGGCGTGCTCGTTGGACATCTTCTCCAGATAGGCGATCAGCATGCCGAACTGGGTGCCCCAGTCGCCGATGTGGTTGGCGCGGATCACTTTGTGGCCGAGGAACTCCAGCGCGCGCGCAGCCACGTCACCGAGTACGGTGGAACGAATGTGGTGTACCGCCATCTCTTTGGCCACGTTGGGGGCGGAGTAGTCCACCACCACGGTCTGTGGGGTCGGCAACTTCACGTTGGCGTTGGCAGAGGTCACCATGGCCTCGACCTGACCGGCCAGCCAGCGCTGGTCGAAGAAGAAGTTGATGAAGCCGGGACCGGCGATCTCGACCTTGGCGATCAGGTCGGAGGCGGGCAGGTGCTCGATGATGGCCGCTGCCAGCTCACGGGGATTCTTGCGGGCCGGTTTGGCCAGCAGCATGGCCAGGTTGGTAGCCAGGTCGCCGTGAGCTTTTTCCTTGCATCGGTCTACTTGCACGCGGGCTTCCAGGTCCGCCGGCAGGACGCCTGCTGACTTGAGATTGGCTACCGTTTGTTCAAGTAGATGATGAATATGCTCTTTCATAACTGACCACCAAGGTTGCGCGTCGAAAAATGACTGATATATAAGGGCGTGAATTTTACCCGCATCGGCCCGAGAAAACTATAGGGATGACCCGCCGCTCGCTGTCGGGCGGATATTTCACTGCGTTTGGCGCCATATTCCAGAATATTGGGCGGAAATTACGGTGCTTATCCATTTCTACTGCATATCGAAGCGGCTTGTCCAGGCTATTTTCCCCTGATTGTTAAGGGTTTTTCCTTTCCGCTGACGGGAATGATCTCCTCCCTCTGGCCCGGCGTATCAACAGAGGTTCCCAACCGAGGAGTTTGCGATGCGACTGGCGCTGTTTCCCCTATCTGCCCACCTGCTGCCCGGCGGCATCATGCCGCTGCGGATCTTCGAACCGAGATACCAGCGGATGATCGCAGAGGCGGGGGAGTCCGGCTTTGCCCTCTGCATGGTGGACCCTCGCCAGCCCGACGCCCTGCGCAACATGCTGCCCATCGCCACCCGGGTCACCATCATCGATTTCGACCGGCTGCCGGACGGCATGCTGGGGATCACGGTGCAGGGGATGGAGCGGGTGCAGATAGAGGATCTGTGGCTGGAGCCCGATGGCCTGCGTATCGGCGAGGTGACGCCGCTGACGGCCTGGCCGCCCCGCCGACTCCATCCCGATCAGCAACCGCTGGTCGAGGCATTGCGGGAGGTGTTTGCCGACTATCCCGACTATGCCGCCCTCTATCCCGCCCCCTGCTGGGACGATGGCAACTGGGTGGCCCAGCGCTGGCTGGAGGTGCTGCCGATCCCCCCCGAGCAGAAGCAGTTGCTGCTAGCTGCCGCCGACAATCAGCCCGCCATCGCCCTGCTCAAGGGGGTACTGGTGGCCAGCCACTGATTTTTTCTGACCCGCTGATCCGCCACTGCCGCAGCGCCGTACAAGTCATCACCACAGCATGTTCGACAGCACACCAAAGGGATGGCGCAATGGCATATACTGGCCAACCACACTCGACCATACGCAGGACCTCGCCCGTGATGGATAACCCGGATGGCGACCTCAAATCTCTGCTGATCAGGGTGGCAGAGCAGGCCGACAAGACTGCTTTTGCCCGCCTGTTCCAACACTTTGCGCCGCGTATTCGCAGCTACGGCCTGCGCCACCTCGGCAGCGAAGCCAACGCCATGGAGCTGGTGCAGGAGACCATGCTGCTGGTGTGGCAGAAGGCGCGTCTCTACCACCCCGAGAAGGGGGCGCCGACCACCTGGATCTATACCGTGATGCGCAACCAGTGCTTCGACATGCTGCGCCGTCGTCGCGCCAGCAAGGAGGATCTCTGTGCCGAGGAGCTGTGGCCGGTGCTGGAGTTTCAGGCCGAAGAGGAGCACCTGAGCGGCGGTGAGGATGCGGTGCTGACCCGTCAGATGGCCCACTATCTGGGCACCCTGCCGGAGCCGCAACAGCAGGTGGTGCGTGGCATCTATCTGCAGGAGTTCTCCCAGCAGGAGCTGGCGGAGCGACTCGGCGTGCCGCTCGGCACCATCAAGTCCCGCCTCCGGCTGGCGTTACAGAAACTGAAAGAGCAAGTGGAGCAAGGCCATGATTAAAGCCCATCCGACCAACCCTATGCTGCGCGCCTTCGCCGCCGACGAGCTCCCTCTGCCGCTGGCGGTAGGGCTCTCCGCTCACTGTGAACTCTGCCCCGATTGTGCTGCCCGACTGAAGACATTCGAAGAGGAGCTGGCGCAGCAATATCTTGCCTCGCCAGCAGAGCCCGAGCTGGACTCCCGCGATGAAGTGGGACTGGACGCCGGATTCGACGCCATGCTGGCGGATATTCTGGCGCAGCCGCTGGCAGAGCCCCTCTCCGAGCCAACACATGACCAGCCCCGAACGCAGCACGGCGAGCTGGAGGTAGCCGGGCAGGCCTACCGTTTGCCACGGGTGCTGGCCCGCTACCGTTCGCCCAAGTGGCGTCATATCGGGGCCATTCGTCAGCAGAGTCTGCCGCTGGACGAGATGGGGGCGCGCGCCAGCCTGCTCCATATCGAAGCGGGCGGCCGCATCCCCGAGCACACCCATCAGGGTTATGAGCTGACCCTGCTGCTGGCGGGCAATATTCAGGATGGCGATACCCTTTACAAGGCGGGGGATTTCATCTGGCGCGATGCCAGCCACTCCCACAGTCCGCATACGCCGGACGGTTGCCTCTGCTACACGGTGCAGGATGCGCCGGTGCAGTTCACCAAGGGGCTGTCGCGGCTGCTGAACGGCATCAGCCAGCACCTCTACTAAGCACCATGACGCCATAGAAAAAGGGACCAAGTTGGTCCCTTTTGTCATTTCATTGCAGGCTGCCGATCAGGCGACAAACACCAGATAGACGGCGAATGCCACGATAAAGCGGTAGATGGCGAACGGGATAAAGTCGATGCGGCGGATCAATGTCAGGAAGGTCTTGATCGCAAACATCGCTACCACGAAGGCGGTGATAAAGCCCACTGCAAACATCGGGAAGTCGGCCATCGAGAGGAAATCGCGGCTCTTGTAGAGATCAAGCCCACTGGCCGCAACCATCATGGGCACAGCCATGATGAAGGAGAACTCGGCGGCGGCGTGACGGCTGATCCCCATCAGCATGCCACCACTGATGGTGGCGCCGGAGCGGGAGAAGCCGGGCCACAGGGCCAGACACTGGAACAGACCGATGCCGAACGCCTGCTTGTAGCTGATGTCATCCAGGGTTTCGGCTGTGACGGCCGGGCGGAACTTCTCGGCGATGATCAGCAGGATGCCCCCCGCGACCAGTGCGTACATTACGGTCTGTGGACCAAACAAGTTGGCCTTGATCCAGCTGTGGATGGCCAGACCGACCACGATGGCGGGCAGCATGCCGAGGATGACGTGGATCAGCGACAGGGTGGCATGATCCTGAGAGGGCTTCTGGCCAAAGTGGATGCCAATCAGGCCAAACAGGCGGCGCCAGAAGACGGCGACGACGGCGAGGATGGAGCCAAGCTGGATCACCACTTCGAAGGTGGCAGCCTTGGGCCCTTCAAAGCCCAGCAGATGGCCGACGATAATCATGTGGCCGGTGGAGGAGACGGGGAGGAACTCGGTCAGCCCCTCGACGACGCCCAGAATAAAGGCGACCAGCAGGCTATAAGTGTCAGTCATCGAACAAACAATCCTTCACTTCGTTGATGTAAAAACGCCCCGGGAGGGTCTCGGGGCGGCTTATCTTGCTCGATAGTGACTGCTGAGGCTATGTAAAAATCATGAAACCTTTAAGTCAGTCGCGGATAAAACGGTAGCGGGTCTGGTGGTGATAACGCCCGCCCGGCAACAGCCAGGGGTCGCCCAGCTCGGGGCGATTGGGGCTGTCCGGTAGCTGTTGCGCCTCAAGACAGAAGCCGTCGTGATCCCGGTGCGACTGGCCGCTACGGTTCGGGGTGTTGGCCAGCCAGTTGCCGGTGTAAAACTGCAGCGAGGGTTGGTTGGTGTAGACCTCCATCGCCAGCTGTCTGTCACCCGATACCACGCGAGCTGCCCACTCCTGCGCCGGGCCGTTGAGCACAAAGGCATGGTCGTATCCCTTGGCCTGTTGTTGCTGGGGATGGCTCAGCCAATCCAGCCCGACAAGGCGCTCTTGGCGCAGATCGAGCGGCCCCTCCACCGGGGTGATGGCGATCGGCAAACCGCTCGGGTCGGTCGGCAGGAAGTGGTCGGCATTGATGCTGATGAGGTGGTCACGGATATCGCCGCCATCGGTTTGCCCATCGAGATTGAAGTAGGCGTGGCTGGTGAGGCTGACCGGCGTTGCGGCATCCGTGCTGGCCACAAAATCGACCACCAGATCGCTCTGCTCAAGCCGGTACTCCAGGGTGACCCGCAGATTGCCGGGAAAGCCCTGATCCCCCGCTCGCGAGAGCAACGCCAGCTTGACCCGATCCGCCTCCAGCTCTTTGATCTGCCACTGCTTGCGATGAAAGCCCGCCTGCCCGCCGTGCAGACAATTGGGTGCCTGATTGGCATCCAGCGGCCAGTGCTGGCCATCACGTACCAGCTCGGCACCGCCGATGCGGTTGGCAAAGCGTCCTGCCACCGCGCCCAGCCACACCTGTTGGGTGGGATAGGCGTTGTCGGCACAACCCAGCAGCACTTCGCGCCGTTTGCCCGCCACCGGCAGGGTGAGGGAGGTGAGGGTGGCGCCGAAGTCGAGGCCGCGCAGCCGCAGCCCCTCTTCATTTTCCAGTTCGAACGGGGTCATGGCGCTGCTCATAGCTTGCCTGCACCGGCGCTGGCAGAGCAGACGTAGCAGTCGGCCTTGAGGCCCGAGATGGCCGGATACTCCGCCTCGACGGCGGCAATCACCTCGGCCACTTTCTCGGGGCGCAGCAGGGCGACTACACAGCCGCCGAAGCCGCCGCCGGTCATCCGCACGCCGCCATCTGTGCCGATTTTAGCCTTGATGATCTCCACCAGACCATCGATGGCGGGCACTGTGATCTCGAAGTCATCGCGCATGGCGGCGTGCGACTCGGCCATCAGCTCGCTGAGGCGGGTCAGGTCGTGGCTCGCCAGCGCATCGGCGGCCGCCAGGGTGCGGGCGTTTTCACCGACGATGTGGCGGGCACGGCGATAGCAGGCCTCATCCAGCCCGGCTTTGCCCGCTTCCAGTCCGGCCAGATCGAGGTCGCGCAGCGCCTTGACCCCGTAGTGATGGGCGGCCGCTTCACACTGCTGGCGACGAGTGTTGTATTCGCTGTCCACCAGACCGCGGCGCACATTGGAGTTGACGATCAGCACCGCCAGATCCGCCGGCATGGGGATGAGGCGGGTCTCCAGCGAGCGACAGTCGAGTAGCAGGGCGTGGTCTGTTTTGCCGCTGGCGGAGATCATCTGATCCATGATGCCGCAGTTGCAGCCGACGAACTTGTTCTCCGCCTGCTGACCGTTGAGGGCTATCTCGGCCTGGCTGATGTCGAGCCCCAGCGCCTCCTTGAAGGCCTGACCGATGGCCACTTCCAGCGAGGCAGAGGAGGAGAGCCCCGCCCCCTGCGGCACGTTGCCGGAGACCACCAGATCGAGGCCGCGCAGGGCATAACCGCGCTCCTGCAGATACTTCACCACGCCGCGGATGTAGTCGCTCCAGCGTTGGCTGGGGTGGTGCTCGATAGGCTGGTCGAGGTCGAACTGGTCGCGCTGGTTGTCGTAGTCGGCGGCGATCACCTGCACTTGTCGGTCATCGCGCAGGCCGATGGCAACGCAGGTCTCGTAGTCGATGGCGCAGGGCAGCACGAAGCCGTCGTTGTAGTCGGTATGTTCACCGATGAGGTTGACGCGGCCGGGGGCACGCACCAGCAGATCGGGCGCTTTGGCAAATTGCTCGGCAAAAACGGTGCTGACGCGTTGGCTGGGGGTCATAGGGCCTCCTCATTGGTGTGGCTGGTCTGGGTGTAGTGAATGGGGCTCAGGGTACGCAGCCGCTCGGCAGCCTGCTCCGGAGTCAGGTCGCGCTGGGTTTCGGCCAGCATCTCGAAGCCCACCATGAATTTGCGCACGGTAGCGGAGCGCAGCAGGGGCGGATAGAAGTGGGCGTGCAGCTGCCAGGCCTCGGGGCAATCCGACTTTGGTGGTGCAAAGTGCCAGCCCATGGAGTAGGGGAAGCTGCACTCGAACAGGTTGTCGTAGCGGCTGGTGAGCTCCTTGAGCGCCACCGCCAGATCCTGTTGCTGGGCCTGGGTCAGGTTCAGCATGGAGGGGACGTGCGCCTTGGGCAGCAGCAGGGTTTCGAACGGCCAGGCGGCCCAGAAGGGAACCACGGCGAGCCAGTGCTCGGTCTCTACCACGATGCGCGAGCGATCCGCCAGCTCCCGCTCCACATACTCCAGCAGCATGGGGCGGCCGTGCTCGGCCAGCCAGCCGCGCTGGTGCTGCTCTTCGCGGGCGATCTCGTTGGGCAGGAAGTCGCTGCCCCAGATCTGGCCGTGGGGGTGCGGGTTGGAGCAGCCCATGACGGCCCCTTTGTTTTCAAACACCTGCACCCACTCCCACTGGGCCGACAGTTCGGCGACCTGATCCATCCAGGTGGTGATCACCCCTTCGATGGCGGGCAGCGGCAGCTCGGGTAGGGTCTTGCCGTGATCCGGCGAGAAGCAGATGACCCGGCTGGTGCCGCGGGTGGCTTCCAGCTTCAGCAGGGGGTCGCCAGCGTTGTCGGCGGCCGGAGTATCCTGCATCAGGGCGGCGAAGTCGTTGGTAAAGACGAAGGTGCCCTGATAGTCGGGGTTGATGTCACCGGTGACCCGGGTATTTCCGGCGCAGAGGAAGCAGTCGGGATCGTGGGCCTGTTTGGGGGCCTGACTCACCTTCTCTACCTGTCCCTGCCAGGGGCGTTTGGCCCGGTGGGGGGAGACCAGCACATACTGGCTGGTCAGCGGGTTGAAGCGGCGATGGGGATGATCGACGGGGTTGAACATCATCTCTCCTGAGTAAGGTATTGAAAAATAGAGTCGTTTATTACCGGGGAGCAGGTAGGCCTACTCCTCGTAACCGTTCGGATTGGCGGATTGCCAGCGCCAGCTGTCGGCGCACATGGCGTCGATGTTGCGGGTCGCCTGCCAGCCCAGTTCACGCTGCGCCTTGGCCGGATCGGCCCAGCAGGCGGCGATATCGCCCGGGCGGCGCGGTTCGATGCGAAATGGCAGCGGCTTGCCACAGGCTGCAGAGAAAGCGGCGACCAGCTGCAACACACTCTGGCCCTGGCCTGTGCCCAAGTTATAGGTGTGCACGCCACCCTTGCCGGCGCAGTGTTGCAGCGCCTTGACGTGCCCCTCGGCGAGATCCATCACGTGGATGTAGTCGCGCACACCAGTGCCATCCGGGGTGGGGTAATCGTTTCCAAAGACAGACAGGCAGTCGCGACGGCCAATGGCGACCTGGGTGATATAGGGCATCAGATTGTTGGGGATCCCTTGCGGGTCTTCACCCATGGTGCCCGATTCGTGGGCGCCGACCGGATTGAAGTAGCGCAGTAGGGTCATGCTCCAGTGGGGCTCGGCCAGCTGCAGATCTTCGAGGATCTCCTCGATGATCAGCTTGGATCGCCCGTAAGGGTTGGTGGCGCTGCGAGGGAAATCCTCGCGGATCGGCAGGCTGGCGGGATCGCCATAGACGGTGGCCGAGGAGCTGAACACCAGATTGTGCACATTGGCCCGCTTCATCGCCTGCAGCAGGGTGAGGGTGCCGCTGAGGTTGTTCTCGTAGTAATCCAGCGGAATGCGGGTCGACTCGCCAACCGCCTTAAGGGCGGCAAAGTGGATCACCGCATCGATCTGCTGTTCGGCGAAGATCCGGTCCAGCAGGGCGGCATCGCGAATATCTCCTTGATAGAACACGGGTTGCTGGCCGCTGATAGCCGCGACTCGAGTCAATACGCTGCGCTTGCTGTTGCAGAGGTTGTCGACCACCACGGGATTCATACCTGCCGCTTGCAGGGCCAGACAGGTGTGGCTGCCGATATATCCGCAACCGCCGGTGACCAGAACGTTCATCTTGCTCTCCACTGAAAAGTGTCTGTAAGCAGTCTAGCCGAGGGTGTGGCGACCAAACTGTGAGCTTGCTTGCAAAACAGTGTAAACGATTACACTGTTTTTGTGATCATCCTGACGGCAGATATACGTTTCATCCCTGTTTTCAATGGGTTTGCTGGGTATAATGGCGCTCTATTGCACAGTGAAAGAAGTGAAAACAGTATGAGCACCATCAAGGATGTCGCCCGTTTGGCCAATGTGTCAGTGGCAACGGTTTCACGGGTGATGAACAACTCCCCCAAGGCCAGCGCCGCGTCTCGCGAAGTGGTGCAGAAGGCCATGGCTGAACTGGGCTACACCCCCAACGCCAACGCGCGGGCACTGGTCAGCCAGACTTGCGACACCATGGGGGTGGTGGTCGGTGACGTGGCCGATCCCTTCTTCGGTGCACTGGTTAAGGGTGTCTCCGGCATCGCCGTCGAGCAGAACCTTCACCTGCTGATGGGTAACGGTTTTCACAAGGCGCGTCAGGAGCGTGAGGCTATCGAGCTGCTGATCGGCAAGCGTTGCGAGGCGCTGGTGGTGCACAGCAAGGCGCTGAGCGACGAGGAACTTTACGATTACGCCATGCGAGTGCCCGGCATGGTGCTGATCAACCGCGATATTCCGGCCCTCAAGGGACGCTGCATCGCCCTCAACAATCGGCTGGGTGCGGCTACGGCGACTCGCCACCTGATCGAACTGGGTCACCGCCATATCGCCTTTATCAGCTCGGATCACGCCATCGAGGATGCCACCTTGCGTCTGCAGGGCTATCAGGATGGACTGATGGAAGCCGGTCTGGCAGCCGATCCCGAGCTTATCGAGAGTGGCACGCCGAACGAGGAGGGGGGGGAGCGTGCCATGCTCAACCTGCTGGCCAAGGGGCTCAAGGTGACCGCCGTGGTGGCCTATAACGATGCCATGGCGGCTGGCGCCATCTCAGTGCTGGCGGACAACGGCCTGCGAGTGCCGGAGGAGGTTTCGGTGGTGGGCTTCGATGACATCATCTATGCCAGATACCTGAGGCCCAAGCTCTCCACCTTGCGCTATCCCATCGAGCTGATGGCGGCCCAGGCGGCCAAGTTGGCCATTCAGCTGGCGGCGGGGGAGAGTGACGCGACCCAGAGCCGGATCTATACCCCCACCCTGATCAATCGCCACTCGGTGGCACCGGTTCGGGCCGGATAGCCCCCTTTTGTGGCCCTGTTCGGGGCCGTTTCTTGCACAGTTATTGTTTTACCTATTTTTAATCATTTTTACTCCGCTTTACTTAACAAAATTAGTGTAATCGTTTACATCTGTGTGAGCGAGATCGCCGTTCCCTGCGTCATACTTCTCTAGACTGAATACGTTTTCCAATCAGCAGGGAGAGAGTGAATGCTCAGGGAGATAGTGGCGCGTCAGGATTGGCAGACTCAGGCCATTACATCGGTAAACCGGCTGGCTGCCCATACTCCCATGTTCAGCTGGCGCAGCGAAGCGGATGCCAGGGGTGATCTGGCCTCTTCCTCCCGTCTCTTGCTCGATGGCGAGTGGCGCTTCTCCTTCTTTGCCGCTCCCGAGCGGGTGCCCGAGAGTTGGCTGGCGCAGGATCTGGTGGATGCCTGCCCCATTACAGTGCCGGGCAACTGGCAGCTGGATGCCGCCTATCCGGCTGCGCGGCCGCTCACCGATGGCCCCATCTACACCAATATCAAGTACCCCTTTCCCTGCGATCCGCCCCGGGTGCCGGCAGAGAACCCCACCGGTTGCTACTCCCGCGAGTTCGAATTGCCCGCCGACTGGCTGGCAAGCGGCCAGAGCCGGATCATCTTCGACGGGGTGAGCAGTGCCTTCCACCTTTTTTGCAACGGCCGCTGGGTCGGCTACTCCCAGGACAGCCGCCTGCCCGCCGAATTCGATCTGACTCCTTATCTGCAGAGCGGTCGCAACCGGTTGGCGGTGCTGGTACTGCGCTGGTCCGACGGCTCCTATCTGGAAGATCAGGATATGTGGTGGCTGTCGGGGATCTTCCGCTCCGTCAGCCTGTTGCACAAACCGTCCCGCCATCTGATGGATATGTGGGTGACCCCCGAGCTGGATGCCTGCTATCGGGATGGCCGTCTCAAGATTGCCCTGCAAGTCGCCAATGGGGCCGGTCTGTCGGTGGAGGCCAATCTCTATGACGGTAGCGAGCGGGTCGCGACCCTGCGCCAGCCAATCGGCACCCAAGCCATTGATGAAAAAGGGGCGTATGACGATCGCGCCGAGTTCTGGCTCGACGTGGCTGCGCCGCGCAAGTGGAGCGCCGAGACGCCTCATCTCTATCGCCTGACCCTGACCCTGCTGGACGAGCAGGGCCGCGCCATCGAGAGTGAGGCGTGCGATGTGGGCTTTCGGGTGGTGGAGATCCGTGGTGGTCTGCTGCGGGTCAACGGTCAGCCGCTGCTTGTTCGTGGTGCCAACCGTCATGAACACCATCCCGCCAAGGGTTATGCTATTGATCGCGCCACCATGGAGCGGGATCTGCTGCTGATGAAGCGGCACAACTTCAATGCGGTGCGCTGTTCCCACTATCCCAACCACCCCGACTTCTATCGCCTCTGCGATCGGCTCGGTCTCTATGTGGTGGACGAGGCGAATCTGGAGACCCACGGCATGACTCCCATGGGGCGGCTGGCGCGGGATCCCGCCTGGAGCAACGCCTTTCTGGAGCGGGCGACCCGCATGGTGGCGCGGGATTTCAACCACCCCTCCATCATCATCTGGTCGCTCGGCAACGAGTCGGGTTACGGCCCAGCCCACGATGCCATGTATGGCTGGATCAAGCGCAGCGACCCGAGCCGTCCGGTGCAGTACGAGGGGGGCGGGGCAGATACCCCGGCGACCGACATCATCTGCCCAATGTATGCCAGAACCCATCAGGATCAGCCCTTCCCGGCGGTGCCCAAGTGGGCGCTGGCCAAGTGGATCGGCCTGCCCGGCGAGCACCGGCCGCTGATCCTCTGCGAGTACGCCCACGCCATGGGCAACAGTCTGGGGGGCTACGCCCACTACTGGCAGGCGTTTCGCGATCATCCACGTCTGCAGGGCGGCTTTGTCTGGGATTGGGTCGATCAGGGGCTCGACAAATACACCGCCGATGGTCGCCACTACTGGGGCTATGGCGGCGATTTTGGTGATGTGCAAAACGATCGCCAGTTCTGCTGCAACGGCCTGCTGTTCCCGGATCGCACTCCCCATCCCGCCCTGTGCGAGGCGAAGCGTGCCCAGCAGCCGTTCCGCTTCACTCTGCTTGAGCACACCCCGCTGCGGGTGCGGATCGAGAGTGAATACCTGTTTCGGGAAACCGACAACGAGCGGCTTTGCTGGCAGCTGTGCGAGAACGGTCATGTGCAGCAGCAGGGGGAGGTTTCCCTCATGCTGGTGCCGCAAGGGGTGGTCGAGTTGACCCTGAGCGAGAGGCTGCCCCCCTTTGCGGCAGGCTCACTGACCTGGCTCGATCTGGCCATCGTGCAGCCACAGGAAACCCTATGGTCGCAGGTGGATCACAAGGTCGCCCGTCAGCAGTTCACCCTGCCTACCCCCCTTGCCCTCCCTGCTCCCGCCGCTGCCGCCACCCTGAGCGAACAGCCGGATGGCTGGCGGATCACCACCGCAAACAGTCAGTGGCGGCTCGACAAGCAGAGCGGTCGCATCACCAGTTGGCAAAAATCGGGGCAGGAGCAGTTGCTGGCGCCGATCATGGATCACTTTTACCGCGCGCCGCTCGACAACGACATCGGCACCAGCGAAGCGGATCAGGCTGACCCCAACTCCTGGATTGCCCGCTGGCAGGGCTGTGGCCTCGGTCAGTGGCAGCACCGCTGTCTGGGGATCGCGGTCGCCGGAGGGGATATCCGGGTTAGTCATGGCTACTTCCACCACGATGAGCTGCTGCTGGTGAGTCACTGGCATCACCGCTTTACCGACGATGGAGCCATGAGCCTGGAGATAGAGACCGAGCTGGCGCAAGCGCTGCCTTCGCTGCCGCGGATCGGTCTGCTGCTCCATCTGGCCGAGGTACCAGCGCGAGCCGAATGGCTGGGGCGTGGGCCGCACGAAAACTATCCGGATCGCCTGCTGGGCGCCGATCTGGGGCGCTGGAGCCTGCCGCTGGAGGCGATGCACACCCCTTACATTTTCCCGAGTGACAACGGCTTGCGCTGCGATACCCGCCAGTTGCAGCTGGGCAGTACGACGGTGAACGGCAGCTTCCATTTCAGTGCCAGCCGCTTCAGTCAGCAGCAGTTGGCCGCCGCCCGTCACCAGAGCGATCTGGTGGTCGAAGAGGGGCTGTGGGTCTGCCTCGATGGCGCCCATATGGGGGTGGGCGGGGATGACTCCTGGAGCCAGAGCGTGCGTCCCGAGTATCAACTGCTTGAGCGCCGTTACCGTTGGGGCTGCACTCTCCGTTAAGCCAGCTATGGAGGCGACTGTCGAGCCAGTGCGCCATTTTGACAACAGACCAGTAACGACTAGCCTCAATGCAGTGGGAAAGATTGAGTCTCAAATCTGATTTTTATTTATATGTATTTGAAAAATAAATATAAAGTTTCAATGTAACAGAGTGTAAACGTTTTCATTTTGTCGTCATGATCACAGAAGAAATGACAACAAACTGATTACATTGATTGGCGCTTGCTCAATTGCTCGCCACCCTACAACACAGATAGACACATCGGAGCACACATAATGAAAAAACTGACCACAGTTGCCGCCCTGCTGATGGGCATGATGGCTGGAGCCAATGCCCAGGCTGACACCCGTATCGGGGTAACCGTCTACAAGTACGACGACAACTTCATGGCGGTCGTGCGCAAGGCCATCGAGAAGGAGGCGGCAGCCACTCCGGGGGTGGAACTGCTGATGAACGACTCCCAGAACGACCAGTCCAAGCAGAACGACCAGATCGACGTGCTGCTGGCCAAAGGGGTGAAGGCGCTGGCCATCAACCTGGTTGACCCGGCTGCGGCACCGGTGGTGATTGAGAAAGCCCGTGGCGAAGATATCCCGGTGGTCTTCTACAACAAGGAGCCGAGCGCTACCGATCTGGCCAGCTACGACAAGGCCTACTACGTGGGCACCGACTCCAAGGAGTCAGGGATCATCCAGGGTCAGCTGATTGCCAAACACTGGAAAGCCCATCCGGAGTGGGACCTGAACAAGGATGGCGTGATCCAGTTCGTGCTGCTGAAAGGGGAGCCGGGCCACCCGGATGCCGAAGCGCGCACCTCCTACGTGGTCAAGACCCTGAACGATGGCAGCGTCAAGACCGAGCAACTGCACATGGATACCGGTATGTGGGATACCGCTATGGCGAAAGACAAGATGGATGCCTGGATCTCCGGCCCCAACGCCAACAAGATCGAAGTGGTCATCGCCAACAACGACGGCATGGCAATGGGTGCAGTCGAGTCACTGAAAGCCCAGGGCAAGACTGCCATTCCGGTATTCGGCGTCGATGCGCTGCCGGAAGCGCTGGCCATGGTCAAGAGCGGTGCCATGGCGGGTACCGTGCTGAACGATGCGGCCAACCAGGCCAAGGCCACCTTCGAGCTGACCAAGAACCTGGCTGAAGGCAAACCGGCCGGTGAAGGCACCAAGTGGAATATCGTCGACAAGGTAGTGCGTGTTGCCTACGTCGGTGTGGATAAAGACAACCTGTCCCAATTCGAGTAATTCCCTCCTCCAGGGCAAGGGAGATCCCCTTGCCCTTTTTTCAACCAGATGTGATGGCTGATATGACAACACAGCAACAATCAGAATGGCTGTTGGAGATGATTGACGTCAGTAAGAGCTTTCCCGGCGTCAAGGCACTCGATAATGTCAATTTACGGGTCCGTCCTCATTCTGTGCATGCGTTGATGGGCGAGAACGGAGCGGGAAAATCCACACTGCTCAAGTGCCTGTTCGGCATTTACGAGAAGGATCAGGGCAAGATCTTCTTCAAGGGGCAGGAGATCAACTTCACCTCCTCCAAAGAGGCGCTGGAAAATGGCGTCTCCATGGTGCATCAGGAGCTCAACCTGGTGCTGCAGCGTACCGTGATGGACAACATGTGGCTCGGCCGCTACCCCACCAAGGGGTGGTTTATCGACCACGGCAAGATGTATGACGACACCAAGCGCATCTTCGATGAGCTGGATATCGACATCGACCCCAAGGTGAAGGTCGCGACCCTGTCGGTCTCCCAGATGCAGATGATCGAGATCGCCAAGGCGTTCTCCTACGACGCCAAGATCGTCATCATGGACGAACCCACCTCCTCCCTGACCGAGAAAGAGGTGAACCACCTCTTCAAGATCATCAACAAGTTGAAGGAGAAGGGGTGCGGCATCGTCTACATCTCTCACAAGATGGAGGAGATCTTCCAGCTCTGTGACGAGATCACCATATTGCGGGATGGCCAGTGGGTGGCAACCCAGCCGCTCAAGGGCATGACCATGGATCAGATCATCGGGATGATGGTCGGCCGTGAACTGACCCAGCGTTTCCCGGAAAAAACCAACCAGCCGAAAGAGGTGATCCTCGAGATCGAACACCTGACGGCGAAGAACCAGCCCTCCATTCAGGATGTGACCTTCAACCTGCACAAGGGGGAGATCCTCGGCATCGCCGGACTGGTGGGGGCCAAGCGCACCGATATCGTCGAGACCCTGTTCGGTATTCGCGATCGCAGCCAGGGCAGCATCAAGCTGCACGGCAAAGAGGTGGCCAACCACAACGCCCACGAAGCGATCCGCAACGGCTTTGCGCTGGTGACGGAAGAGCGCCGCTCCACCGGTATCTACTCCCGGCTCGATATCGCCTTCAACTCCCTGATCGCCAACATGGACAGCTACAAGGGCTCCATGGGGCTGCTCAGCGACAACAAGATGAAGAGCGATACCCAGTGGGTGATCGACTCCATGCGGGTCAAGACGCCGACCCAGCAGACCCAGATCGGTTCCCTCTCCGGGGGCAACCAGCAGAAGGTGATCATCGGTCGCTGGCTGCTGACCCAGCCGGAGATCCTGATGCTCGACGAGCCCACCCGCGGCATCGACGTCGGGGCCAAGTTCGAGATCTACCAGCTCATCCTGGAGCTGGCGAAGAAGGACAAGGGGATCATCATCATCTCGTCAGAGATGCCGGAATTGCTGGGGATCACCGACCGCATCATGGTGATGAGCAATGGCCGGGTCGCCGGGATCGTCAATACCAAAGAAACTGACCAGAGCGAGATACTGCGCCTGGCATCTCTGTACCTCTAGAGACAGGAAGACATTTATGGAGTCGGCTAAAAATTTCAATCTGATGCAGGCGCTCAAGGAAAACGCCATCTATCTGGTGCTGCTGGTGCTGCTCATGGTCATCGTGATCCAGGAGCCCTCCTTCCTGAGCCTCACCAACTTCAGCAACATCCTGACCCAGTCCTCGGTGCGGGTCATCATAGCGCTGGGGGTGGCGGGCATCATCATCACTCAGGGGACGGATCTCTCGGCCGGTCGTCAGGTCGGTCTGGCGGCACTCATCGCGGCAACCATGTTGCAGGCGTTGACCAACGTCAACAAGGTGTTCCCGACGTTGGGGGAGGTGCCCATTCCTGCGGTGATCCTGCTGGTGTGTGTGGTGGGGGCGCTGATTGGTCTGGTCAACGGTCTGATCGTGGCCTACCTGAACGTCACCCCGTTCATTACCACCCTGGGCACCATGATCATCGTCTACGGTATCAACTCCCTCTACTTTGACTCGGTGGGTGCTTCGCCGGTGGCCGGGTTTGACCCCCGCTTCTCCAGCTTCGCCCAAGGGTTTATCCGGATAGGAGGATTCAAGCTCTCTTATCTTACCTTCTACGCGGCCATCGCCAGCGTCTTTGTCTGGGTGCTGTGGAACAAGACCCGCTTTGGCAAAAACATCTTCGCCATCGGCGGCAACCCCGAGGCTGCCAAGGTCTCCGGCGTCAATGTGGCGGTCAATCTGGTGATGATCTATGCGCTGGCAGGGGTCTTCTACGCCTTCGGCGGCATGCTGGAAGCGGGCCGGATCGGTAGCGCCACCAACAACCTCGGCTTCATGTACGAGCTGGATGCCATCGCGGCGTGCGTGGTGGGCGGCGTGTCGTTTGCTGGCGGGGTGGGAACGGTCGCGGGTGTGATTACCGGCGTACTTATCTTCACCCTGATCAACTATGGCTTGACCTATATCGGCGTCAGCCCTTACTGGCAGTTCATCATCAAGGGCGGCATTATCATTCTGGCGGTGGCCCTGGACTCCATGAAGTACGCCAAGAAGAAATAACGATTGGCAGGGAGGGTTGGCGTTGCCAGCCCTCTCTTCTGGAGGGAACCCATGCCATTCAAGGTCAAGATTTACCTCTTGCTGCTACTGGCCATTCTGGTCACCATCGGCACCGCCGGACTCAGCGTGAATCACTTCATCAGTGGCTACATTCGCACTCAGGCCACCCACAACATCACCGAGCAGATAACTCTGGTCAAAGAGAAGCTGGCCAGCGACATCAATCAGAAGATCCTGTTGGCCGCCAACCTCAACTTCGGGGTGACCAACGTCAAGAAGACCCTGCAAGAGACCGGCTTTCACAACATCGTCAAAGTGATCGGCGACATGGCCTTCGACGTGAGCGGGGTCATCAACGACAGCGCCAAAGTCGATACCCTGCGCAAGCTGATCCCCGCCGCCAACAACCAGATCACCGTCAGCCCGCTGCAACAGGTGGATGGCAAGCCGGTCATCACCATTCTGGTGCCGCGCGGTGCCGATTCCGCCTATCTCTACTACCTCGACATGAGCGAGTTCAAGAGCCTGCTGGAGAAGATGAGTGGCGATGGCCGCTACTTCTCGCTGGCCGACAGTCAGGGCAACAGCCTCTATGACAGCAAGCCGCAGGGGGAGAGCGAGGCACGCCCCAACCAGCTGGATATTCGTGGCAGCAGCTGGATGCTGACCGGCTATATCGACCTTGACTACATCCGGGCCATGACCAGGGCCCTCAACGGCCAGATCATCATGGCGCTGTGCGGCGTGGCGATCGTGGTGATGGTGCTTGCCATACTGGCGCTCAACGTGGCCTATCGCCCCATTCTCTCCTTGCGGGATCTGGTGCTGGAGCTCTCCCGCGGCAGCGGCGATCTCACCCGCCGACTGGCGGTGACCAGCAAGGATGACCTTGGCCAGATCTCGGCCGGCATCAACCGCTTTATCGAGCGGTTGCAGGAGATGATGGGGGAGGTGCGGCAGGCGAGCGGCCAGCTCAACAGCGGCATCGAGGGGTTGGCCAGCCAGACCGGCGCCGCCCAGTCCCTGCTGGCGGACCATGTACGCGAGACCGAGCAGGTGGTGACTGCCATCAACGAGATGAGCCGCACCGCGGTCTCCGTCTCCGAGAGTGCGGCCAGCACCGCCCGGCTCACCGGCCAGAGTCAGCAGCTGGCGAGCCAGTCCCGTCAGGTGGTGGATCAGGCGATGGCCAGCGTGATGGCGCTGGTGGACGAAGTGGAAGCCACTGCCCGCTCCATCGAGGCGATGCAGCAGGATGTGCAGCAGATTGGCTCAGTGCTGGGGGTGATCGGCAGCATTGCCGAACAGACCAACCTGCTGGCCCTCAACGCCGCCATCGAGGCGGCCCGCGCCGGGGAACAGGGGCGCGGTTTTGCGGTAGTGGCAGACGAAGTGCGTTCCCTTGCGGCCCGTACCCAGCAGAGCACGGCGGAGATCCAGACCATGCTGGCCAGTTTGCAGCGGGGCACCCGAACTGTGGTGGAGGCCATGGGCAACACCAAGCAGAGCTGTCAGGGGGCGGCCGAGAACACTACCAGGGTCAACGAGTCGCTGGATCTGATGGCAGGGGAAGTAGTGGAGATCAACGATCTCATCAGCCATATCGCCACGGCGGCGGAGCAGCAGAGCGCGGTGGCCGAAGAGATCAATCGCAACATGAGCGCCATCGCTGAAGTGATCCGCCAGCTGACCCACAACGGGGAGGCAACGGTCGCCAGCTCCGTGGCGATGCAGCAGACCTACGACCGGCTGCGGGAGATCGTGGGTCACTTCCGGCTGGAGTGAGGCCGATGTTCAGCCAATAACAAAACAGGGCCATCCGGCCCTGTTGTTGTTTTCCTGTCTGCCTGAATCAACCGGCCTTGCGGCGCAGATAGACCCCGGCTTCCATGTGATGGGTCCAGGGGAACTGGTCGAACAGGGCGAAACGGGCGATTTCGTGGGTTTCGCCCAGCACGGCCATGTTGGCCTGCAGTGTCTCGGGGTTGCAGGAGATGTAGAGGATGTTGTCGTACTCCTGCACCAGCTTGACGGTGGCATCGTCGAGACCGGCGCGGGGCGGGTCGACGAAGATGGTGTTGCACTGGTAGCTCTTGAGATCGATCCCCTTGAGGCGGTTGAACTCCCGTTCACCACGCATCGCCATGGTGAACTCCTCGGCCGACATGCGCAGGATGATCAGGTTGTCGACGCCGTTGGCTGCGATGTTGAACTGGGCGGAGTCGACGCTCGGCTTGGCGATTTCGGTGGCCAGCACCTTGCGGAAGTTCTGCGCCAGCGCGATGGAGAAGTTGCCGTTGCCGCAATAGAGCTCCAGCAGGTCCCCTTCGCTCCCCTTGGTCACATCCAGCGCCCAGGCCAGCATCTGCTCGTTGATGGCGGCGTTGGGCTGGGTGAAGCTGTTCTCCACCTGCTTGTAGATGAGCTGGCGACCCGCCACGTTGAGCTGTTCGATGACGAAGTCATCCCCCAGACAGATCTTCTGCTTGTGGGCGCGGCCAATCAGTTGCAGCTCGAACCCCTTGGCGCGCAGATCGGCCTGCAGCGCTTCGGCGGCCTGTTGCCATTCGGCCTCCAGCTTGCGGTGATAGAGCAGGCTGACAATGATCTGGCCGGACTGGGTGGAGAGGTAGTCAATCTGGAACAGTTTGCGGCGCAGCACCGGGTGTGGGCGCAGCCCCTCCAGCAGCAGCGGCATCAACTGGTTGATGAGGCGGCTGGCGGTAGGGAAGTGGTCTATCTTGATGATCTCTTTGGTCGCCGGGGCATACATGCAGTGGAAGAGGTCATCCCCTTCGTGCCAGATGCGAAACTCGGCGCGCATCCGGTAGTACTCCGCCGGTGAGCTGTGCACTTCCAGCGCCGGGAGGGTGAAGCCGGCAAACAGCTCGGTGAGGCGAGCGCGCTTTTCGTCGAGTTGGGCCTGATAGTCGGCCGCGGTTCTAGGCGCCGGAGCGTTCGCGGAAGGCTGTTGGGACTGGGTCATAAATACCTCACATGCACACCGGCCGAGCCGGGTCGAAATCGGGGGAAGGCAACAGGCCACCCAAAGGGGCCCGATTTTAAAAGCCAGCCGCAGATTGTCCAGCATTTTGTGGTCAAGAAGTGTTCAGTCAGGCCGATAGCTGATCTACAGGCATGGTGGGAGGACACATTATGCAGATCGAAGGCGTGGGCGCAGCCCAACCCAAGGGAGTGGGTGTTTCTCCCAAATCGCCCCAACAGGCGGAGCAGAAACAGGTCAAGAGCGAGGAGGCGGTCTCCTTGCACAAGCCGCCCAAGTGGGCGCAGGTGCTGATCCAGCAGGCATTGCAGTTCTCGCTGGAGATCAACGGCCAGGGCTATCAGGCTCCGAAGGTGAAAGAGCCCGAGGAGATCACCCCGGAGACCCTGTTCGACTTCCAGTCGGTGGCGGACAACGTGCTGCAGTTCGTGACCGGGCGGCTTGGTGCCGCACGGGCCGATGGCAAATCTGACGACGACCTGACCGGGATGATGGAGCAGGCCCGCAAGGGGGTCGACAAGGGCTTTGACGAGGCGAAGAAGCAGCTCGGCAAGTGGGCGACTGACAACGACGATATCAAAACCGGTATCGATCAGAGCTATAAGTTGATCCAGAAGGGGCTCGAGGAGTTCGAGAAGGAGTTCTTCGGCAAGGTCTCTCCGACCGACATGGGACAGGCCGAGATGGCCAGTCGCCAGCAGGGTTATCTGGAGATCCAGACCAAGGATGGCGACAAGGTGGTGCTGCGCTTCAACGACAGCTGGCAGACCAAGTCCCAGACCAGCGAGAGTGGCAGCCAGTTCAGCCTCAAATCGAGCCAGAGCTTCAGCTTCTCGCTGGAGGGGGATCTCAGCAGCGACGAGATGGAGTCCATCGGCAAGCTGGTCAAGGGGATCGACGAGCTGGCGGGGAACTTCTTCTCCGGCAACTTCGAGGATCTGCTGGACAAGGCGGGCGAGCTGAAACTGGATGACAGCCAGCTGGCCTCCTACTCCCTCAAGCTCAAGCAGAGCGTCAAGCTGAGCCAGACCTATCAGGGGGCCAGCTCCCTGCAGGATCTGCTCAAGCCGTTTGCCGACTACCTGCCGAAGCTGGATCAGGTACAGAAACAGGCGGATACCCTGCTGCCACCATCCCAGCAACAAGCGCTGACCCCGGCCGTGCTGGCCGCGAGAGGTGAAGAGGAACCGGCGCAGGTCGATCGCTTCACCAGCTTCAACCAGCGGATGCTGGAGGCGCTGCGGATGATCAGCCAGTTCCAGCCCTCCACCGAGCCCGCCAGCAAGCGCGTCTGAGCCACAGCGCGTTACGCAAGTAATGACCTGCCGTTTGCCAGCCCTTCTCGGGGCTGGCAAACTGGCCTTTTCTCCAATCCGGTTGCCCCATGAACCCCAAGAAGCCAAGAGACAAGCGCGAGCTCTGCTACCCCTTTATCTTCGAAACCTCGTTCAAATGTGATTTTGAAATCGCCACCGACGAGCTCTGCTGTCAGGTCGGGGCCGTGCTGTCACACCTTGCGCCGGATGCGGATACCGAGCCCATGCTGGCGGATCTCGCGGCGTTGCAGCGACTTATCTACAACCTAAACGGCTCGGTACGCGGCAAGCTGGGGATCTTCGATGCAGATCTTGAGTGGCTCAAGGCCCGTTACGACCACTACAACGAGGCGAGTCGCGGCAGCGTCACCGGTTTTGTGCTGCCACAGGGGCCCCAGCCCATTCCCACCCTCCATCTGTGCCGCTGCGGCAGCAAGAAGGTGGTGCGGCTGCTGGTCCGGCTGGAAGAGAGCGGGGTGGCCTTCGATCCCATTCTCTATCGCTTCGCCAACCTGCTGGCCAACTTCTTCTTCGTGCTCACCGTCTACCTCAAGCAGCGCTGGCAGGTGCCGGAAGTGCCCTACGTCAGCATCAACTACTGATGGCGGCTGGTTAGGGGCCAGACGTCATGGTGGATTGAATGGAATAAAAAACCGGAGCCTTGGGCTCCGGTTTTGCTTTTCAGCGCGTAAGTTGCCCGCTCAGCTGGAGATCAGCACTCTCGCCGAGTTGGCGGGGATGGTGAGCTGCACCTCGCCCTGCACCACTTCAAACTTCTCACCGTTGAAGGCATCGGTGAAACGGCTGGCGGGGCTGGCGGTCTGCCACAGGGGCAGGCTGATGGTGCGTGGCTCGCTCGGATGGCGGTTGCAGGCCACCACCACCTGATCGCTTTGCAGGGTACGGGCGAACACATAGCTGTGGGGCCCGGCGTAGAGGGTCTGGATATCGCCACGGCGCAGGGAGGGGCGCTGGCGGCGGATCTGGATCAGCCGACGATAGTGGTCGTGCAGCACATGATCCCAGTCTGTGGTATCCCACGGGAAGCAGCGGCGGCAGTCCGGGTCGTTGCCGCCGGAGAGCCCCACTTCATCGCCGTAGTAGATGGAGGGCACGCCGATATAGGTGAGCAGCAGGGTGGCGGCCAGCTGCATCCGCTGCTTGTCTTCACCCAGCAGGTGGAGGAAGCGGGCGGTGTCGTGGCTGTCCAGCAGGTTGAACTGGGCCAGCTGGTTCTTGAACGGGATGTGGGCCCGCGCCAGCTTGAGCCAGCGATCCAGCTCTTCGGCGCTGATCTTGATGGGGTGGTAGGCGATATCCTGCCCCGCCAGAAAGGCGCGGATCGGGTGGGCGAAGCCGTAGTAGTTCATGGCACCGTCCTCCTGATCCCCTTGCAGCCACTGGCTCGCCTCGAAGAAGTGTTCGCCGAGCACATAGGCGTCCGGGTTCTCCTGCTTCACTGCCCCGCGAATGGCGCGTACATGGCTGCGGTTGCCCTCGGCGGTGCCGCGCTCCCCCAGCATGTGGATGACGTCAAAGCGCCAGCCATCGATCTGGTAGGGGGCGCGCATCCAGTAACGGAGGATGGCGTCGTCGGCCCGATAGACGGCGTCTTGCACCTTCTCGCAGGAGAAGTCGAGCTTGGGCAGGCTGCGAATGCCCTTCCAGCTGACGTAATCCCCTTCTTTATCAAAGGTGTAGAAGCTGCGCCACGGGGAGTCCGGGTTGCTCTGGGCGCCCAGTGGCGGGCAGAACCAGGGGTGCTCGGTAGAGGTGTGGTTGACCACCGCATCGAGGATGATCTTCATGCCGCGCTGGTGCAGGTTGCGGGTCAGCTCGGCGAACTGTTCGTTGCTGCCGAGGTGGGCATCGACCTTGAAGTAGTCCTGTGTGTCGTACTTGTGGTTGCTCGGCGAATCGAAGATGGGGTTGAGGTAGAGCGCCGTCACCCCGAGAGATTGCAGGTAGTGGAGCTTGGCATCGATGCCTGCCAGGTCGCCGCCGTAAAATTCGCAGGCGCCGTGGCCCTCTTCGTGGCGACTGACCGGCTCGCCCCACGCCTTGCTGATCACCGCTTTGCCACGGTACTCGTACTCGTGATGCTTGACGCTCAGCGACGGGTCGCCGTTGCAGAAACGGTCGGGGAAGATCTGGTAGAACACCTGATCCTGCACCCAGGCCGGTGGCTGGTGCAGGCTGTTGAAGCGAAAATGCTGCTCCCGTGGCGGCATGGACGCGCTGACGCCCGCCCCGTGCAGCCACCACTGCTCCTCGTCGGTGAGGCACTTGAAGCTGTAGAGATGGATATCCTGTCCCTTGATGAGCGGCAGGGTCGCCTGCCACACCTGCAGCCGATCGCGGGTGGAGACTGCCGTCATCGGGATCAGGTACTCCTCGTTATCCGGCTCGTGGCGCAGCCACACCTCGCGGATCGGCGCATCCAGCTCGCTAAAAAGAGTCAATTGCAGTGCGTCGGCGCTCTCTTTGAACCAGGGCGCCACCTGGGGATGAAACAGAAACGGATGGGTCATGATGCTTATTGAGTCAGAAGATCGGCGAGGGCATTACCCTGTTCATGCAGTGTTTCGAGCTGGCCTGCCAGCGACTTGGGATCCAGTCCCAGCTGATCGGCGAGCGGTTTGGGGAAGCGGGCGATGATGGCCTGGGCAGGCACGCCCGCGTTCCAGGCGAAGGAGATAAACACGGCGAGGCGGATCAGCACCGCCTCCTTGCTGACCGGATCGTGGGAGAGCGGGTCAAGCTGCTGGGAGATGGCATCGACGAAGGCCTCGGAGAGGTTCCAGCGCCGCGCCAGCTCGGCACCAAGCTGGGCATAGTCGTAGCCCAGCATCTCCCGCTGGGCCTCGACCCGGCTGCTGCCGTTCTGGATCGCCATGTTGATGAGCTCGGCCTCTTCCGGCAAGGTGCTCTGGATAAGCAGTTCGCCGATGTTGTGGATCAGGGCGCAGGTGAAGGCGGTCTCGGGATCCATCACCTTGGCCTCCTGCGCCAGGGTTTTGGCGATGGTGGCGACCTGGAAGGTCTCGGTCCAGAACTTGTTCTTGTCGAAGCTGGGCGGGGCCTTGAAGGTGCCGATGATGCCAGAGGCGACCACCACGGAGCGCAGCCGGTTGAAGCCGAGCCGGATCACCGCCTGTTCGATGGAGGTCACTTCGTTGCCCCTGCGCAGGGCGGCCGAGTTGGCCATCCGCAGCACCTTGACGCTGATCACCTGATCCATGGCGATCTTGGCCGCAATCTCGTCGATGCGGGCATTCTCGTCGTTGAAGCTCTGCATCAACTCGTGTAGCAGCTTGGGAATAGTGGGGAGTTGTTTGATCTTGTCAAACAGGCGATCCATCGACATGGCTGAGGCAGCCTCCGTTGCGAACTCTGCCTCATATTGTGCCACAGCCGGACAACATGTTCCTGTTTGTGATGCGGCTTTGTGAGCGCTAGAACACCCAGTCGCGCAAGGTGTATTCCAAACGGTGCTGTTTGCCCTGCAGGATCAGGTTCTGACTGGTGCCGCTCAGGGTCGCCCCCTCGGTAAGGGTGGTCAGCACGGCCTGCTCTATGGTGTCCAGCGGCGGCATGCAGGCCATTTCGGTGCTGCCCAGACTGGTGACCCACAGTTTGTCATCTTCCAGATGGCCCTGACCGAAATAGCGGTTGCAACCGGCGATGCCGTTGACGGTGAAGTGCTCGCCGATCTCGAAATCGGGGGGATTGTCGCGGGGGGCCTTGATCGGTTCGCCATCCAGTTTGCTCAGTACCCAGTGGTGGTGTTGCAGATCTTGCTGAACAAAGGCGGTCGAGCTGCAGCCAGCGAGCAGTAACAGGGGGATCAGCAAAAAGGGCAATCTGGGCATGAGGGGGCTCCGGTTGGGGGAGCGTCAAGAATACCCTTTTTGGGCAGTCGGGAGCAGGGCGGGAGAGGGGACGACCGACCGCTTCTGTCGCCCCTTGTCCCGCACGACTGTCGCTTAATGGCAACACACGGGTGATGTTGCCATCGATTTACGCTATCTCAGGGCTCAGTTGGCGAATAGCCGCTCGGCATAACGGGCAAGACCCGCAGCCACCGAGCCGAAGTCATCGCCACCCTCAAGCGGGATGGTCGGCAGCTTCTGGCGGATAAAGCTGGCGATCAGCGGCGAGCGGGCGCTACCGCCAGTGACGAAGATGCGATCCGGCTGCACACCGGCGGCGGCAATCGCTTCGTCCATCAGCTCGCCAATCTTCTCCAGCAGCAGGGCCGAGGCGTTGGCCAGCTGTTCGCGGGTCAGCTCCGCTTGCAGCCCTTTTTCCAGCTCGGCCAGCGACTGGCGATTGAGTTCCTGCTCCGAGAGGGCGATCTTGCCCTGCTCGGCACGCCACACCAGCTGGTGGCTCAGCTTGTGGGCCCGCAGGTTGGCCAGACGCCCCAGCTTGCTGCCGGGTTGGCTGTCGAGCTGCAGATCCTGCAGCTGGCGGGCGGTGTCGAGGCTGTAGAAACGGCTCTGGGCGCTGACGTCGTTGATGGCGGCCGCATCCCAGAACAGCGGGTGGGGCAGCGGCTTGCCGGTCTTGAGGGTTTCGTGCATGCCGAGCAGCGGCATCATCCCCTCCACCGTCAGGCGGATATCGAAGTCGTTGCCGCCGATCCGCTGGCCGCTGTGGCCGAGCAAATCGCCGCTGCGATCCAGCTGATCGCGGTAGCTGGGGCCCATCCGTAGCATGGAGCAGTCGGTGGTACCGCCGCCGATATCCACCACCAGTACCACGGCGTCTTCGGTGAGGCGCGCCTCGAATTCAAACCCGGCGGCCACCGGTTCATAGAGGAACTCCACCTGCTCGAAACCGGCCAGACGGGCCGCCTCGGTCAGGATGGCGATAGCTTGCTGGTTGCTCTCTTCCCCCGCCAGACCCTGGAAGTTGACCGGCCGACCGATCACCGCCTGGCGGATAGGGGCGCCGAGCTGTTGCTCCGCCTGCTGGCGAACGTGGAGCATCATGGCGCAGACGATATCTTCAAACAGGGCGATCTGGGGGGCCTTGAGGCCATAAGCGCCGAGGAAGGATTTCGGCGATTTGATGTAGTAGCCGTCGTCCGGCTCTTCCAGATAGCGCTCCAGTGCAGCGCCGCCAAAGCTCAGCTCGTCGATCAGTCCCTCTTCGCGCATCTGGCGGCGAACCATCTGGGCGCGGGTGACCACGGGGCCACGCAGCTTGAGGTACTCCGCCTGCTGGGCGGGGGCCAGCCCTTCGGCCAGCAGACCGGCGATAGCATCCCGGTGGGGGGCATGCAGGGTGGAGGGGAGATAGCGGGATGCGCCAAGATTCAGCAGCCTGGGGCTACCTTGTTCCATCACGGCCACGGCACAGTTGGAGGTGCCGTAATCAAATCCGATAAACATGGGCGCCAGACTCCTGAATAAAAAAGGGGGGCTAGCCTACCCGAAGGCGCCGGGTCTCACAACCCGGCGCACCGCAATGAAGAACAGGATGAAGGGATTAGCCCTTATTCCACTTCGTTGTCGCAGCGGCCCAGGCTTTCGATAGCGCGGATATTGCCGAGGGTGGTATCGGCGATGGCGTGCAGCGCCTCGCGGGTCAGGAACGCCTGATGGCCGGTGAACAGCACGTTGTGGCAGGCGGACAGACGGCGGAACACGTCATCGGTGATCACCTCGTTGGACTTGTCGGAGAAGAAGAGATCTTCTTCCTCTTCGTAAACGTCCAGCCCCAGCGCGCCAATGCGGGAAGTCTTGAGCGCCTCGATGGCGGCGTTGGAGTCGAGCAGGCCGCCACGGCTGGTGTTGATGATCATCACCCCGTCTTTCATCTTGGCGAACGCCTCCTTGTTCAACAGGTGGTAGTTCTCTTTGAACAGCGGGCAGTGCAGGCTGATGATATCGGATTGGCGGAACAGGGTATCGAGATCCACGTACTCGGCCCCCAGCTCGATGGCTGCCGGATTCTGGTAAGGATCGTTCACCAGCAGGCGAACCCCGAACCCCTTGAGGATACGCAGGGCGGCCAAACCGATCTTGCCGGTACCGATGACGCCAACGGTCTTGCCATGCATGTTGAAGCCGACCAGCCCTTCCAGCGAGAAGTTGGCGTCGCGGGTGCGCTGATAAGCCTTATGGATGCGGCGGTTGAGGCACATCATCATGCCGACGGCGTGTTCTGCAGTCGCCTCGGGGGAGTAGGCGGGCACCCGCACCACTTTCAGCCCCAGCTCTTTGGCGGCGGCCAGATCCACGTTGTTGTAACCGGCGCAGCGCAGGGCAATCACCTGGGTACCGTTGGCGGCCAATTCGGTCAATACCTCGCGGTCGGCATCGTCATTGACGAACAGACACACCACCGGGAAGCCGTGAGCCAGTCGGGCAGTTTTGGCCTCCAGCCGCACATCGAAAAACTCCAGGTCGAAGCCGTACTGGCTGTTGGCCTGGTTGAAATGCTCTTTGTCATAGCTCTTGGTACTGAATACGGCGACTTTCATGGTATGTGCTCCGCAGCGTGTGTGTCGTCAAATTACAACAAAATGGGTCAGCTATCACCTGACAAACCGGCTGGTTATTGTCCCCACGGCATAATGGGAACAGCGCTGACTGCACTCTTGTACGAACCATCCACCAGTTTGGTGCTGTAGGTCAGGTAAACCAGTGCATTGCGTTTCTTGTCGTAAAAACGCACCACTTTCTGCTCCTTGAACACCAGCGAGGTGCTGACATCGAACACCTCTTCCCCCGCTTTCAGCTTTTCGGGCAGGGTGATGGGGCCGATCTGGTGGCACGACAGGGAGGCGTGGGAGGGATCTTCCGCCAGTCCCAGCCCGCCTTTGACGCCACCGGTCTTGGGGCGCGCCAGATAGCAGGCGACGCCGTCGATGCGCGGGTCGTCGAACGCCTCCACCAGGATCTTGTGGTTCGGGCCAAACAGCTTGAAGGCTGTGCTCACTTCGCCGACCGGGTCGGCCTTGTCGGCCAGTGCCGGGCCGGCAAACAGGGCCCCCAGCAGCAGGGGCAGGGCGCGGCGCAGGGCATTATGTCGCGTGTGGTTATGTGTCATGGTCTCTCCTGTTGGCCCGGCATTCCTCAATAGGGAATGCCCAGGCGACGATAGAGGCTGGCAAGCACCCAGGCGGGGCCTATCAGCAGAAATTGCAGGTCGGCGAGGAAGGAGGGGCGCTTGCCCTCGATCTTGTGGCCGACAAACTGGGCTATCCAGAGCAGCACGAACGCTGCCACGGCGGGCCATAACAGCGGCCCCTGCCATTGGTGGCAGAAGGCCAGCCCGAGCGCGGTCAGCCCGGCCATCCCCGCGAACAGCGAAAACGACAGCTGCAGATAGAACAGCAGCACCGGAATGGCTGCCACTGCCGCCCAGTTGAGGGGCTCTGGCAAGGGCCCGTGTGGCAGACACCAGAGCAGTGCCAGCGAGCAGAGATAGATGCCCGGCACCGCCTGCTTGTGGATGGCGACGTTGACCGGATGGCGATGGCTCTGGCCATACTCCGCAAACCACTCCTGGATTCCTTTCATGGCACCTCCCTGGCGCACTGTGTTCTCGCAGCCTGACCTTCGTGGTCAGGCGCTCGTGATGATTATCCCTGTGGTGGATACTCCCAATATTGGGCCGGAATGGATTTTAGCAACGGGGTCATATCCGGATTGGGCAGGGCGATGGTGACCCGCTGATCGAGGTTGGCGCTGGCGAGCGCTTCGCGGATCTTGGGGTTGTCATTGAAGAACTTCATAAAGCTGCCATCGGCATAGGCCCGCTCCAGCCCGGTCTGAATCGCCTTGGCCAGCTTGGGGTATTCGGGGCTGACGAAGAAGAACTGGGCGAAGGGGTAGCGGATCAGCAGGTGCTGCTCGATGGCGAGGTTGGGATACTGCGCCACCAGCTCGCTGCGCTCGGCGAAGATCTCCACCAGGGCGCGCGGGAAGAAGTCGATCTTGTCGCCGTCGTTGATAAGGCGAAACAGGCTGCTGTATCGGCCGGATAAGGTCGGGATACCCGCATTTTCCAGAATTTTGTTATCGGCCCAACCGACCCCTTGTGCCGCCTTCAGCTGTTTGAGGTCGGCCAGGGTATTGATCTGGTTAAACTTCTCCTGAGCATCTGCGTGGATGAATGACAGCCGCAATCCTTCCAGCCCGCGAAACAGCGGAATGGGGACGGCAATCAGGGAGGATTCGAGCTCGCTGGAGGTGCCCATCCAGAAGACGTTGATGGTCTTGCCCTTGCTCAGCTGCTGCTGGAGGGTGAACTGGTTGAGGTCGAGTTCGACAGGCTGGATGCGAAAGGGTTGCCCGGAGCGGGTCAGGGCCAGTTCCAGCAGCTTGTACTGGTACTCCTGGTCAAGATTGTTGACGGGACGGCTGGGGACCTTGACCGTCAGAACCTGTGCTTGTGCCAGCAGTGGCAGGCACAAACACAGCTTGATGAGCCATTTCACTCTCTGTTCTCCTGTAGATTCCGGAAGGTGTCCGGAGTCTAACAGAACTTGTCACCATCTTGCTGCGAGGCGTTGTGCAAGGTTTGAGCGCAGGGCCCTGCCTTGCTGGCGTCTGTTGCACCAGAATGGTGACGGTTCTTCGAAGAATCAGGCGACGCGACGGAACACGTGGGTATCGTTAAATTCCTTGGTGCTCTGGCATTCGACGCAGAAACGGGATTCCGGACGGGCATGCAGCCGCTTGAGGGAGATCTCGTCACCGCAAGATTCGCAGTAACCAAAATCCCCTTCGCTGATGCGCTTCAATGCGCCCCGCAGCTTGCGCAGGTGCAGCTTGTCGTGCTCGATGCGGTTCAGCTCCAGACGGCGGGCTTCCTCGATACTGGCACGGTCAATTTCATCAGCCATCTCGTTGGTGTCGGTGGCGATGGCCTGGCTGGCCTGGGAGTTCAGGCGCTCTTCGAGCTCGACGATCTGTCGCTCGATCTGCCCCTTGTAAAAGGCCAGTTGGTCTTCAGTCATGAAATCACACATACGATTAACTACCAGTCAGTTTACTAACCCAATTATCCCTGTTTATGGGGGCTGTCTGCCTACAGACCAAGCCCTTGTATCCCGATTTGCACCTGTTTCATGCAAGAGAGTGCAAATCAGGGCGGGCCTTGTACCAAAAAAATGCAGCCAAGCAAAGCAAATAGGATAAGGATTGTGCGCCCTTGCAAAAAAATGGTCCGTTCCTGCGGGGGATTGGTCGGGCTCTGGCGTCCGCTTCACCCTCTGTTGGCATCGCCTTTGCAAAGATGAGAAAGGTGGGCTTCGTACGGATTTGAGTGTTTAGTATTTGGTGCCGCCTTGGCCATTATATGCGCCGTTATTTATAGTTTTTTAAACACGCCCGCTTGACATTGCCCTTGATGGCGGGCTTTTATGGTGATGTTGATTACAATTTTATAACAAGGGTGTTCCATATATTAGACACCCTTGCCAATGGCAACCGTAAAGTCGGGGTTTAACATGGACAGTATCAAAGGCTGGATGGAGAGCAATCGCATCACGGAAGTGGAGTGCCTGTTCCCGGATTTCACCGGCAACGCCCGGGGCAAGATCATCCCAGCCAACAAGTTTTTGCGTGAAGGGGGCATGCGTCTGCCCGAGGTGATTTTCACCCAGACGGTGACCGGCGAATATCCGGATGACGACAGCATGATCGACCCGCTGGAGCGGGACATGCAGCTCTATCCCGACCCCAACACCATCCGTTTTGTCCCCTGGGCGCTGGAGCCCACTGCACAGGTGATCCACGACTGTTTCGACGTCAACGGCAAGCTGATCGACATCGCGCCGCGCTCCGTGCTGCGTCGGGTTCTGTCATTTTACGAAAAACAGGGCTGGAAGCCGGTGGTGGCGCCCGAGCTGGAATTCTATCTGGTCACCCGCAACGAGGACCCCGACTATCCGCTGGTGCCGCCGGTCGGTCGCAACGGCCGCCCTGAGACCGCCCGCCAGTCGTTCAGTATCGATGCTGTCAACGAGTTCGACCCCATCTTTGAAGACATGTATGACTACTGTGAGGCGCAGGAGCTGGAAGTGGACACCCTGATCCACGAGTCGGGCGCCGCCCAGATGGAGATCAACTTCCTGCATGGTGATGCCATCGATCTGGCGGATCAGGTGTTCCTGTTCAAACGCACCATGCGTGAGGCCGCTCACCGCCACGGCATTTATGCCACCTTTATGGCCAAGCCGATGAGTGACGAACCGGGGTCGGCTATGCACATCCACCAGAGTCTGGAAGATGTGAACGGCCACAACCTGTTCGGTACCCCGAACGGCGGCAACAGCGAACAGTTCATGCACTTTATCGCCGGTCTGCAGAAATATACCCCGGCGGTGACCGCCCTGCTGGCCCCCAACGTCAACTCCTACCGCCGCCTCACCTTTGGCGAGAGCGCGCCGCGCAACGTCCAGTGGGGGGTTGAGAACCGCACCTGCGGCCTGCGGGTGCCCTTCTCTGACCCGAGCGCGCGGCGGGTGGAGAACCGCTTCGCCGGTGCCGATGCCAACCCCTATCTGGCGCTGGCCGCCACTCTGGCCTGTGGCTATCTCGGCATGATGGAGAAGCTGGAGCCGCTGCCGGAGATGAAGTCGAGCGCCTATGACCTGCCCTACAGCCTGCCCCGCTCGCTGGAGGAGGCACTCAGCCATCTCGAACAGTGCGAGCCCATCAAGGAGATGCTGGGCGAGCGCTTCACCCGCGCCTTCGTCGCGGTCAAACGCAAAGAGTACGAGACCTACTTCGGGGTGATCAGTCGCTGGGAGCGGGAGTTCCTGCTGCTGAACGTCTGATCCCCCTGTAACGGGGGGGCCGGAGTCGGCCTCCCCGGTCCCTGTATCGAAGAGACCGGAACGCGAGTCAGGTGGCGGCTGCCACCTGTGAGTGGTTGTGGCCGAAAGAGCGCTGCCACCTGGATTGATTAACGATTGAATCTTGCCAAATCGAAGGCGCAGGGGAGTAACGAATGCAGCAGACACGCCGTGAGTGACTGTGGCTGCGAACGTGCCGACTCACCTGACTATTTGACGACTGAATCTTGCTAAATCGAAGGAACCGAGGAGCAACAAATGCAGCAGACAACCCGTGAGTGGCAACAACTGGATGCCAGCCACCACCTGCACCCCTTTACCGACTTTCAGGCCCTGAACAAGAAGGGCTCGCGCATCATTACCAAAGCCAGCGGTGTCTATCTGGAAGATTCCGAGGGCAAACGCATTCTCGACGGCATGGCGGGCCTGTGGTGCGTCAATATGGGCTATGGCCGCCAGGAGCTGGTGGATGCCGCTACCCGCCAGATGCAGCAGTTGCCCTACTACAACCTGTTCTTCCAGACCGCTCACCCGCCGGTGATCGAGCTGGCGACCCTGCTGGCCGAGGTGACGCCAGCCCATCTCAACCACGTCTTCTTCACCGGCTCCGGCTCCGAGTGCAACGATACCGTGCTGCGGATGGTGCGCCACTACTGGGCCAGCAAGGGTCAGCCTAACAAACAGGTGATCATCAGTCGCCATAACGCCTATCACGGCTCCACCGTGGCGGGGGCGAGTCTGGGTGGCATGAAGGGGATGCATGCCCAGGGCGGACTGCCCATTCCCGGCATAGTGCACATCGATCAGCCCTACCACTTCGGTGAGGGGCAGGGGATGAACGCCCACGAGTTCGGGCTGGAGCGGGCCCGTCAGCTGGAGCAGAAGATTCTGGAGCTGGGGGTGGACAAGGTGGCTGCCTTTATCGGCGAGCCGATCCAGGGGGCGGGCGGCGTCATCATTCCGCCTGACAGCTACTGGCCGGAGATCCAGCGCATCTGCGATCACTACGGCATCCTGCTGATCGCCGACGAGGTGATCTGCGGCTTTGGCCGTACCGGCCACTGGTTTGCCAGCGAAGGGTTTGGCATCAAGCCGGACCTGATGTGTCTGGCCAAGGGGATCACCTCCGGTTATCTGCCGCTCGGCGCTGTGATGGTCAGTGACCGGGTTGCCAAGGGGCTGGTGGAGGAGGGGGGCGAGTTCAACCACGGCTTCACCTACTCGGGTCATCCGGTCTCCTGCGCCGTGGCGGTGGCCAATATCCAGCTTATGCAGAAAGAGAGCATAGTTAAGCGAGTGCATGATACTATCGGCCCCTATTTGCAGCGCCGCTGGGCGGAGCTGGCCGATCATCCGCTGGTGGGAGAAACCCGTGGCAAAGGATTGGTCGCCGCGCTGGAAATCGTTGAGGACAAGCAGACCAACCGGCGTTTCCCGGCTCAGGCAAATGCGGGGATGACTTGCCGGGAGTTCTGCTTTAACAATGGCTTGGTGATGAGGGCGGTAGGCGATACCATGATCATATCGCCCCCCTTGGTCATCACCGAGGAACAGGTTGATGAATTGGTCGATCTGGCCAGGCGCAGTCTGGATCTGACAGCCGCAAAGCTGAAGGGTTGAGGCAGGTCGGGCAGGTTGGCATGCGCATACAATTTGCTTAGGAGACAAGGATGATGTCTTTCAAAACAGGAGTGATCGCTGCCTCTGTGGCTCTGGTCATGGCAAGTGCCGGAGCAATGGCTGAAGAGAAGGTGCTGCACGTCTACAACTGGAGCGACTACATAGCGCCGGATACCCTGGATAACTTCCAGAAGGAGACGGGGATCAAGGTGGTCTATGACGTGTTCGACAGTAACGAGGTACTGGAAGCCAAGTTGCTGGCGGGTAGTTCGGGCTACGACATCGTGGTGCCATCCAACCCCTTCCTGGCCAAGCAGATCAAGGCGGGCGTGTTCCAGAAACTGGACAAGTCCAAGCTCTCCAACTGGCAAAACATGGATGTCGACCTGCTCAAGGCGCTCGAGCCGAGCGATCCGGGCAACCAGTACTCCATCCCCTATCTGTGGGGCACCATCGGCTATGCCTACAACGCCGAGAAGGTTAAAGCCGTGCTGGGGGCTGATGCCCCGGTCAACTCCTGGGATCTGGTGTTCAAGCCGGAGAACATGGCCAAGTTGAAAGAGTGTGGCGTCTCCTTCCTCGATTCACCGACCGAAATGCTGCCGGCTGCCCTGCAATATCTGGGCTTCAAACCGGATAGCCAGAAACCGGCAGAGCTGAAGAAGGCTGAGGAGCTGTTCCTCTCCATCCGTCCCTATACCGCCTATTTCCACTCCTCCAAGTACATCTCGGATCTGGCCAACGGCAACCTCTGCGTCGCGGTCGGTTACTCCGGTGACTTGCAGCAGTCCAAGGCGCGGGCAGCCGAGGCCAAGAATGGCGTCGCGCTCACCTACACCATTCCGAAAGAGGGGGCAGGCAGCTTCTTTGACATGATCGCCATTCCGGCGGATGCCAAGAACGTCGAGGCGGCCCACACCTTCATCAACTACCTGATGAAGCCTGAGGTGATCGCCAACATCACCAACGTGGTGCAGTTCCCGAACGGCAACAAGGCGGCGACTCCGCTGGTGGATGAGGCGATCCGCACCGATCCGGGTATCTACCCTGATGCGGCTACCCTGCAGAAGATCTACACCTTCCCGGATCTGCCGGCCAAGGTGCAGCGTCTGATGACCCGCAGCTGGACCAAGATCAAGTCCGGCAAGTAAGTAACGAATGCCCCTCCCGGTCCGCAGTTCGGCCGGGAGGGTAGTGATGCCATCCATCCGGATGGGCCGCGCGAATGGATGCGCAGACGGTCAACCACTGAAACAGGAGAACTGACACCGTGAATACAACCAGATTGCTAACCATAGCGCTGACCATGGGATTGGCGAATGTGGCCCAGGCTGCCCCTGTGCTGCACTTCTACAACTGGTCTGACTATATCGGCGAGACTACCCTCAGCGATTTCCAGCAGGCGACCGGGATCAAGACCGTCTATGACGTGTTTGACTCCAACGAGACCCTGGAAGGCAAGTTGCTGACGGGGCGGACCGGTTACGATCTGGTGGTGCCCTCCAATAATTTCCTGGCCAAGCAGATCAAGGCGGGAGCCTTCCAGAAACTGGACAAATCCCTGCTGCCCAATCTGGCCAACCTGGATCCCGTGCTGCTCAAGCAGCTCGACAAGGTGGATCCGGGTCATCAGTACGCGGTGCCCTATCTGTGGGGGACCAACGGCATCGGCTACAACGTCGACAAAATCAAGGCGGTGCTGGGGGTCGACAAGATTGACTCCTGGGCCACCATCTTCGAACCAGAAAATATGGCGAAGCTCTCTCGCTGCGGCGTCGCCTTCCTCGACTCTGCCGACGAGATGATCCCTGCTGCCCTCAACTACCTCGGGCTCGATCCCAACAGTCATGCGACGGGGGATATCAAGCAGGCCGAGGCGCTGCTGCTCAAGGTGCGGCCCTATGTGGCCTACTTCCACTCCTCCAAATACATCGGCGATCTCGCCAATGGCGACATCTGCGTGGCAGCCGGTTTTTCCGGCGACATCCTGCAAGCCGCTGCCCGCGCCGATGAAGCTGGCAAGGGGGTGAAAATTGCCTACAGCATTCCGAAAGAGGGGGGCAATCTCTGGTTCGACATGATGGCGATCCCGTCCGATGCCACCAATGTCAAAGAGGCGCACGCTCTCATCAACTACGTCCTGCAGCCCGAAGTGATCGCCAAGGTCAGCGACTATGTGGGCTACGCGAATCCCAACTCAAGGGCGGGCGAGTTTATGGATGAGGCGGTGCGCAACAATGAGGAGGTATATCCCCCTCAAGCCGTGCTGGAGCGACTCTATGTGCAGGAAGCACATCCCCGCTCGGTACAGCGTCTAATCACCCGGAGTTGGACCAAGATCAAGTCCGGTACCTAACCTTGGTGCCCGTTCGGGGGCGCCAAATCGCTTTTATGGATCGGCCGCAAGGCCGGTATCACGTTGGGGAGTTTGGTAATGGCGATAGCCTCCAGTGCCTACAAGAAAGCCCTCGAGGGCAGTCAGCAGCGCAAAGAAGTGCTGGTGAAAATTGATCGGGTAAGCAAGCAGTTCGACGAAACGCTGGCGGTCGATAACGTATCTCTCAATATTCACAAGGGGGAGATTTTCGCCCTGCTCGGCGGGTCCGGTTCCGGCAAATCGACCCTGCTGCGGATGCTGGCCGGTTTCGAACGCCCGACCGAGGGGCGGCTGTTCCTCGACGGGGTCGACATCACCGACATGCCCCCCTATGAACGCCCCATCAACATGATGTTCCAGTCCTACGCCCTGTTCCCCCATATGACGGTGGCCCAGAACATCGCCTTTGGCCTCAAGCAGGATGGCCTGCCCAAGGCCGAGATCGATGCCCGGGTGGAGGAGATGCTCAAGCTGGTGCAGATGACCCAGTATGCCCGTCGCAAACCGCATCAGCTCTCCGGTGGCCAGCGTCAGCGGGTGGCGTTGGCTCGCTCGCTAGCCAAGCGTCCCAAGTTGCTGCTGCTGGATGAACCCATGGGGGCGCTCGACAAGAAGCTGCGTTCCAAGATGCAACTGGAGCTGGTTGAGATCATCGAGCGGGTCGGGGTTACCTGCGTCATGGTGACCCACGATCAGGAAGAGGCCATGACTATGGCGGAGCGGATCGCCATCATGCACCTCGGCTGCATCGAGCAGATCGGCAGCCCGATGGATATCTACGAGACTCCGGCCAGTCGGCTGGTGTGCGAGTTCATCGGCAACGTCAACCTGTTTGACGGCCTGCTGGTGGAGGATGAGCAGGACCACGCCACCATCGCCTGCGCCGATCTGGAGCAGCCCATCTATGTGGGCCACGGCATCAGCTCCCGCGCCGAAAACAAGAAGGTGACCTACGCCCTGCGGCCGGAAAAACTGCTGATGAGTCTGCAAAAACCGGAGGAGATCGAGCACCCGGACTTCAACTGGACCAAGGGGGAGGTCTATGACATCGCCTATCTGGGCGGTCACTCGGTTTATCACATCCAGCTGCCCTCGGGCAAAATCGTTCAGGCTTTCATCGCCAATGCCGAACGCCACGGCAAGCGGCCAACCTGGGATGACCAGGTGTTCCTCTACTGGGAAGATGACAGCGGCGTGGTGCTGCAATCATGAAGTTCTTGCAACGACTGAAGCGGGTCGGGGGGCGCCGACTGGTGATTGGCATCCCCTTCTTCTGGCTGTTCCTCTTCTTCCTGCTGCCCTTCGTCATCGTGGTGAAGATCAGTTTTGCGGAAGCGGATGTGGCGATCCCGCCCTACACCGACGTGGTGAGCTGGGCCGACAATCAGCTCACCATCCTGCTCAATATGGGCAACTACCTGCTGCTGCAGGAGGATGAGCTCTATATCGCGGCCTATCTGGGCTCCCTCAAGATGGCCTTCGTCAGCACTTTGCTCTGCCTGCTGATTGGCTATCCGATGGCCTACTCCATCGCTCGGGCCAACAAGGAGACCCAGACCGTTCTGCTGCTGCTGATCATGATGCCGACCTGGACCGCCATTCTGATCCGGGTCTATGCGTGGATGGGGATCCTCAGCAACAACGGCCTGCTCAACAGCGTCTTGCTGGGGATCGGGGTGATCGACGAACCGCTGCAGATCCTCAACACCAACCTGGCGGTCTATATCGGCATCGTTTACTCCTATCTGCCGTTCATGGTGCTGCCGCTCTACGCCAATCTGGTCAAACACGATCAGAGCCTGCTGGAGGCTGCTTCTGACCTGGGGGCCCGCAACCTGACTCGTTTCTGGCAGATCACGGTGCCGCTCTCCAAAAACGGCATTATCGCCGGCTGCATGCTGGTGTTTATTCCGGTGGTGGGGGAGTTCGTTATTCCGGAAATGCTGGGCGGCCCGGAGACCCTGATGATCGGCAAGGTGCTGTGGCAGGAGTTCTTCAACAACCGCGACTGGCCGGTTGCCTCTGCACTGGCGGTGGTGATGCTGGCGGTGCTGATCATTCCGATCATCCTCTTCAACCGTAACCAGGCCAAAGAGCTGGAGGGCAAGGCATGATGAAGCGTTTCGGTTTTGCCAAACTGATGCTCTGGCTGGGGCTGCTGTTTATCTACCTGCCCATGATCATCATGGTGATCTACTCCTTCAACGCCTCCAAGCTGGTGACGGTCTGGGGCGGTTGGTCGCTCAAGTGGTATTTCGGCCTGCTCGACAACAAGCAGCTGATCGGGTCTGTGTTCCGCTCGCTGGAGATCGCCTTCTACACCGCGATCGCCGCGGTGGCGCTGGGGACGGTGGCAGCCTTCGTGCTGACCCGAATTCCCCACTTCCGTGGTCGCACCCTGTTCGGCGGCATGGTGACGGCGCCGCTGGTGATGCCCGAGGTGATCACCGGTCTGTCGCTGCTGCTGCTGTTCGTGGCGATGGCCCAGCTGGTGGGCTGGCCCGCCGAGCGGGGCATGCTGACCATCTGGATCGCCCACACTACCTTCTGTACCGCCTATGTGGCGATCGTGGTGTCGGCGCGGTTGCGGGAGCTTGATCTCTCCATCGAGGAGGCGGCGATGGATCTTGGCGCCAAGCCGTGGAAGGTGTTCTTCCTGATCACCATCCCGATGATTGCCCCCTCGCTGGCGGCAGGCGGCATGATGTCGTTTGCCCTGTCGCTGGATGATCTGGTGCTGGCGAGCTTCGTCTCCGGCCCGGGCTCCACTACCTTGCCGATGGAGGTCTTCTCGGCGGTACGGCTCGGGGTGAAACCCGAGATCAACGCTGTAGCCAGCCTGATCCTGCTGTCGGTATCGCTCTTTACCTTCGGCAGCTGGTATCTGATGGCCAGGGCGGAGAAGCGCCGTCGCGCCGAGATCGCCATGACCACCCAGATGCAGGCCGTGGTCTGACGGCATGATAAGATCCGCCTACTCTCGTCAACCTGGAGGATGAGTATGCGGATCTCCCTTTTTAGCGGTCGTGGCACCGAGCTGGTGCCCGGCCTCACCAGTGCCATTCACAAGCAACCGATCTCTGCACCAGTTCGCTGTACCTTTGCCGGTCTGGAAGGGGATGAGCAGTGTGACCTGCGCCACCACGGTGGCCCGGATCGGGCGCTCCACTACTATCCGGCCGATCACTATCTCTGGTGGCAGACCTGGCAAACCGCGCTGAGCTTGCCTGCGCCACGTACAGCCTGGCAACCTGCCGCCTTTGGCGAGAACCTCTCCGGTCTCGGGCTGACCGAGGCACAGGCATGCATTGGCGATGTCTATCGACTCGGCGAGGCGCTGATCCAGATAAGTCAGCCAAGATCCCCCTGCTTCAAGCTCAACCAGCGCTTTGGCTATGGCCAGATGTCGCAGGTGATGCAGCTGGGTGGCCGTTGTGGCTGGCTGCTGCGGGTGCTGGAGGAGGGCATGATCGCGCCTGACACGGCCATGGAGCTGGTAGACAGACCCTATCCCGAACTGACGGTGAAGCGCACGGCGGATATCCTGTTCAATCAGGTGCGCAATGAAGCGGATCTGCTGATGCTGCTGGAGAATCCGGCTCTCTCGCCCAACTGGCGCCAGCATGCAGCCGACTGGCTGGAGCATGGCACTGTGGCTGACTGGCAGCGCCGTCTGCTGGGACCGGCATCCCTGCGCCTGGCCTGACAGTCGGTTACCGGAATGTCACCAGCTGGCTGCAGCCCGGTAAACGGATGAAAAGAGTGCTGAATAGTTGAGCGAACAGCACTTTTTTTCCTGCAAAATGCAAAAAAGGCTTGTGTCAGGTCGGGGCTTTCGGTAAATTCCCGTCCCGCAGACATCGGTGTGTAGCGCAGCTTGGTAGCGCACTTCGTTCGGGACGAAGGGGTCGGAGGTTCGAATCCTCTCACACCGACCAAATTTGAAAAGGCCGCTCAATAGAGTGGCCTTTTTGCATTTCCCTTCCAGTTACTCGGCTTTTCATTAGCTGCTGACCTGTTACCTGGCCAAGTGATCTGACTTGCAGTATGCAGGGTCGAAGCAAGACCACAGACATTAAAAGGGCCACCGTTCGGTGGCCCATCGGTGGAGTCTGATCCTGACTCCGGCACTCTAGATTGTGGCAATCTCGCTATGGGTCTTGTCTATGGTGCCCTCCTTGCGCGCCAGGCGCTTACTCAGATATGCCAGTGCTGATGCCGCAAAGCCTTGAAACTGTGTTGAGGCAGCAAGGCCGCGTGCTTGGGGTACTCACTAATGAAATGTTCTATTCCCTCCATCAGTTGTGCACGTAATGAAATCACGGGCTCATGCCAGGCTTGCAGGCATAAATGGCCGGGGATCAACTGCTCCTGATAATCTTCCAGCAGCTGTTCTGGCCAGGGTTCAATACCGGAATTGCGTTGCAGCAAATAGTGGGCGGCGGGTTCACGGGCATAAATGAACTGAATTTGGGCCAGATCGCGTTGGCATAGCGTTTGACTGTTGATGTGACAGGTCAAATATTTTCCCGTTTTCAGATCCAGAAAGTGACCGCGTTGCCGACAGGGAACGATGCGATACCAAGGCAGGGGTGAGGAGAGAGAATACCCCTCAAGCTCCTGTTCCAACCAGTGGCGACACTCGGGTGTCTGCACCTCGTCGAGCATGGACTCGAGCTGTGTCAACAAGGCTCTGGATGGTTTGATGGCCAGTTTCGCACTCATCGCCTGCAATCCTCCCTCTGCACACAATCCCGACTATCAGTATGGACCTTGTTCGGCCAGAGGGGGTAAGGAATCTAATGATTAAAAGTGGATTAGCCGCGTGGTTTTTATGCACTAACTTGGTTCAACCCACCAGATAGGTTCCTGTGCCGAAGGCGATGTGGGTGCCCTCTTCGTTGTGCAGCTCCATCCGGGCGACGGCCACCTTGCTGCCAGCCCGGATGATGTGGGCGGTGGCGATAAACTCGTTGCCGCGTCCCGGGCGCAGGTAATCCACCCGCAGATCGATGGTGCCTAGGCGGGCGAAGCGCTCCTTGAGATAGCTGGGGGAGAACTCCTCCAGCTCGTCGATGCAGGAAGCGGCGACGATCATGCCGCCCGCCACATCCAGCAGCGTGGCGGTGACGCCGCCATGCAGGATGTTGTGGAAGGGGTTGCCGATCAGCTTGTCGTCCATCTTGATGCGCAGTTCCACCTTGTCGAAGTCGTAGTGGGTCACCTGCATGCCGATCAGCTTGTTGAAGGGCATCTTCTCGGCAAACAGGTTGGCAATGCCACTGAGCGCCATCTTCTTGAGCATCTGTTTCATTCTCTGATCCCAATCCTTGTCATCAAAGCCGAGTAAAAACTCCAGCCAGTCTGCAACAGTTCCTTAACAGTCGCAATGGCAGGTTTATTGTGGGCGGCGGCTGCTTTAGAATGGCGACCCCAAAGGAGAGCCCATGACCGCGATTGCCGAAACCCTGCCAGATCCTCAGCCAGAGAGTCCGCTTGCCCTGCTGCAGGCGGTCTTCGGCTATCAGCAGTTTCGGCCGGGTCAGCTCGAAATCATCGAGCAGATCGTCGCGGGGCGCGATGCACTGGTGCTCAAGCCCACTGGCGGCGGCAAGTCGCTCTGCTATCAGATCCCGGCACTGCTGCGGCCCGGGCTCGGTGTGGTGGTCTCTCCCCTTATTTCGCTGATGAAGGATCAGGTCGACAGCCTGCGCGCCAACGGTGTGGCGGCGGTCTACATCAACTCGGCCCTCAGTCGGGAGGAGATGATCCAGAACTTCGCCGCCATGCGCCGCGGCGAGATCAAGCTGGTCTATGTCTCCCCCGAACGACTGTTGCAGCACGAGTTTATGGATCGGCTGGCCGAGCTGCCGCTCGGGCTGTTCGCCATCGACGAGGCGCACTGTGTCTCCCAGTGGGGCCACGATTTCCGGCCTGAGTATGCGGCGCTGGGGCGACTCAAGCAGTGGTTCCCGCAGGTGCCGGTGGTAGCACTGACCGCCACTGCCGACGAGGCGACCCGCAGCGACATGCTGCACCGTTTGGAGCTCAACGATCCCTTTATTCACACTGCCAGCTTCGATCGCCCCAATATCCGCTACAGCCTGGTGGAGAAGTTCAAGGCGGCCGAGCAGCTGCTGCGTTACGTGCAGAGCCAGAAGGGCAACTGCGGCATCGTCTACTGCTCCAGTCGCAACCGGGTGGAGGAGGTGGCCGAGCGGTTATCCCGCCACGGCTGCAAGGCCGCGCCCTATCATGCGGGGCTGCCGCTCGAGCAGCGTCAGCAGACCCAGGATGCTTTCCTCAAGGATGATATCGAGATAGTGGTGGCAACGGTGGCGTTCGGTATGGGCATCGACAAGCCCAACGTGCGCTTCGTGGTGCACTACGACATTCCGAAGAACATTGAATCCTACTATCAGGAGACCGGCCGCGCCGGTCGCGATGGCACCCCCGCCGAGGCGCTGCTGCTCTACGATCCCGCCGATATCGGCCGGGTGCGCCGCCTGCTCGACAACATCGAGAACCCGCAGCAGTTGCAGGTGGAGCAGTACAAGCTCAACGTGATGGCGGCGTTTGCCGAGGCGCAGACCTGCCGTCGTCAGGTGCTGCTCAACTATTTCGGCGAGTACAACGACAAGCCATGCGGCAACTGCGATATCTGTCTCGATCCGCCCAAAAGTTATGACGGCACCGAAGATGCCCAGAAGGCGCTCTCCTGCGTCTGGCGGGTGGGGCAGAATTTCGGGGTGGGTTATGTGGTGGAGGTGCTGCGCGGTTCCCTCAACCAGCGCATCAAGGATCACGGCCATGACAAGCTGTCGACCTATGGCATCGGCAAGGATCAGAGCCACGAATACTGGATGAGCGTGATCCGCCAGCTGATCCACAAGGGGCTGCTGACTCAGAACATCACTCGCAATCTGGTGCTGCAGTTGACCGAAGCGGCCCGTCCGGTACTGCGTGGCGATGTGAAGCTGGAACTGGCGGTACCCCGCCTGCAGCCTATCTCCAGCCGCAAGGAGAAGCGCAACGGTCTGCTCGACAATGCCAACTATGACAAGCGGTTGTTCAAGGAGCTGCGCGGTCTGCGCAAGCAGATTGCCGAGGATGAAGAGGTGCCGCCCTACGTGGTGTTCAACGATGCGACCCTGGTGGAGATGGCACAGCTGATGCCGATGACCGAGGACGAGATGCTGGCCATCAACGGTGTCGGTCACCGCAAGCTGGAACGTTTTGGCGAAGCCTTTATGGACCTGATCATCGACTACTGCCGTCGTTAGGGTCGATTAGGCAGCCTAATCGACCACGGTAAGCGCGGCTCGGAAGAACCTGGGGTCAGACGCGAGGTTATTTCAGGCTGGCGTAGAAGGCCGCCAGATTGTCGATATCCGCATCGGTCAGCGGCGCCATGAAGGGGTCCATCAAGGGCTCTTTGCGAGTGCCATCCTTGAACGCTTTCAACTGTTTCACCAGATAGGCGGCATTCTGACCCGCCAGATGGGGATAGTTGGGGATCATCGCCTTGCCTTCTACGCCGTGACAGGCGGCACAGACCGCCGCCTTGGCCTTGCCTGCCTCGATATCTGCAGCCTTGGCCTGATGACCCCACGCCAGTGCCAGCAAGGGCAGGGCATATACCCATTTTTGCATCTTCTTCTCCTTGAATTGAAAAATGATGGTTGCCAGTGAGCACAAGCATGGCTGACGGCAGTATAAAGAGTGACACGAGCATACGCAGGGACGAATGGCACAACCATGAAGTTGATCAACACTTTTGCGACCGAGCTGCCTTGGGCCTGTGAACCCGTGGTCCCCCAGCCGCTGCAGCAACCCCGGTTGCTTCATCTCAACCGGACTTTGCTGGATGAGCTGGGATTGGGAGGCGTCAGCGAGGCTGACTGGATCGCCTGTTGTGGTGAGGGAAAAGTGCTGCCCGGTATGCAGCCGGTAGCGCAGGTCTATGCCGGCCATCAGTTCGGGGGTTATAGCCCGCGGCTTGGGGATGGTCGCGCGTTGTTGCTGGGTGAGCAGCTGGCGCCGGATGGTCAGCGCTGGGATCTGCACCTGAAGGGGGCAGGAAAGACGCCGTTTTCCCGCTTTGGCGACGGCCGCGCCGTGCTGCGCTCCAGCATCCGCGAATATCTCGCCTCCGAAGCGCTCCATGCTCTCGGCATCCCGACCACCCGGGCGCTGGTATTGGTGGGGAGTCAGGAGCCCGTTTATCGCGAGCAGGTTGAGACTGGGGCGACTGTGCTGCGCACCGCCCCCAGCCATCTGCGCTTCGGTCATATCGAGTATTTCGCCTGGAGCGGGCAGGGGGAGAAGATCCCGCCACTCATCGACTATCTGCTGCGCCACCACTTCCCCGAACAGGAGAGTGGTGCCGAACTGTTTGCTGAGGTTGTGCGCCGCACCGCGCGGTTGATTGCCAAATGGCAGGCGGTGGGGTTCTGTCACGGGGTGATGAACACCGACAACATGTCGCTGCTCGGCCTGACGCTGGATTACGGGCCATACGGCTTTATCGATGCCTATGTGCCCGATTTTGTCTGCAACCACTCGGATCCGGCGGGCCGTTACGCGCTGGATCAGCAGCCCGCGGTCGGTTACTGGAATCTGCAAAAACTGGCGCAGGCGCTGGCTGGCCATGTAGACTGTGATGCGCTGGCTGCTGCGTTGGCCCAGTACGAACAGCAGCTGATGCTGCACTACTCCGAACTGATGCGGGCCAAACTCGGGTTGGCGATGTGGGAGGAGGATGACCCGGCTCTGTTCCGCGAGCTGTTCCGGTTGCTGGCGGCCCACAAGGTGGATTACCACCTGTTCCTTCGCCGTCTCGGTGAGGTGACGCAAGAGGGGGCGTGGCCTGCGTCTCTGCTGGCCCTGTTGCCTGAACCACTGGGTTGGCAGGCGTGGCTGGAGCGCTATCGGGCGCGGCTAATGCGCGAAGGCAGCGAGGATGCCGTGCGCAAGGCGCAGATGGATGCCATCAATCCCAAGTATGTGCTGCGCAATGCGCTGGCCCAGCAGGTAATCGACGCCGCCGACGCAGGGGATATGCGGCCTTTCGAGCGGCTGTTCGCCGCCTTGCTGCGCCCCTATGATGAACAACCCGAATATGAGGATCTCGCCACCCCGAATCCGGCATGGTATTGCGGTGGTGAGCTCTCCTGCAGCAGCTGAGAGACAGGGAATGAGTTGGCAAATCAAACAGGTAGATAACGAAGCTGGCGTGGTGACGCTGGATTGCCCTGCACTCGACTGGGACACGTTTCCGCTGTTGGCGCAGGTCTTGTTGCGAGAGTGGGAGCTGCAGCCGCTCGAGCAGGATGCGGGGGCCGACCGCCATAGCTGGTTGCTGGAGTTTGAAGAGAGCCAGTTTCGGCTGGAGTATGAACACTACAGCGGCTGCTGGCTGGAGGCGGTGCGCCCGGTGGATCGGGAGGCACTGCTCTGGCTCGCCAGACAGCACAAGGTGTGACTATCGCCTGCAAGGCTAGCTCTGCGGCTGGCCAACCTGGACAAGTGTAATCGCATAAAGATTGAACTATCGGTTTTGGGGCGTATAATCCTGCCCCTCGATTATCGCCAATGGTGGCGATATGGGTTCCCTAACCCCATTAACCAAAAAGGTCACAAGATGAATCTGACCCCTGCGCAGTACCAAACGGCGCTCGTTCGCCTGTCGTTGTTCCACATCCTGATCATTGCCAGCAGCAACTATCTGGTGCAGCTGCCGATCACCGTGTTTGGCTTCCACACCACCTGGGGTGCGTTCAGCTTCCCATTTATCTTCCTGGCGACCGACCTGACGGTGCGGATCTTCGGTGCTGGTCTGGCACGCAAGATTATCCAGACCGTGATGCTGCCAGCGCTGGCGGTCTCCTATGCGCTCTCCGTTCTCTTCTTCGAAGGGAGCTTCCAGGGCGTTGGTCATCTGGCCGAATTCAACCTGTTCGTGGCGCGTATCGCGCTGGCCAGCTTTATGGCCTATCTGGTAGGGCAGTTCATGGATGTGGTGGTGTTCAACCGCCTGCGTCTGCTCAAGCAGTGGTGGATTGCACCTGCGGCCTCCACCCTGTTCGGTAATCTGGTCGATACCATCGCTTTCTTCAGTGTGGCCTTCTGGCGCACCACAGATCCTTTCATGGCAGAGCACTGGGTCGAGATCGCAACCGTCGATTACGTATTCAAGTTGCTGATAAGCCTTGGTTTGTTCGTGCCGCTCTACGGTGTCTTGCTGCGCTACCTCAGCCGCAAGCTGGTGGGCGAGGCCGGATTATCCAGCCTGCAAACGGCCACCCGGCAAGCCTGACCAGATTGACCACCCTTCGCGGTGGTCAATTTTTTTGCACTTTCTGCAAATAGCGCTTGCCTAGTTAAATGAGAATGATTATTGTTAACTTGTTTTCCGGGAAAGACTTCATTCGTTCCAACGTGATGGACTTCTTGTGAAGGCACGACATTGCTCACATTGCTTCCAGTTAAGGGCCAGTTTATCTGGCCCTCTTTTTTTGTCATTTTTCAGCAAGTTGCAGGCATAAAAAACGGGAGCCAAGGCTCCCGTCGTCACTCTGTTTGTGGCTTACTCGATGTCGAGTGCCTCGGGGGAGAGGATCACCCCTGTGGTATCGGCGTAGAGGTGGTCGTCAGGCAGGAAGGTCACGCCACCGAAGTTGACCGGCAGATCGGTCTCCCCTACATCCTTGCTGTCGGCACCGACCGGAATGGCTGCCAGTGCCTGAATACCGATATCCAGATCTTCCAGAATATCGACTTCGCGGACGCAGCCGTAGCAGACAATCCCTTCCCAATCGTTCTCTGCCGCCGTGGTGGCGATGTCGCTGTCGATCAGAGCTCGGCGCATGGAGCCACCGCCATCGATCAGCAAGACGCGTCCCAGTCCGTTCTCTTTGACGAGTTCACGGATCAGGCCATTCGATTCGAAGCATTTGACGGTGGTGATGACGCCGCCGAAAGAGGCGCGGCCGCCGAAGGAGCAGAGCATGGGTTCAAGCACATCCACCATGTCCTGATAGATGTCGCACAGTTCAGAAGTATTGTATTCCATAGTGTCAAATCCACGGCTGGAAACAGGTGCAACCAGTATAAGGAGTGGGTGTGGCATTTCAATGAATATTCCTTGCACAGATCACCTGTCGCCGCTTTTCTGCATAAGCTCAATGCAGTTCACTGCCAGTTTGCGAGAGGTCCATCGTGCTTATCCGTCATAAGTTGATCCTGAATACCGTGCTGGTTGCCGTTGCCATGCTGGTACTGAGCGGCCTGTTTATCTACTCCAGCCAGGTGCACCGTCATCTGACCGAAGCCCAACGTAATATCGACCAGCTGGAGATCGCCATGCTCAACCTGCGGCGGGCCGAGAAGGATTTTCTGATCCGCAAGGATATGACCTTCGTCGAGCGCTTCAATCAGGGGCTGTCAGATTTTCACCAGCACAACCGGGAGCTGCTGACTGATGACAATCTGGCGGCCGTCGAGGGGGAGCTGACCAGACTGGATCAGCAGATCAGCGGTTATGGCAAAGCCTTCAATGATCTGGTGGCCCAGCAGCAGAAGATTGGTCTGGGGCCTGAGGAGGGGCTCTATGGCAAGCTGAGGGCGGCGGTGCATGAGGTGGAGAATGGGCTCAAGCAGCTGGATCAGCAGGGGCTGCTCATCACCATGCTGCAACTGAGGCGGGCGGAGAAAGACTTCATGCTGCGCTCCGATATCCAGTATCTGGAGCGTTTCGAGACCTTGCACAAGAGTTTTCAGGATAGTCTTGCCACTTTGCCGGAGGCGGATCGCGGCAAGCTGGAGCAGGCCAGCAAGCAGTACCGGCAGGACTTTGTGGCGTTGGTGCAGGGGATGCAGGTACTGGGGCTGAAAGAGGATGAAGGGCTGCGCAACCAGATGCGGGATCTGGTGCATCAGACCGAACAGGGGTTTGCCGCCGTCGATCAGCACATTGTCGCTGAGCTGGAGCGGCAGAGCGCTCGCCTCAACAGCCTGATGCTGGTCTGTGGCGGGGTGATTGTGGTGCTGATCGGCATTATGAGCGTGTTGCTGGGGCGCAGCATCGACCGTCCCATTACTCAGGTGAATGATACCGTCAACCGCATTCGTCAGGATAATGACCTGCGCCTGAAGATAGATCTGCGCGGGGCAGATGAAATGGCCCAGCTGGCAGGCAATCTCGACGTAATGCTGGGCGGGTTTCGCGATCTGATCGGCGATGTGAAGCAGAGCGTGCACACCCTGACCGAAGCGGCGGATCACCTCTCGGCCAACGTCAAGCGCACCAGTGAAGGGGCGGCGCGCCAGCTGCAGGAGACCGATATGGTGGCGACCGCGTCCACCGAGATGGGCTCCACCATCGAAGAGATCGCCCGCAACACCGAGCAGGCGGCCAACAATGCACAGGCAACCAACAACAAGGCGATGGAGGGGCGGGCTGCGGTCGAGAATACTGTCGAGCAGATCCGCTCGCTGGCGGACAATCTGGAGAGCTCATCCCGCGAGGTGAGCCAGCTGCAAAAAGAGAGCGAGACAATCGGCTCCGTGCTCGACGTGATCCGTGGTATTGCCGAGCAGACTAACCTGCTGGCCCTCAATGCGGCCATTGAAGCAGCCAGGGCAGGGGATCAGGGGCGCGGCTTTGCGGTGGTGGCCGATGAGGTGCGCAATCTGGCCATCCGTACCCAGAAATCGACCCAAGAGATTGCCGGCATCATTAGCTCGCTGCAGAAACAGACCGGCAGCATCGTCGAGGTGATGGCGACCTGCCGCGAGCAGGGCAACCGCAGCTCGGATCAGGCCAGTACTGCAGGGGAGTTGCTGGGGCAGATCACTCAGGATGTTACCCACATCATGGATATGAGCACCCAGATTGCGGCAGCCATCGAACAGCAGAGTCTGGTGGCCAACGAGGTGAACCGCAACGTCAACAACATCCGCGACATCGCCCAGGAGTCGAGCATCATGGCGGAGGAAAATGCGAGATCCAGCGAGGGTCTCAACGAGCAGGCCCAGCTGCTCAACAAAGCGGTGGCAAAATATCGGGTTTAGTGAGCGGACTGGCATCCTTGTGAGGTTTTTGCACCAGAGTGGCAATGATTTGATCGTAATGGCTGTTATTGGGGTAATTCGCTCATATAATCGCCGCCACTATGATGATTCGGAAGGATTCGATGGCAAAGTTGCTGGTGGCCGTATTCGGGCTGCTCTGTTCCTGTCTGGTGTTGGCAGGGCCGGCGCCTCAGGCTACCCCACTCAAGCCCGGTATGGAGCCGCTACTCAGCTGGTTCAACGGGGCCTTTACGAGCCGGGAGCAGGCCAGTTACGACAGCCGCTTTACCAGTGCCGAGCTGCGCCTGATGGAGATCTGGCCTGGCTATCAGGGCTATCGCTGGGTCTATGCCGAGCAGTATCTGAGCATGCGCTCCATCCGCCCCTTTCGCCAGCGTATTTATCGCTTCTCACCCGCCCCTGACGGGCGGATCCTGATGGCAGAGCTGACCATGCCTCGGGCTACCGATTTTGCCGGTGCCTGGCATGATCCCGCCCTGCTCGACAGCCTGACCCCACAGCAGCTCTCCTTGCGCCACGGTTGCGAGATCTGGCTGACACGCACTCCCTCCGGCGAATATGCCGGTCACACCCGGGTGGGCCACTGCTCCACCGATTTTGGTGGTGCCACGACGCTGGTGCAGCATATCTGGATTGGCCCCGACAGCGTCAGACTGCTGGATCGTGCCTATGACAACGCAGGGAGCCCGCGCTGGGGTAGCCCGGGTGAGGGCTATGTCTATTTGCGTCGTTCCAAAGGGTTTGGCCAGTAGATGCGAGAGCGTCTGGCTGCGGGAAAGGGGTAAACCATATTCAGGACGGGACAAAGACAATGAAAAAGGCGCCCATTGGGCGCCTTTTTCAGAATTCTTCAGAAGTAAAATTACTTCTTGGTGGTCATCGCACCGAAACGCTTGTTGAACTTGTCTACGCGGCCGCCGCTAGAAACTTCTTTCTGCTTGCCGGTGTAGAACGGGTGGCACTCGGAGCACACGTCCAGGTTCAGATCTTTACCGATGGTAGAGAAAGTGTTGATGATGTTACCGCAAGAGCACTTGGCGGTGATGGCTACGTAGTCAGGATGGATACCAGCTTTCATGGACAACCTCAATTAATAGGCCGTGTCGCCATCCGATCTCTTGTCGGACACCACACGATTGTTGAACACAGTTTCAAAGGCTGCGAATAATATAGGAAATGCCTGAGATCAGGCAAGTGGCTTCGCAGAAAAAATAGGCAACCCCTGGTGAATTCTTCCCAAACGCTGGATCTGGTTCGTGTCGCTGTCCCGGTACCGTTACGCCGTCACTTCGACTATCTCTCTCCCCTGCCGTTACCTGCCCCCGGTTGCCGGGTCGAGATCCCTTTCGGTCCCCAGACCCTGGTCGGGCTGGTGGTGGAACATCCGGCCGACAGCCAGGTGCCCCGCAACAAGCTCAAGCCCATCAAGCGTGTACTCGATGCGACGCCGGTGCTGGGGCCGGATATTCTGGCGCTGATGAACTGGAGCGCCAGCTACTACCAGCATCCGCTGGGTGAGGTGTTGCCTCACGCCCTGCCAGTGCTGGTGCGCAAGGGGGAGCCAGCTGCTTATCGAGAGCTGGAGTTCTGGTTTGCTACCGAGGCTGGCATGGCCATCGACCTTAACGAGCTCAAGCGGGCGGCAAAGCAGCAGCAAGCGCTCGCCTTGTTGCGCAAGGGGCCGCAGACACCTTCCGCCCTCAAGCAGGAGGAGATCCAGAGCGCAGCTCTCACCGCGCTGGAGAAGAAGGGGCTGCTGGAGAAGCGCTCGCTGGAGCCAAGCCATGACGGCGACTGGGCCGCCCGTTTTGAACCGGGGGAGGGGCTGCGCCTCAACGGCGAGCAGGCGCTGGCCGTCTCTGCCGTTACCAGCCAGAGCGACAAGTTCGGTGCCTTCCTGCTCGATGGCATCACAGGTTCCGGCAAGACCGAGGTCTACCTGAGCATCCTCGAGCCCTTGCTCAAGGCGGGCAAGCAGGCGCTGGTGATGGTGCCGGAGATCGGCCTCACCCCGCAGACCATCAACCGCTTCCGCCGCCGCTTCAACGTGCCGGTGGTAGCGATGAACTCCGCCATGAACGATCGGGAGCGGCTCGACGCCTGGCTCGCCTGCCGCGACGGCGGCGCCGCCATCCTGATCGGCACCCGCTCCGCGGTGTTCACCCCGTTTCACAACCTCGGCATCATAATCATCGACGAAGAGCACGACGGCTCTTTCAAGCAGCAGGACGGTTTTCGCTACCACGCGCGGGATCTGGCGGTGATGCGGGCTCATCGTGCCGGTATCCCCATCCTGCTTGGCTCGGCTACCCCGTCGCTGGAGACGCTGCACAACGCCCGCACCGGCAAGTATCACCACCTCAGCCTGACGCGGCGCGCCGGTAACGCCCAGACCGCCCGTCAGGTGATCCTGGATATCAAGAACGTGCGGCTGCAGGCCGGGCTCTCCCCCCAGCTGGAGCAGCTGATGGCGGAGCATCTGGCGGCGGGCAATCAGGTGATGCTGTTTCTCAACCGCCGTGGCTATGCCCCGGCTCTGATCTGCCACCAGTGCGGCTGGAGCGCCGCCTGCGAGCGTTGCGATGCCTGGTACACCTGGCATCAGGCCGGACGACGGCTGCACTGTCACCACTGTGACAGCGTGCGCCCGTTGCCACACCACTGCCCCGAGTGTGGCAGCAACGAGCTGATCGGATCGGGAGTGGGCACCGAACAGCTGGAACAGCTGCTTACCACAGTGTTCCCGCAATATCCGGTAGTGCGCATCGATCGGGACAACACCCGCCGCAAGGGGGAGCTGGAGACCCATCTCGGCGACATCAAGGCGGGCAAGTACAAGATCCTGATCGGCACCCAGATGCTGGCCAAGGGCCACCACTTTCCGGACGTGACGCTAGTGGGTCTGCTGGATGTGGATGGTGCCCTGTTCAGCGCCGATTTTCGCGCCGCCGAGAAGCTGGCCCAGCTCTACACCCAGGTGGCGGGCCGTGCCGGTCGCGCCAGCAAACCCGGGCTGGTGGTGCTGCAGAGCCACCATCCGGAGCACGCCCTGCTGCAGGATCTGACCCAGAACGGTTACGGCCACTTCGCCGATACGGCGTTGAAAGAACGCCGTCTGCTGGGGCTGCCGCCCTTCAGCTATCAGGGGCTGTTCCGCGCCGAGGCCAACGGCCGTGACGAGGTGCAACTGTTCCTCGCCCGCCTCGCCGATACCCTGCGCAGCGCCCGTTATCCCCACGTTCAGGTGCTCGGGCCCATCAGCGGCTTCATGGAGCGCAAGGCGGGCAAGTTTCGCATGCAGTTGCTGGTGCAGGGGCCGAATCGTGCACCGTTGGCCCAGCTGCTGGATTGGGCGGTGAAGGAGCTGGAAGGCTGGCCGGAAACCAAAAAGGTGCGCTGGAGTCTGGATATCGACCCCACCGAGCTGAGTTGATGGTGGCACCGGAGCCGGTCGCTGGCAGTTATCGTCAGCGACCGATGGGTGATTTCATTTCAAGGCTCAGACCCGCAGATCGATCTGCTGCACCCAGCCTCCTTTACCCTGTTCAGTGAGATAGAGGCCGGATTGGCGCAGCACCCCCTGATTGCCGCTCTCCCCCAGATGGGTGAAGGGGGTGTCGAGGGGGCGCAGCAGGATGGCGCCGATCCCCAGCTCCACCAGAGCGATGGGGGCGTGATCCGGATGCCAGAACTGCAGGGCTGAAAACTGGCTATCGTCCTCATCCAGCACCCCGTTGCCATCCTCATCCAGGGTGGCCAACTCGCCGAAGCCATTGCCGGAGCGAGCACCAAACAGCTCGCCCCCATCGTCTATGGTGCCGTTGCCATTGCGATCCAGCGCCACAAAGCCGCTCCCTTCACTCAAGCCCGGCAGGCTATCCTCTTTGCCATCCTGATCAATATCGAAAGTGACCCGTGCCTCGGTCAGATCGGCAATCTTGCCATCCAGACTCAGCACCAGCGGATCTTTGAGGGCATTGAGGGTGGTGCGCCGCTGGCTCACCTCCAGCTGGCGCCAGTCGAGCACAAAGCCGAGATCGAGCTGAATAGTCTGACCATCCCGAGTCGCTACGCTGGCCGATGCCACCACGTTGAGCTGCTCCTGTTGCAGCAGGGTGTCTGTCACCTCCACCAGTTGATCCGGCTCGGCGGCCTGAGCTGCTGCTTCTCCTTGGGTCACCCCTTCGCCCCCCTCTTCGGTGGGCTTGATCGGCTTGGGCAGCTCGATTTCGTGGCCCAGCATCGCCTCAATCATCAGCTTGATCAGCCGCTGGCGGTTATCCAGCCCATCGTCGGGAATGCCATCCTGCTCTTTGCCGACTTCCGCTGCGGGCGGGGCGGGAGGTGTTGCCGCTTGCTGGCTGGCGGCTGATTGCCTCGCGGTTTGCAGCATCAGGGCGCTGGTGAGGGTCAGAGTGCTGCTGCGTTCGCCGGCCACTGCCGTGTTGTTGCCCTCCGGTGGATTGACGGCGGGTGGCACTGGCCCGAGGTTGCGCACCTTGCGGCTCTGGGCCTGTTGTTGCCGGTATTGCACCTCCCCCTGGAGGTCGTAGTGATCGATGCGCATACATTCGCCCTCGGCGCTATACATCTGGTCAGTTATCGACCGGTTAGTGAGCAGGGCTTAACACCAAATCGGACTAATCAGGGAGGTGGTTAGTACTAGGTTGCAAGGTGGTGGCGTGGCAGGATGGCAAGAGACTGGATGGTGGCGCTGTAGTTGAACATTTTCAGGTAACGCGGCGCACTCTGGCTGACAAGCGGCATCGGTGAGGATAGGGAGAATTACATGAGAAATTGTCTGGTGATGGACGTGGCGGGCTATGGTGGATTCCTGTCTGGCGCCCCTTGCATCAATGATGTTGAGGGCTTCACTCATGCGTAATTGTCTGGTGATGGGAGCGGCGGGCTATATAGGCTCCTATCTGGTGCCCCACCTGCAAACCCTGGGCTACAAGGTGATTGCCGGGGCGCGCCGTCCCTGCCGCTTGCCTGAGGGAGTCGAGTTTCGCCTCGCCGACAGCCTCAAGCCCATCACTTTGCTGCCTGCGCTGGCGGGCATAGATACCGTTTTCTATCTGGTGCATGCCATGGGGGCGGGGGCCGATTTTCACCGGCTGGAGCAGCAGGGGGTGAAGAACTTTGCTGCCGCCGCCCGCGCCGCCGGGGTGCGCCGCATCATCTATCTCGGGGCAATCCAGCCGGAGCATTGCAACAGTCGCCATCTCAACTCCCGCCGCCACTGTGGCGAGCTGTTTCGCGAATCCGGTGTGCCTATGGTGGAGCTGCGTGCCGGCATCATTGTCGGGCCCGGCTCGGCGGCGTTCGAGGTGATGCGGGATCTGGTGTTCAACCTGCCGCTGATGGTGACACCCAAATGGGTGCGCTCGCGTACGCCGCCGATTGCGCTTTCCAACTTGCTGCACTATCTGGGTGGGCTGGTGGAAGCCGACGAGGTGGATGGCCGCATCTTCAATGCGGTCGGCCCAGAACTGCTCAGCTATCAACAGCAGTTGCAGAAGTTCGCCGCCCATATCGGCAAGCGTTGCCCTATCATTCCCATCCCGTTTTTGAGTCCGCGTCTCTCCGCCTGGTGGCTGCAGTTTGTCACCTCGGTGCCGCAGCCGGTGGCCAAGGCGCTGGTGGGCGGTCTCAAGCACGATATTCCGGCCGATGACGGCCCGCTGCGTGCCCTGCTGCCACAGACCCTGCTCAGCTTCGACGAGGCGCTGGCGGAGAGTCTGGCGCTGGAGCAGAAGCTGGGTGCCGAGCAGCAGGGGCAGGAGACGCCGCTCGGCCTGCGCTGGCGCCATCCCGAATATGGTTTCTACGACCGCACCGCCAGCGGCGATGCCATCTGCCTCGCCTCGCCCGAGGTGGTGTGGCAGGTGTTGCAGCAGCTGGGGGGTGAGCAGCGCTACTTCTACATGAACCAGCTGTGGGTGGTGCGCGAATGGATGGATCATCTGATCGGCGGCCCGGCCCGCACTCGTGGTCGCACCAATCCGGATTGCTTCGTGAAGGGTGACATGCTCGACTCTTGGCAGATCCTCGGGGTGGATGAGGGGCGCAGGCTCGATCTCTTGTTCAACATGAAGGCCCCGGGCGTCGGGCGGCTGGAGTTCAACATCCTGCCGGAGGAATCTGGCCTGACCCGCATCCGGGTCACAGCTCACTGGCACCCGCAGGGCGCCTGGGGGTTGGCCTACTGGCTCGCCATGTTGCCGTTCCACCTCTTCATTTTTCAGGGGATGACCGAGGCCATCGCCCGTCAGGCTGAGGCGAGGGCAGGTATCCCGGTGATGGATTAACCCCTATTCACACCATCCCCGCTGATAGAGTGCCCCGTTCGGGGCACTTTTTATGCGGCGGCCATGCCCGGTTATGGCAGATAGTGGTAGGCGTCTCATGGCAAAGGCTGGCATCATGCCGCGGTCTTGTTTACCGCGGATAGATAATCAGTCAGAAAAAGAAGGGATTATGAAGAAAAAACCGTCAATTTTGGGGGGCGCCTGCATCATTGCCAGCGTCTGCGTGGGAGCTGGCATGCTCGGTCTGCCGAGTTCGGGGGCGGGGGCCTGGACCCTCTGGTCGGTGCTGGCGCTGACCGTCACCATGGTGATGATGACCCTCTCCGGCTGGATGCTGCTGGAATCCTTCCAGCACCACGACATGCGGGTCTCCTTCAATACCGTGACTCGCGAGCTGCTGGGGGAGAAGCTCAATCTCCTCAACAACCTCTCGGTCTACTTTGTTGGCGGCATTCTGCTCTACGCCTATATCACCTCCTCCGGTGCCATCCTGCAGGGCATTCTGGGGATCGACAGCAAGCTCGCGTCCGTGCTGTTCGTGGCGCTCTTCTCTGCGGTGGTGTGGCACTCGACTCGCGCTGTTGACCGTATTTCGGTGGTACTGATCGCCTTCATGATCCTCAGTTTCGCCCTCGGGGTGGCCGGGCTGCTCGGCAGTATCAAGCTGCCGACCCTGCTCGATCTGGCGGGCAGCGAGAGTCGCTACGCCCCCTATGCCATGGCGATGCTGCCGGTGGCGCTCACCTCGTTTGGTTATCACCACTCTGTTGCCTCCCTGCGTGCCTACTACCAGAACGAGCAGCAGGCCAGATGGGCCATTCTGGGGGGAACCCTGATCGCGCTGGCGCTCTACGTACTCTGGCTGTTGGGGATCTTCGGCAACCTGCCCCGTCAGGATTTTGCTCCCGTGATTGCCAAGGGGGGTGACGTGAGTGTGCTGCTTTCCGCGCTTTCAGGGGTGATCGAATCGGAGAAGGTGGCCAGCGCCATCAACGGCTTCTCCATGGCGGCCATTCTCTCCTCCTTTATCGGGGTGGGGCTCGGGGTGTTCGACTATCTGGCTGATCTGTTCAAGTTCGACAACAGCCGCGCCGGTCGCTGCAAGACCTGGGCGGTCACCTTCCTGCCGCCGTTGGTGCTCTCCCTGCTCTTCCCGTTCGGCTTCCTGCTGGCCATCGGCTATGCCGGTGCCGCCGCCACCATCTGGACCTGCATCATCCCGGCATTGCTGGTGCTGCGCACCCGGGCGCGGGCCGAGCGGGGCGAAGTCACCCCCCATTTCGTCACCCCAGGCGGCAAGCTGATGGCCTGGCTGCTGATCCTGTTCGGATTGGCGACCGCGCTGTTCCACTTCCTGTCGATGGCAGATCTGTTGCCGGTCTATCTGGGCAACTGAGTCAGGTCTACAGCACTGGCAAAAAGGGCGGCAAGGCCAACTTGCCGCTCTTTTTGCGCCATTTTTATCCCACACGGCAGAATCTATAACTAAAGTGGTAGTTTTGGGTGGGGTAAGGTGCTGAAATAACTGGTCTGATCTGGCTGGCGGCAGCATGATCTGCTGGGCATGCCCACCGCTTTCTTTTATGATCCCCGCCCTTCTGCGTGCCCCCTGTCGGCACCTCATTTGCACCAACCACATCGGGGTCCCCCATGTCCGATCTGCGTCAAGAAGCACTCGATTACCACGCCCAGCCCGTACCGGGCAAAATTGCCATCGCCCTGACCAAGCCTGCCGAAACCGCCCGTGATCTGGCGCTGGCCTACAGCCCGGGTGTTGCCGAGCCGGTGCGCGAGATCGCCGCCAACCCGGCCGATGCCTATCGCTATACCGGCAAGGGCAATCTGGTGGCCGTCATCTCCAACGGCACCGCCATTCTGGGTCTGGGCAATCTGGGGCCGCTGGCCTCCAAGCCGGTGATGGAAGGCAAGGCCCTGCTGTTCAAGCGCTTCGCCGGTATCGACGCCATCGACATCGAGGTGAAGCACGAGACCAGCCAGCAGTTCATCGACACGGTAGCGGCTATCGCCGATACCTTCGGTGGCATCAATCTGGAAGATATCAAGGCGCCGGAGTGTTTCGAGATTGAACAGGCGCTGATCGAGCGCTGCGATATTCCGGTGTTCCATGATGACCAGCACGGTACCGCTATCGTCACCGCAGCCGGTCTGCTCAATGCGCTGGAAGTGCAGGGCAAGCAGATCAGTGACAGCCGCATCGTCTGCATGGGGGCGGGGGCTGCCGCCACCGCCTGTATGGATCTGCTGATCAAGTGCGGCGCCAGGGCGCACAACATCTTCATGCTGGATCGTCAGGGGGTGATTCACACCGGCCGCAGCGATCTCAACAAGTACAAGCAGCGTTTCGCCAACGAGACTCCGCTGCGCACCCTGATGGATGTCATCGAAGGGGCGGATGTGTTTGTCGGTGTTTCAGGCCCCGATGTGCTGCCCGCCGAAGCGGTCGCCCTGATGGCGCCCAACCCGGTGATCTTTGCCTGCTCCAACCCGGACCCGGAGATCAAGCCGGCGCTGGCCCACGGAGTGCGCAGCGACCTCATCATGGGCACCGGCCGTTCCGACTACCCGAACCAGATCAACAACGTGCTCTGCTTCCCCTTCATCTTCCGCGGTGCGCTCGACGCCCGTGCCAGCCGCATCAACGATGCCATGAAGATTGCTGCGGTCGAGGCGATCCGCGCGCTTGCCAAGGAGTCGGTGCCGGCCGAAGTGCTGACCGCCGCCGGGGTGAGCGAGCTCGCCTTTGGCAAGGATTACGTCATTCCCAAGCCGATGGATGCCCGTCTGCTGCCACGGGTTGCCCGCGCCGTGGCGCTGGCGGCGGTCGCCTCTGGCGTCGCCCGCATCGAGCTGCCTGCGGACTACATGCTGTAATCCGGCGTTGCAAACGGCCCCATAGCGGGGCCGTTTTTATTTCTGCTTCTGGCGACAGCCAGAGACGCCATCGGGGCGACAGGTTGGGGCAGATGGAGGCAAATCGGGTTCAAAGGTGGTCAAACAGCGCTCTCCTCTGACACAATATTGCCACTATGACGCTAACGAGAATCAAGATGCAGCAGCCTGTCAGCGGCCGTTTGGCCCACGCCCTCTCCTTCTTGCGCCATGATGGTCGCCACTTTGCCCAGTTTGTCTGGGGCCGTTTCCAGCAGGACAGATTGACGGTTACCGCCGGTTATCTGGCCTATGTCACCCTGCTTTCGCTGGTGCCGATGATCGCCGTGGTCTTTGGCATGATGTCCGCCTTCCCGGTGTTCCAGAGCCTCAAACAGGCGATGGAGCAGTTCGTCTACCACAACTTCGTGCCGACCGCGGGCGACATGCTCAAGGAGTACATCGACGGCTTCGTCGCCAATGCCACCAACACCACGGCAGTGGGGATTGGGGCGCTGGTGGTGGTGGCGTTGATGCTGATCTCCGCCATCGACAAGAACCTCAACTACATCTGGCGTTCGACCCAGGGCCGCCCGCTGGCGCAGGCCTTTGCCATGTACTGGATGATCCTGACCCTGGGGCCCGTGCTTATCGGGGCCAGTATCGCCATCTCCTCCTATATCTTCTCGCTGCGGCTGTTTGGCGCCGAGAGCCTGTTCGGTATCGGTTATCTGCTGTTGCGCGGTTTGCCGTTCCTCTTCTCGGTGCTCACCTTCCTGCTGGTCTATACCGTGGTGCCGAACTGCAAGGTGCGGCTGATCCACGCCTTTATCGGTGCGCTGGTAGCGGCGACCCTGTTCGAGCTGGCCAAGCGCGGCTTTGCCATCTACATCACCAACTTCCCCTCCTATCAGGCCATCTACGGCGCGCTGGCCACCATCCCGATCCTGTTTGTCTGGGTCTATCTCAGCTGGCTGGTGGTGCTGCTGGGGGCTGAAACCACGGCCTGCCTCGGTGAATATGAGAAACCGGCGAGTGAGGAGCTTGGCTAAGCCATCGCCTTGCCCACCGGTTTATTGGTAGCATCGACGACCGCCCCTGCGAGGGGGCGGTCGTTCTGTTTTCAAAGGAGAGGGATGTGATTGCATTGATTCAGCGGGTCAGCGAGGCCAGCGTGACCGTCGAGGGGGAGGTGACCGGCGCCATCGGTCAGGGATTGCTGGTGCTGCTCGGGGTGGAGCAGGGGGATGATGAGGCCAAGGCCGACAAGTTGCTGCATCGGGTCAGTGGTTATCGCATCTTTCCGGATCAGGAGGACAAGATGAACCTGAATGTCAGCCAGATCGGCGGCAGCCTGCTGGTTGTCTCCCAATTCACGCTGGCGGCGGATACCAAGCGAGGGATGCGTCCCAGCTTCTCCTGCGGAGCTCACCCGAGCGAGGCCGAGCGCCTCTATGACTACTTCGTGGCCAAGGCCGCCGCCAGCGGCATCCCGACCGAAACCGGCCGTTTTGCCGCCGACATGAAGGTAGCACTGGTCAACGAGGGACCGACGACCTTCTGGCTACAGGTCTGAGGATGTTTCGTCCCGCGGTGTGACGTGGACGATCACGTTGATAAGCCCCGCTACCGGATAAGGGGTGGCGGGGCCAATCCACTGTTCGATCAGCGTCAGGGCGTGGGTTAGCTCCAGCGCGGTGCGCGGCAGCAGGTTGATCACCAGGGTGCCGCAGAGGCGGGGAGCCAGCGCCCGGTAAAGCCGCTCCTGAAACAGCAGCAGCGGGTTGCCATCCTGACTGAAGAGATCGAGCAGGATGAGGTCGTACTGCTGCTCGCTCTGCTCGAGAAAGGCGAGGGCATCGGCCTGATGGAGTGCCGGAACGGTGCGTTCATCGCTCTCCTGATGCTGGAAAAACTGCTGATAAACGGTCAGTACCTCTTCGTCGAGGTCAACGCACTCGTGGCCGGCATCGGGCCAGCGTTGGCAGAGATGGCGAGTGAGATCGCCGCCCCCCAGCCCGAGTTCGAGGATCTGCCCGGCCTGTTCCGGCAGCAGGCAGGCGATGACCCGTTGATGGGGCAGACAGAGGGTCGCGGGGTCGGCGAGCGACATGGCGGATTGCACCACGCCGTCTATCTCCAGCCAGCGGTGCTGGTCATTTTCCTGTACCGTGAGGCGGCGCTGGGGTTTGACGCTGAGGTGCAACAAGTGATCGGCTTGGTACGCTTGCAGATTGAAGTCCATGAATTTGCACGGCAAGATGGTTTCCGACCAGTGTAACTCAAGGATGAAACTATGTACCGGGTAGTCACCCCTCAAACGGCAGCCGAGCTGGATGCCTACTACCAGTTGCGCTGGGAGCTTCTGCGTAAGCCCTTCAATCTGCCCGTCGGTTCCGAGCGGGACGAATACGACACGGTCGCCATTCACCGGTTGATGCTGGCACCCGATGGCACTCCCATCGCGGTAGGCCGCCTCTTTATCGGCGGCGACGAGGCACAGATCCGCTTTATGGCGCTGCGGCCCGAATATCGCGGCCAGGGGCTGGGTGCCCGAATGGTGGAGGATCTCGAGCAGCTGGCCCGCAGCGAGAAGGTGAAACGGCTGGTGATGAACGCCCGTCAGGAGGCGGTGGAGTTCTATCGCAAGTGCGGTTTTCTCGAAGTGGGGGGCGGCCCCGTCTCCTTTGGTCGGATTCCCCATCGCCAGATGATCAAATCCCTGAGCCCGTTGCAGACTATCCAGTACCGGCCGGAGTGGTGTCAGGATCTCACCACCCGCTGGTCGCGCGGGGTACCCATCAGCGAGAAGATGGGGATGCACATCAGCCACTACGATGGCCAGACTTTCCATCTCAAGGCCAATCTGGCGGCCAATTTCAACGTGCATGGCAGCATGTTCGCCGGCAGTGTCTACAGCCAGTGCGTGCTGGCAGGCTGGGGGCTGATCTGGTTGCAGCTTAAAGAGGAGGGGCTGGTGGGCGAGCCGGTGCTGGCCGAGAGCACCATCAAATATCATGGCCCGGTCGATGAGGAGCCGGAGGCGCGAGTGGCCCGCGAGGGGATGCCCGCCGTGCTGCAGCCACTCAAACGGGGCGAGCCTGCCACCTTCAGCCTCAAGATCCAGCTGTTCAGTGGCAGCAAGCTGGCGGCGGAGTTTTGCGGTCACTACGTGGTGCAGCCGCCCCGCCGCCCGGGCCAGTAACCGCGTCGTTTCCCCATCAAACGACAAGGCCTCATCATGAGGCCTTGTCTGTTTTTACCCTTGCTGGCTGTCGCTTGTCTGCCCGGCTTGGGTCTGCACTTGGGCCTGGTTTTGGGCTTTCGTTGCGGGAGCCGGTCGCCAGAGCGGGGCGCTGTTGCCTTGCGGCGGATAGCGTACTCCTACTTCCCAGCCGCAGGCGTCCTGCTTCTGCGGGAAGCTCCAGGCCAGTGTGGGTTCCGTCAGCGGCCCGCGCCACTGGCCGAGCAGCTCGGCGCAGCGGTTGCCGTTGAGCACCCCCAGATCCAGCTGCCACTGCTCGTTGACCAGATCGATCCCCCCTTGCAGTGCCAGCAGATGAGTGATGGTGGAAGCGCCAGCCTGCTCGACTTGTAGTTGCCCCTTGTCGATCTTGCCCTGCAGCTTGATGCGGTAGAAGGGGGTGTCACCCTCCTGCATCGCCTGCCACAGCTGATCCGGCGTCAGGGTGGGCGGGGTCGCCCCCTTGAACCACTGATCCAGCAGCTGATCTATCTTTACCTTGTCCCAGAACGGCTCGTCGGCATCGAGGGCAAAGCTGCCCTGCAGGGTCTGGCGCCACTCGCCCGCCGTTTTGCCATGTTCGGCTTGCAGATCGGCGCTCACGTCCGCCTTGCCAGCGAACGATACAGGGGAGTGGAATATCTTGCCCCATTGCTGCAGATCCAGCTTGGTTGCCTGCAGTTGGAGGCGGCTGCTCTGGCCCGGTTCGCGGCCCCACTGGCCACTCAGGCTGAGAGTGCCCTCATCCGGCAGCGAGCTGGTGAGTTTGCCCAGTTGCCAGGAGCTGGGGGTCAGCTCCCCATCCAGCTCGCCGTTGCGGGCGCTGAGGCCATCCCACACCAGCTCGAACCACTTGCTCTCGATACGGGCACGGCCGAGCAGCGGGCCGGGTTGGTTATCGCGCAGGGCGAGATCGCTCAGATAGAGCTGCCAGCCGGTCAGCGACAGAGGGATGGAATCGTCGAAGGAGAGCACCTTAAGCTTGTCGAACGCCAGCTTGCGGATATCCACCTGCTGCGGGCGCCAGCCCTGCCAATCCTGCCACCACCCCTGTGGCAGACTGATATCCATGCCGCTCAGCGCCACGTCTTTCAGGGTCAGCTTCTGCTGCTGGCTATCGAGGGATAGCTCGACATTGAACTCCCCTTCATAGGCCTTGCCCTGCAGTTCGCCGTCGATCTGCTGAGGCGAGAAGGCGAGCTTGCCCTTGATCTCCTCCAGCTGGAACAGGCCACGGCCCATGTCGCCCAGGGTGCCGCTCAGATAGCCGGTGGGCTGGTTGCCCGCCTGCCAGTTGAAGGCGGTGAGCTGGCCGCTGAAGTTGTTGAAGGAGAGCTCCTGATTGATGTCGTTGAGGCTGACGCCGTCCAGCTGGCCGCGATCCAGCGACACGCTTTGCAACGGGAAGCGCTGCGGGAAGCCTTGCTGTGTCAGATCGCCCAGCTCCACCCGCATGCCGCGCGCCTTGAGGTCGTGCAGTTGCAGGGTGCGGGCGGGCCAGTCCAGCACCATGCCGGTCTCCAGCAGACCGTCAAACAGGTTGGTTACCAGCTTGTCGGTGCGCAGCACTTCTCCTTCCAGCCGTCCTTGCAGGTTGAGACGGGCGAAGGTGAACTGCGGAGTCTCCAGCTGGCCGATATTGAGGCTCAGGTTGGCCTGTGGCTGCCGTTTCGGGTCGATCAGCTCCCAGTCGCTCAGGGTGGCATTGAGTCCACGCAGGGTCAGCTCGGGGCTTTCCAGACTGAGGCGATCGATAGTGCTGTCGTTGATGGTGAGGGAGTGCACCGGCAGGTTCGGCAACTGGTTGGGCAGTGGCAGCTTGATGGCGGGACGAATGAGATCGAGGTGGGCGATCCGCACGTCGCGGCTCAGCCAGTCGATGCTATCGATCTCCAGATAGATCTTGTCGAGGGAGACCGCATCGCCGTAGCGTACCTGCTCTGCCAGCAGGGTGTAAGGGTGGAGCGGGTTGAATACCAGCCGCCCTATGGTGACCGGCACGCCGGTCTGCTGGCTGATCCAGCTGGCGATGGGGCCTTTGGCGCGCTCGGCGTCGAACAGGCCGAGGGCAACCCAGACAAACAGCAGCAGGAAGGCGAAGGTGTAGAGCAGGCCGCGTAGCCAGGAATTCATGGGTGCTTTCCTCCTGTTTTGGGATTGGTTGTCAGGCGTTTGAGTAGTGGTCTCGCAGACCGAACCAACGGCGAATCAAGGGTTCGACATGACTCGGATGCCTATCCATAAGGACATGTGCCCATCTTCTGCATCTACCTCGATCAGGCATTGGAATAGTGATCCCGTAAGCCGAGCCAACGGCGAATCAAGGGTTCGACATGGCTTGGGTGCCTATCCATGAGGAAGCGCGCCATTTTTTGCACCTGCGGAATAAGCGGCTGATCCCGCACCAGATCGGCGATCTTGAGGTCGGCCAGACCGGTCTGGCGGGTGCCGAGCAGTTCCCCCGGGCCGCGCAGTTCCAGATCGCGCTGGGCGATGAGGAAGCCGTCGTTGGTCTCCCGCAGCACCCCGAGTCGGCTCTGGGCCGTCTTGGACAAGGGGGCATGATAGAGCAGCACGCAGTGAGAGGCCACCGCCCCCCGGCCAACCCGGCCGCGCAGCTGGTGCAACTGCGCCAGCCCGAGACGTTCCGGGTTCTCGATGATCATCAGGCTGGCGTTGGGCACATCCACCCCCACCTCGATGACGGTGGTGGCGACCAGCAGTTGCAGTATGCCTGCCTTGAACTCCTCCATCACCCGCTGTTTCTCCACCGGCCGCATCCGGCCGTGCACCAGCCCGATATGCAGGCCGGGCAGCAGGTTTTGCAGCTCGGCGGCGGTATCCTCGGCAGCCTGACACTCCAGCACCTCCGACTCCTCGATCAGGGTGCAGACCCAGTAGGCCTGCTTGCCCTCGGTGCAGGCGAGCTTGACCCGCTCGATCACGTCGCCGCGACGGCTGTCGGGCAGCGCCACCGTGGTGATGGGGGTTCGGCCCGGCGGCAGTTCGTCGATGACCGAGGTGTCGAGGTCGGCATAGGCGGTCATCGCCAGGGTGCGAGGGATGGGGGTGGCGGTCATGATGAGCTGATGGGGATGCACCCCTTCCCGCTCCCCTTTCTCGCGCAGGGCGAGGCGCTGATGCACCCCGAATCTGTGCTGTTCATCGATGATGACCAGCGCCAGACGCTGGAACACCACCTGCTCCTGAAAGATGGCGTGGGTGCCCACCACCATCTTGACACTGCCATCGGCGATGGCAGCCAGCGCCTCCTCCCGCGCCTTGCCTTTCTGCTTGCCCGCCAGCCAGCCAACCCCGATGCCGAGCGGCTCCAGCCACTTGGCGAAGTTGATGGCGTGCTGTTCGGCCAGCAGCTCGGTCGGCGCCATCAAGCCCACCTGACAGCCATTGCCGATAGCCTGCAGGGCCGCCAGCGCCGCGACCAGGGTCTTGCCGGAACCTACGTCACCCTGCACCAGCCGCATCATGGGGTGGCTCTGTTGCAGATCCTTACTTATCTCCGCTACTACCCGGCTCTGTGCGCCGGTGGGCTTGAACGGCAGGGCGCCGAGCAGCAGTTCGACCAGCTCGGGCGCCGGTTTGAGAGCGCGAGCCAGCTGGGTTTGTGCCTGAGCGCGCACCTTGAGTACCGAGAGGTTGTGAGCCAGCAGCTCCTCCAGTACCAGTCGCTGCTGGGCCGGATGCTGGCCGCTTTCCAGCAGCGGCAGCGCCACCGAGGGGGGTGGGCGGTGCAGCAATTTCAGGGCGGCGGCCAGTTCAATCTGATGGGGATAGAGTCCGGCGGGCAGCAGCTCCTCCACGCCATAGAGGTCTAGCTGGGCCAGCGCCTGATCGGTGAGGTTGCGCAGGGTGAGTTGGCGCAGCCCTTCGGTAGTCGGGTAGACGGGGGTGAGCGCTTCCTCGGTCTGACCGGCCTGCTCCTCGCCGAGCAGCTTGTACTCGGGGTGGGCCATCTCCAGCCCGTATTTGCCGGGGCGCACCTCGCCAAAGCAGCGGATCAGACGGCCCGCCGCCAGACTGTTTTTCTGGGCGGCGGTGAAGTTGAAGAAGCGCAGGGTGAGGGTGCCGGTGCCATCGCTGATGCGACAGACCATCATACGGCGGCGCCCCATCACCAGCTGAGTGTCCTGGATTTCGCCCTCGACAGCGCCGTGCAGGCCGGGCGGCAGATCGCCGATGGGCCATACCTGGGTGCGGTCCTCGTAGCGCAGGGGGAGGTGGAACAGCAGATCCTGTACCGTGGCCAGCCCCAGCCGCTCGAGCTTCTCCAGCATCTTGCTGCCGACACCCTTGAGGCTATCGAGAGGAATTTTATCCAATTTCATCAATTAGATGCCCGAAAACACTGTAAATATGTCCAGATGATAGGGGTTGTTGAGGGGCCGATGCAAGCCGAGTTGCTGCTGGCAGGGCCGTCAAGGCGGGGGAAACGGCGGATATAACAAAGGCCTGCCGAAAACGGGAGGCCTTTGTGTGGCTGCCAACAGGCAAGGTGCGGGCGCATGGCGCCCAAGGTCAGATGATGCGCTTGAGCAGCAGGTGGGCCTTAACCCGGTGGATCCGTCCCAGCAGCTTGCGCACCTGTTCCGGGTAGTCCTGGATCTGTTCCACCTGATCGAAGTGGCTGATCCGCTTGGTGTTGGTCAGGATGTTATCCCGCTCCGCGTTGAACTGAGGGCGCAGCAGGTGGCGACGATCGTGCACCAGCAGGCCATTCTCCAGATCCAGCGCCCAGGCGCGGGGGTTGAGGTTGTTGCCGGTGAGCAGGGCCCACTCGTCATCCACGAAGATCCCCTTGAGATGGTAGGAGTTGCGCTCGCAACACCAGAGCATCAGGTTGAGGCGACCGTCGTCGATGTGGCGCTGGTTGCGCTCGGCAAACTTGCGCAGGTTGGTCTCGTAGAGATAGGGCAGGCCACCGATGGTGGAGAACTTCTCTTCCGGCGGAATGAAGAAGTCGTTGGCGGTCTTGTCGCCCACTACGATGGTCACCTTGCAACCGCGCTGCAGCAGATCCTCGATATCCTTGCTCAACTCCTTGGGGGGGTTGAAGTAAGGGGTGCAGATGAAGATCTCCCGCTCGGTGGCGCGCACCAGATTGCGGATCATCAGGTTGAGCTGATTGTTGCGCTTGCCCAGACCCACCATGGGGGTGACGGCCACTTCCTGAGTGTTGACCGGCATGGTGCTGAAGCGGTACTGGCTCTGGCGCAGGTTCTGCTTGAAGCGGCGGATCGGCCCCTTCAGTTGTTTGGCGCTGGGGATGTCGCTGTGATCCAGTCGCTGCACCGCGTCGCTCTTCACGAACAGGTCATCCACATAGTTGACCATGCTGCGGGCCAGCTCCGGGCTGATGATCTGGTGATAGCGGTCGAAGCGGTAGCGATCCTGCTGGTGCAGGTAGATGTCGTTGAGGCTGGCACCGGAGTAGAGCACCACATCATCAAAGATGAATCCCTTGAGGTGGAGCACGCCGAGCAGCTCGCGCCCCTTGACCGGCACGCCGTAGATTTCGATCTGGTGCTCGTGTTCGGCAGCCATGGCCTGATACATCAGGTGGTTGCCACCTTGCTTGCCTTTGCCGATCAGGCCGCGCTGGGCACGGTGGAAGTCGACGAACAGCTTGATGTCGAGGGCCGGATTGCGCTGCTTGGCGGCGTAGAGGGCGGAGAGGATCTCCCGGCCTGCTTCGTCATCCTGCAGATAGAGCGCGACCAGATAGATGCGCCGGGTGGCACTGGCGATAAGCGCAAGAATGCGGCGTTTGAAATCCTGGGCGCTATAGAGCACTTCAAACTGATCCGCTGCGACGGCGATCTGGGGCAGGCGCGCCAGCAGTTGTCGATAATGGGCCGATGAATGCATAGATAAACCTGAAATCACGGGGTTAAGCGTTCCACTCGGAGCGATGAATAGGCGATTCTAGCAATCTCGCCCTCTCAGCCAAAGAAAGAATCATCAGAAAGATGAAAAAGGCCTCACGAGTGAGGCCTTTTTGTCAGCATTTTGCCCTTGTCAGAGGAAGCTGTAGATGATCATCGCCATCACGCCGCCGGTGGTGCCGATGATGGTCTCCATCACGGTCCAGGTCTGCAGGGTCTGCTTCTCGGTCAGGCCGAGGTAGCGGTTCGCCAGCCAGAAACCGGAGTCATTGACGTGAGAGAGCACGATGGCACCGCCGCCAATGGCGATGGTGACGGCAGCCAGCTGGGCACCGTTCAGACCGAGCGGCTCCAGCATCGGCAGCACCAGACCGCAGGCGGTCAGCATGGCGACGGTGGCAGAGCCCTGAATCACCCGTACCGCAGCGGCCAGAATGAAGGCCAGCGCGACGATGGGCAGACCGGAGTCGGCCAGCATGTTGCCCAGAGCGGCACCCACGCCGGAATCAACCAGCACCTGCTTGAAGACGCCACCGGCACCGGTCACCAGGATGATGACACCGGCGGGCTGGATGGCGCTGTTGCAGACGCTCATCACCTCGTCACGGGACATGCCGCGGCGAATACCCAGCAGATAGAAGGCGGCCAGACAGGCGACCATGATGGCAGTGAAGGGGTGACCGATGAACTCCAGCCAGTTGTGCAGGGTGGAGCCCGCCTCGACGAAACGACCGACGATGGTCTTGAGGCCGATCAGCAGCAGCGGCAGACCGATGAGGCCCATGGCCAGCCCGAAGGAGGGCAGGGATTTGCTGTCATCGTGGACGCTGTTCTGGGCATCGGCAGGCAGCGGTACATCGACGATCTTGCTGATGAAGTCACCGAACAGCGGGCCAGCCAGGATCAGCGCCGGTACGGCGGCGATCAGGCCGAACAGGATCATGTAGCCGAAGTCGGCACCCAGTTGGGATGCCACCAGGATCGGGCCCGGCGCCGGGATAAGGAAGGCTTGGCAAGTGGCGATACCGGCCAGCAGAGCGATACCGATCTTCACCACGCTGCCGCCGCCACGACGGACGATGGCGAAGGCGACGCCAATCAGCAACACCACGGCCACGTCAAAGAAGAGCGGCAGGGCGCAGACAAAGCCGGTCAGGGCCATGGCCCAGTTGGCGCGCTTGACGCCAAACTTGCCGAGCAGAGTGTGGGCTACCCGGTCGAGAGCACCAGTCACTTCCATCACCTTGCCGAACATGGCGCCCAGCGCCACCACTACCGCGACGAAACCGAGGGTGCCACCCATCCCTTTCTGGATGGTGTTGGCGATATCGGCCGGGTTCATGCCGGCGGCGAGACCCGCCACCATGGAGACCAGGATCAGGGCTACCACGGCGTGGAGCCGGGCCTTCATCACCAGGAAGAGCAGCAGCACAATCGAGCCGGCGGCTGTCATGATCAGGGAGAGGTCAGACATTGTTATGCGTTCCTTTTTCCAAGTTCAGTCGTGACACCTTGCCGATCCGTCGGCAAACCATATCTTTATGATTTATTTAGATTTATGGCAAGGGCTCAACATCATATGCCCAGGTGACTATGGGTTTGCTCAGTCTGTGGCAGACTTCACATTTTCAATCGTTACCGGTAACATGTTACCGGTAATGTGTTAGATTAGAACCCATCAACAGCTGGTTTTTTGAAAAGTGGGACAGAGGTCAAATTATGGCGGGTAAGTGCATTATCGTGATGGGTGTGTGTGGTAGCGGCAAATCCAGCGTGGGTCTGAAAGTGGCCGAAGCGCTGGGCGCCAAGTTCATCGATGGTGATGACCTGCACCCCAAGGCCAACATCCAGAAGATGGCTGGCGGCAACCCCCTCAACGATGAGGATCGTGCCCCCTGGCTGGAGCGGATCCGCGACGCCGCCTACAGTCTCGAGCAGAAGAACGAGACCGGCATCATTGTCTGTTCCGCCCTCAAAAAGAAGTACCGCGACCAGATCCGCGAAGGCAACGAGTCGGTCAGCTTCATCTTCCTCGATGGCAGCCAGCCGCTGATCCTCGAGCGGATGCGTGCCCGCAAGGGCCACTTCATGCGCGAAAGCATGGTACAAAGTCAGTTCGATACCCTGGAGCGCCCGGATGGCGAAGCCGGTGTATTCCACATCGATATCGACGGCACCTTCGAACAGGTGGTTGACCGCGCCGTCACAGCATTGGAGCAAGCCCAATGATTCATCAGGTAATTTCCGACGTCACCGCCCGCATCCGCGAGCGCAGTGTCGCCCGTCGTCAGGCATTTCTGGCCCGTATCCAGCGTCAGGCAGAGCAGGGCAAGACCCGCGCCGCGCTGGCCTGTGGCAACCTGGCTCACGCCGTGGCCGCCTGCAGCAGTGACGAGAAGGGTCGCATCCTCGACATGACCCGCGCCAACGTCGGCATCGTCACCGCCTACAACGATATGTTGAGCGCCCATCAGCCCTATCAGGGCTATCCGGATCAGATCAAGGCGGTGCTGGCCGAGCTGGGCCACAGCGCCCAGGTCGCCGGCGGCGTGCCCGCCATGTGCGATGGCGTGACCCAGGGTCAGCCGGGGATGGACATGTCCCTCTTCTCCCGCGACCTGATCGCCCAGGCGACCGCGCTGTCGCTCTCTCACAACACCTTTGATGCCACCCTGCTTCTCGGTATCTGCGACAAGATCGCTCCGGGTCAGATCATGGGGGCCCTCTCCCACGCTCACCTGCCGACTGCATTTGTTCCTGCTGGCCCGATGGCGAGCGGCATCAGCAATGACGAGAAGGTGAAGGTGCGTCAGAAGTACGCTGCCGGTGAAGTGGGTCGCGACGCCCTGCTGGAGATGGAGTGCGGCGCCTACCACGCGGCAGGCACCTGCACCTTCTACGGCACCGCCAACACCAACCAGCTGGTATTCGAGGCCATGGGCCTTATGCTGCCGGGCTCCGCCTTTGTGCACCCGCATAGCGAGCTGCGCCGCGCCCTGACCGCCGAAGCGGCCCGCCGTATCAGCGCCATGATCTCGGGTTCCCCGGCCTATCGCCCGCTGAGCGAAGTGCTGGACGAGCGCTCGCTGGTCAACGGTCTGGTGGCCCTGCTCGCTTCCGGTGGCAGTACCAACCACAGCATCCACATGGTGGCGCTGGCTCGCGCCGCCGGTCTGGTTCTGACCTGGGATGACATCAGCGATCTCTCCGACGTGGTGCCGCTGCTGGTGCGCATGTACCCGAACGGCCCGGCCGACGTCAACGCCTTCGAACAGGCAGGCGGCGTGCCCGGCCTGATGCGCCGTCTGGCAGAAGAGGGGCTGATCCACATGGATGCCACTCCGGTCTTTGGCGAAATGCAGGATTACCTCAGCCGTCCGGCATTGGTCGATGGCCAGCTGGTGTGGCAGCCGGTGGGCGAGAGCGGCGATGCGAGCGTGTTGTCCCCCTCCGGCAGCGTATTCCAGGCCACTGGCGGCACCAAGCTGCTGGCGGGCAATCTGGGCCGCGCCGTGGTCAAGGTCTCCGCCGTGGCTCCCGAGTATCGGGTTATCGAAGCGCCAGCGCGGGTCTTCTCCTCCCAACATGCGGTGGAAGCGGCCTACAAGGCGGGCGATCTCAATCAGGATGCCGTGATCGTGGTGCGCCACAATGGCCCGGCCGCCAACGGCATGCCGGAGCTGCACAAGCTGATGCCTGTGCTCGGCAACCTGCAGAAGGCGGGTTTCAAGGTGGCGCTGGTCACCGATGGCCGCCTCTCCGGCGCCTCCGGCAAGATCCCGGCCGCCATCCACGTCACCCCGGAAGCGCTGCACGGCGGGGCCATTGGCCTGCTGGCCGACGGCGATCTGCTACGGGTTGACGCGGTAAACGGCAGCCTCGACTGCCTGACCGATTTGAGTGGCCGTACCCAGGCCGAGATTGACCTCACTCTGGAACAAGAGGGGTGGGGCCGTGAACTGTTCAGCGTGATGCGTCGCGCGGTATCGAGCGCCGAGTGTGGCGCCACCATCTTTGACTAAGGAAGAGCTATGCAGAACTGGAAAGTGACCCCGGCCGAGGTGTTTGCCGCCTCCCCGCTGGTACCCGTGATGGTTATCAACGAGCTGGATCAGGCCCTGCCGATGGCCAAGGCGCTGCTCGACGGCGGCATCTCTGTCTTCGAAATCACCCTGCGCACCCCGGTGGCGCTTGATGCCATCGCCCTTATCGCCAAGGCGATGCCGGATGCCATGGTCGGTGCCGGTACCGTGCTCAACTGCGAGCAGTTTGACGCAGCCGTCGCTGCCGGTGCCCGCTTCGTCATCTCCCCGGGGATGACCCCGGCCCTGCTGGCCCACGCGGCCAAGAGCACTGCACCGCTGATCCCGGGCGTGGCTACTCCGTCTGAAGTGATGCAGGCGCTGGAAGCGGGTTATGACCATCTGAAGTTCTTCCCGGCCGAAGCGAACGGCGGCACCAAGGCGCTCTCCGCCATTGCCGCGCCGCTGCCCCAGGTGAAGTTCTGCCCGACCGGCGGTATCGGCCCGAAAAACGTGGCCGACTATCTGGCGCTCAAGTGCGTCGCCACCGTCGGCGGCTCCTGGATGCTGCCGGCCGATGCGGTCAAGAGCGGCAACTGGGAAGAGGTGACCCGCCTCTCCCGCGAAGCGGTTGAGCTGGTTAAACGCTAAGCGTCAGTTGTGCAGAAAACCAAACAGGCCACCCTCGGGTGGCCTGTTTGCTATCAGCGTGACTTAAGTGGGTGAGGGAAGGGATTACCCCAGACTCTCCCCGACATAGAGGGAGAAGCCGATATCCTTGCGGGTGTCGGGTTGGGATTGGCCGCTGAGACGCGCCAGCAGCATGGTGGCCGCCTCCCGACCGATCGCTTCCCGCGGGGTGGCGATACTGGCCAGTTTGGGGGTCATGGCGTGGCCGATGTCGAGAGCGTTGCAACCGGCGATGGCGATCTGCTGGGGCACCGGGATCCACTTGGCCTGACACTGCAGCAGGGCGCCCACCGCCAGGTCATCGTTGGTGCAGAACAGGCCGTCGAGGTCGGGATAGCGCACCAGCGCCTGATCCAGCAGCTCGCCCCCCAGGGTGAAGCTGGAGGATTGTTCGGTCAGCAGATGCTGGCCGGTGAGGCCGAAGTCGATCATTGCCTGATAGTAACCCTCCATCCGCAGCTGGGTACGTACGTCGAGCCGCGCCCCCAGATAGACCACCTTGCGACGGCCCCGGCGCAGCATCTCTGTTACCATGGCCCGGGCGGCGGCTCTATGGTCCATGCCGACCACCATGTCGATGGGGGTTTGCGGCAGATCCATGGTCTCCACCACCGGAATGCCGGCGGTGGCGATCATCTTGCGAGTGCGCTCGGTGTGCTGGCTGTCGGAGAGGATCAGCCCATCCACATGGTAGGAGAGCAGGGACGCGACCTGCTCCTCCTCCCGCTCCGGGCTGTAGCCGTAGTGGGCCAGCAGGGTCTGGTAGCCAGCCGGTCGGGTTACCGACTCGATGCCGTGGATCACCGCCGAGAAGACCTGGTTGGAGAGGGAGGGGATCAGGATGCCGATCGCCTTGCTGGTCGCGTTGGAGAGAATATCCGGCGCTCGGTTGGGGATATAACCCAGCTCTTCCACTACAGCTGCGATCCGCTCGCGGGTCCCCTCCGCTACGGTCTGCGGGTCGCGCAGATAGCGGCTGACAGTCATCTTGGTCACGCCGGTTTGGTCGGCGATATCTTGCAGGGTGGGGCGGCGCTTGCGGGTGGGGCTCATAGGGGTGTCCAGCGTGGATGTTACATGTAACATTACCGTTTTTGGCGGATAAAGTCAGCATATGAAGCCGTTTTTGCAGGAGTTTTCCGATGATCAGAGGCAAACAGTTCGTGGATGTCCGGTTCGAGCAACAGGATGTGGAGGGGGAGCAGTTCTCGGAGTGCCGCTTTATCGGCTGCAACTTCTCTTGGCTGGATTTGAGCGATAGCCGCTTCATCGACTGCAGCTTCTACGATCGGGAGAGTGAACGGGGCTGCCTGTTGCAGGGTTGCGATCTGCGCGAGGCCAGCTTCCTGCGCTGCGATCTCACCATGGCCGATTGCAGCCGCAGCCAGTGTCTGGGGTTGGAGATGCGCGACTGTCAGGCGGTCGGTATCAACTTCAGCCATGCCAGCTTCGCCAACCAGATCACCGCCAAAAGCTACTTCTGCGAGGCCCATCTGACCGGCAACAACTTCAGCTACGCCAGCTTCGAGGGCTGCCTGCTGGAGAAGTGCGAGCTTACCGGCAACCGTTGGCAGGGGGCCAACCTGTTTGGTGCCTCGCTGGCGGGTTCCGATCTCAGCGGCTCCGAGTTTGGCCAGATTGACTGGACCAGCATCAAGCTGCAGGGCTGCGATCTGCGCCAGTGCGATCTGCCGGGGCTGGATCTGCGCCGGGTCGACCTGCAAGGGGTGCAGATCAACGAGGATCAGCAGCAGACCTTGCTGGAGCAGATAGGTCTGGTTGTCTTCCCCTGAGCCGAGAGAAAAATTAGGTAATTTTTCATCAAATTAAGCCGACAGTGGGGAGGGCGCTCCTGAAACGACAAAAGCCTGCGTGATGCAGGCTTTTGCTAGTGAGCGTGTGATGGCTTGTCGGCCGGGTTAACTCAACCCTTGGCCAGCCATTTGGTTGGGTTGATGGCCTCGCCCTGATAGCGAATTTCGAAGTAGAGGCCCGGTCTGTCCTGACCGCCGCTGTCACCGACCAGCGCTACCGGTTCACCCTGTTCCACATTCTGGCCAACCTGACGCAGCAGCGACTGATTGTGACCGTAGAGGCTCATATAGCCTTTACCGTGGTCGATCACCAGCAGCATACCGAAGCCGTCGAGCCAGTCGGCGTAGACCACTTGTCCCGGTGCAACCGCCTTGACCTGGGTCCCTTCGCTGGCGCCGATCAGGGTGCCTTTCCACTTGAGCTGGGCGGTGCGCGGTGAACCGTAGGAGATGAGGATCGGCCCCTGTACCGGCCAGCGCAGGCTGCCATTGGTCTTGAGACCACTGTAGTGACCGGCACTGCTGATGCCCGAGCCACGCTCCGGTTTGCTGCTGGCCACCTCTTCGACCGGTTCTGCCGGTTTGACGGTTTTGTTCTGCTGGGCGGCGAGTCGTTGCTGCTCGGCGCGGCGTTGTTCGGCCAGCTTGCGCTGACGCTCCTGCTCCGCTTTCAGCTTGGCCAGCCGTTCCCGCTCGGCCCGTTCACGGCGCTCCTGCTCTTCCCGCTTGCGGCGCAGCTCTTCCAGCCGGGCTTTCAGCGCCTTCTCCGCCTTGACCAGCTTGGTGAGCTTCTGCTCGTCATCCTGTACCGACTGCTGCAACTGGTTGCGCACCTTGGCCCGGCTCTGCTGGCTGGCCAGCAGGGTCTGGTGATGCTCTTGCTGTTCGGCAAGCAGGGTCTGCAGTCTGGTCTCGGTCTCTTTGGTTGCCTGCTGGTTTTTCGCCAGCTTGTCGCGGGTGGCGCGCAGGGCGTCGATGGCCTCGATGCGGGCCTTGTTGAGGTAGTCGTAGTAGTCGAGTGAGCGGCTCAGTTTGGCCGGATCCTGCTGATTGAGCAGCAGTTTCAGGTAGTCGTGGTTACCCGCTTGAAAGGCGCTCTCCGCCTGTTTGGCCAGCAACTGCTTTTGATGTTTGGCTTGAACTTCCAGCCCCTGCTTGTCTTTTTGCAGGGTCGCCAGCGTCTGCTGGTTCTGCTTCAACTGCTGCCTGGTCTGGTTGAGTTTGGCGGCGGCGGCCGAGATGGCCTGCTCGTCAGCCTTGAGCTGGGTATTGAGCTTGGCAAGCTCCTGCTTGCTGAGCTTGATGGTCTGCTGTTGTTCCTTGATCTGGGACTGCATGGTCCCCAGTTGCTGATTGGCGGCCAAAGCCGGTTTGCTGGCGCCAAACGACAGGCAAAAAAACAGCGCGCCGGCCAACAGGCCGACGCGACTGGTTTTCTGTGAAATAACTTCGCATCCCCGCATGGGGAAGGATTATTTCAGAATCATCAGGGGCTTGCCAGTCATTTCCGGCGGCACCGGCAGACCCATCAGGGTCAGCATGGTGGGGGCCAGATCGGAGAGTTTGCCACCTTCAACCACCTCGGCTTTGCGACCGAAATAGATGAGCGGAACCGGCAGATTGGTGTGGGCGGTGTGGGCCTGACCAGTCTCTTCGTCCAGCATCTTCTCGGCGTTACCGTGGTCGGCAGTGATCAGGCACTCGCCACCCACTTCGGCCAGCGCGTCGGTCACGCGACCGATGCAGTGGTCAACGGCTTCACACGCTTTGACGGCGGCATCGAACACACCGGTGTGACCAACCATGTCGCCATTCGGGTAGTTACAGATGATGACGTCGTACTTGCCGCTCTTGATGGCCGCAACCAGCTTGTCGGTCAGCTCTTCGGAGCTCATTTCCGGCTGCAGGTCATAGGTCGCCACTTTCGGGCTGGCCACGATCTCGCGATCTTCGCCGGTGAAGCAGGACTCTTCGCCACCGTTGAAGAAGAAGGTGACGTGAGCATACTTCTCTGTTTCGGAGATGCGCAGCTGGGTCTTGCCCTGCTTGGCCAGCCACTCACCCAGGGTGTTGACCAGAGCGGTCGGCGGGTAGGCACAGGCAGTTTTGATGTCGGCCGCGTATTCGGTCAGCATCACGAAGTTCAGCTTCGGCTCGACTGCACGGGCGAAGCCGGTGAAGTCGGTGTCAACGAAGGCGCGGGTGATTTCACGGGCACGGTCGGCACGGAAGTTCATGAAAATCAGCGCATCGCCATCTTCCATCGGTGCAGCTTCGCCGATGCGGGTGGCTTTGACGAACTCGTCGTTCTCGTCGCGAGCATATGCGGCAGCCAGCGCTTCGGTGGCGCTATTGGCGGTGAACTCGCCCTTGCCCTGGGTCATCAGGTCATAGGCTTGCTGCACGCGATCCCAGCGGTTGTCACGGTCCATGGCGAAGTAACGACCGATCATGGAAGCGAAACGACCCTTGCCCAGCTTGGCGAACAGGGCGTCGAACAGCTCGATGGAGGACTGGGCGGAGCGCGGCGGAACGTCGCGGCCATCCAGGAAGGCGTGCAGGTAGATCTTCTCGGCGCCACGCTTGGCTGCCATTTCGATCATGCCCATGATGTGCTCTTCGTGGCTGTGTACGCCACCCGGGGACATCAGGCCCATGATGTGAACTGCTTTGCCGTTGGTCACGGCAGCGTCAACAGCCTTGGCCAGCTCGACGTTCTGGAAGAATTCGCCATCCTGGATGTCTTTGGAGATGCGGGTCAGCTCCTGATAGACGATGCGACCGGCACCGATGTTGACGTGGCCCACTTCGGAGTTGCCCATCTGGCCATCCGGCAGACCGACATCCAGACCGGAGCCGGAGATAAGGGTGCTGGTGTAGTCACGGGCCAGACGATCGAGGTTGGGAGTCTTGGCGGCAGCGACGGCGTTGTGCTCTTGCTTGGTGCTGTAGCCCCAACCGTCCATGATGACCAGAACCAAAGGTTTCTTAGCTGTTGACATAAGACTATGTCCTCTCGGATTGGAAAAAATGCGGGAAATGAAACTAGCGTAATATTACTACATCTGCCGAAATAGTCACCTGATAGCCAAGGGGCGCTCCCGTGGCCCCGCAAGCCACGCCTTTCCTGCCATGCTCGCTGCCCAATGTTGATGGGAGCCTGCTCGCGCTTTGCCGCCAAGATGGCTGATCTTATCAATACCCCCATGTATACTCGGGCCCTTGTCTTGGTCCCTGGATAGTAGAAGATGCAAGAGTATTTGGATTTTGCGGCCCGTAACCCGCTGCTGACCGCAGCCTGGTTGGGCCTTGCTGGCACCCTGGTTTACACCACGGTGCGTGCCCGTTTGTCTCCGGTAAAAACCGTCAACAACCACACTGCGACCCTGCTGATCAACCGCGAGAATGCTACCGTGGTGGATATTCGCAGTCAGGAAGAGTACGCCAAGGGCCATCTGGCCGGTGCCCAGCACCTGCCGCTGACCCAGATCCAGAGCAATAATCTGGGCCCGGTTGAAAAGCATAAAGATGCCCCCATCATAGTGGTGTGCGAGTCGGGAATGACTGCGGGCGGCGCGGGCCGTCAGCTGAGCAAAGCTGGCTTCAAGCAGGTTTATGTGCTCGGCGGTGGCATGGCCCAATGGCGTGCAGAAAATCTGCCGGTAACCAAGAAACGCTGATTTAAGCAGGGCCTGAGCCCACTTATCCATATAACAAGGAATCAAACGAAATGGCTGACGAGATCAACAACCAGGAAGTACAACCGGAATTCCACATCCAGCGTGTTTACACCAAGGATGTCTCTTTCGAAGCGCCGAACACCCCGCACATCTTCCAGAAAGAGTGGCAGCCGGACGTCAAGCTGGATATGGATACCAAGACCAACATCCTGGCTGAGAGCGTGTACGAGGTTGTCCTGACCCTGACCGTGACTTGCAAACTGGAAACCGAAACCGCCTTCCTGTGCGAAGTACAGCAAGCCGGTATCTTCACCATCGGTAACCTGCCGGAGCCGCAACTGGCTCACTGCCTGGCTGCCTTCTGCCCGAACATCCTGTTCCCGTATGCCCGCGAAGCCGTGGCCAACATGGTGAGCAAGGGTTCCTTCCCGCAGCTGAACCTGGCACCGGTCAACTTCGATGCCCTGTTTGCCCAGCACATGGCGCAAGCACAGGCCCAGCAGGCGACTGCGGAAGCCTGATAATGGCTGACCAGATCGCTATCTCGGTCTTGGGGGCGGGGTCTTATGGCTCCGCCCTTGCCATTTCTCTGGCGCGCAATGGTCATCCGACCCTGCTGTGGGGTCACGACCCCGCTCATGTCGCCGAGCTGGAACAAGACCGCTGCAACAAGGCATTTTTGCCTGATGTCCCTTTTCCCGCCGATCTGCAGCTGACTGCGGATCTGCAACGTGCGGTACAAGCTGCCCCCGTGCTGCTGCTGGTCGTGCCGAGCCATGTATTTGGCGATGTGCTGACCCGGATCAAACCCTTCCTGCGCCCCGATACCCGTATCGCCTGGGCCACCAAGGGTCTGGAGCCGGACAGTGGCCGTCTGCTGCAGGACGTGGCCCGTGAAGTGCTGGGTGACGAGATACCGCTGGCGGTGATCTCCGGTCCCACCTTCGCCAAGGAGCTGGCTGCCGGTTTGCCGACCGCCATCTCGGTCGCCTCGACTCACGACGAGTTCGCCGACGATCTCTCCCACCTGCTGCACTGTGGCCGCTCGTTCCGGGTCTATACCAATCCGGACTTCGTCGGTCTACAGCTGGGTGGGGCGGTGAAGAACGTCATCGCCATCGGTGCCGGTCTCTCCGACGGGCTCGGGTTTGGCGCCAATGCCAGAACCGCACTCATCACCCGGGGTCTGGTAGAGATGCAGCGTTTGGGTGCGGCGCTGGGTGCCGATGCCAAAACCTTTATGGGGATGGCGGGGCTCGGGGATCTGGTGCTCACCTGTACCGACAACCAGTCGCGCAACCGTCGCTTCGGGCTGGCCCTCGGGGCTGGCAAGGATGTGAACACCGCAATGACCGAGATCGGTCAGGTGGTTGAGGGATATCGCAACACCAAAGAGGTGCATCTGCTGGCGGCCCGCTGCGGCGTCGAGATGCCCATCTGCGAGCAGATCTTCAAGGTGCTCTACGAGGGTAAGAACCCGAAAGAGGCGGCCATCGCCCTGCTGTCGCGAGACAAGAAGGACGAGTAATCTGCCGATTGCCCATGCAAAAGGCCCCGCCAGATGGCGGGGCCTTTTCTTTGCAGCCGCAAGGGCCACAAATCAGTAGTAGGAGTGGTCGCCGCGCTGGTGCTCGGTGGCGTCTTTCACGCCGTTGAGCTCACCCGGGAACTTCTCCAGCAGCTGCTTCTCGATCCCCTCTTTAAGGGTGTAATCGACCATGGAGCAACCGTTGCAACCACCGCCAAACTGCAGGATGGCCAGTTTGTCTTCAGTCAGCTCGACCAGGGTGACCTTGCCACCGTGACCGGCCAGCATGGGGTTCACTTCGGACATCAACACGTACTCGATGCGCTCGATCAGCGGCGCGTCGTCGGCCACTTTACGCATCTTGGCATTCGGTGCCTTCAGGGTGAGCTGGGAGCCCATCTGATCGGTCACGAAGTCGATGGTGGCATCCACCAGGAAGGGGGCGCTCAGGGGATCGACCATACAGTCGAAGCCGCTGAAGGGCAGGTGTTGATCTTCCGGGTCCACGGCATCGGGCGGGCAATACGATACGCCACACTCGGCATTCTGGGTTCCCGGATTGACCACAAACACCCGGATATTGGTGCCATCAGGCTGTTTTTCCAGCAGTTTACGGAAATGGGCCTGGGCGGCGTCGGAAATGCTGATCATCACTATCCTCATAAACCTGAGTGTACGACTAGGGTATTCATGATAACGCGGTTATTAATGCTTGGGTAGCATGCCGATGGCTACTTGTTGTGCCGCAGGGTTCGACAGATTGCCCATACTTCTACCTTTGTGATGCCGCTCTCATGGAGCAAACGGCTGAGCTGCCCAGCGGTGGCGCCTGTGGTCACGACGTCATCGAGCAGGGCGACATGGCGATAGTGGTGGGGGCGGATCCGGAATGCCCCGCGCAGATTGCGCCGTCGCTGCCCGGCGCTCAAGGTTGTTTGTTGCGGGGTCGCCTTGATGCGTTGCAACAGAGTGTTGTCGCAGAGAATACCGGTGAACTCGCCAAGGGCTTGTGCGATCTCCTCCGCCTGATTGAACCCACGCCGCCACTGCCGCCACCAGTGCAGGGGAACCGGAATGATCGCCTCCGGCGGCTCGCGGCTATCCAGATGATCGGCCAAGAGGCGTGCCAGTAGCGGCGCCAGCAGGATCTGGCCGGAATATTTAAGCCGGGGGATCAGCATGGGGTAGGGGGCTCGGTAGTCGCCAATCACCTGCAACCGCTCCCAAGGGGGAGGTCTGCGCTGGCAGCGACCACAGACCGGTATGTTCTCTTCTATATAGTCAGCCAGCGGTGCGGCGCAGAGGTGGCATCTCGGCTGTGACTGGTGCAGCGCCTGCCGACACCAGCTGCAGAGCAGGGGCTCGTGGTCGCAAGGCTGATGGCAGAGCAGGCAGCTCCCTTGCCAGTCGCCGTGGCTGCCGAGCAGCGGGCTTGCTTTAGCGAGCAGTCGCTTTAACATGCTGACCCCAAGAGCATGAACAGGGATCTTGAGTCTAGATGAGCATATCGGTAGAGCAGTTTGGCCAGGGGCCCGATCTGGTGCTGTTGCACGGTTGGGGGATGAATGGTGCGGTCTGGCATGGCGTTGCCCAACAGTTGGCGTCCCACTATCGGGTTCATCTGGTGGATTTGCCCGGCTTTGGCAATAGCCTGCTGGATGACGAGGTGGATTACAGCCTGCCCTGGCTTGCCGAGCAGGTGGTCGCGATCTTGCCGCAGAAGTGTCATCTGCTTGGCTGGTCGCTCGGCGGTCTGGTGGCAAGCCAGTTGGCGCTGACGCATCCCGATCGGTTGCATTCCCTGATCACGGTAGCCAGCTCTCCCTGCTTTATGGCGCGGGACGAGTGGCCCGGAATTGCCCCCAAGGTACTGACCGGCTTCAACCAGATGTTGGCGGGGGATTTTCGCCAGACCATAGAGCGCTTTCTGGCGATCCAGGCAATGGGCAGCGAACATGCCCGAGATGATATCCGTCAGTTGCGCCACTGGCTGGCCGAGCGCCCGGCGCCCCAGTTTGCCGCACTTGAGGCCGGGCTGACGCTGTTGGCCGAGATTGATCTGCGCGAACCGCTGCAGGTGCTCGATCTGCCCTGGTTGCGGATCTATGGCCGACTGGATTCATTGGTGCCCAAGGCGGCCATTCCCCTGCTGGATGATCTCTACCCTGCCAGCCGCAGCGTGACTCTCAATAAGGCCTCACACGCACCTTTTATCTCCCACCCTGACGAATTCATTGAAATCGTTCGAGATTTTGTTGGCTAAAAAACAGCCTGCAAGCTTCATTAATCCTCTGGTCTGGCGGATAATTAAGCTGTGACCAGAGGAGTAACACCATGCGTATTGATTCTGCTTTCAACAGCGGGGTACAGGGATTTCAGCGAGCCGAACAGATTGCCGACAAGGCATCCAATCAGATCGCCCGCCTCAATACCCCCAGCGGGGATCAGGTGCAAGTGACCGATGAGCTTGTCAATCTCAAGGTGGCCGAGCAGCAGGCTGGCGCTTCCGCCAAGGTAGTGCAGACCGCCAGCGAGATGATGGGAACCCTGATCGACATCCGGGTGTGAGATGAACATCAATGTCAGTCTGCCTCCCCTTATCCCGACACAGCTGCAACCCCAGGTGGAAGCGGCGAGGACGGATAATCGCCGGGCAGAACTGATCCCTCAGGCCCGAGCGGGCCAAGCTTCCGTTGCCGAATCTGAAGTCGGCTCCCAGAAAGAGAAATCCAAAGCCGCTCAGGCCTCCAGCAATCAGACCTCCCAGAACAGCCGTGAAACCGGGCAATTAGCCCCGACGACACTGCCAGATAATCGCTTTGTCGAGGCCACCGGTGAGGATGGGCAGCGCAAGCAGCAAGATCCCAAACAGCAGGAGCAGCAACAGCGGCAAGAGCAGCAGGTTCAGGATCTTGTCGAGCGTGACAAGGAGGTGCGCACTCACGAGCAGGCGCACCAGTCTGCGGGTGGAGAGTACGCCAGCTCGCCCACCTATCAGTTTACGCAAGGGCCGGATGGCAAGCGTTATGCGACGGGTGGCGAAGTCCAGATCGATACCAGTGTCGTACCCGGTGACCCTGCCGCTACCATCGCCAAGATGCAGCAGATCCGCTCTGCAGCGCTGGCGCCTGCCGAGCCTTCTGCGCAGGATTTGGCCGTCGCGCGCAGCGCCGCCGCCAGTGAAGCCAAGGCGCGCAAAGAGCTGATGGCCGAGCAGAGCGCAAAATCGGGCGGCGTGCTGAGTGCCTATATGGACAAGCGCAACAGCGTCATCGCGGGCCACTATCAACAGGCTGTCAGCCCGGCCTCGACCCAGTCCCTCAGTCTGCATATCTGAATCACTCTCGCCAAACTTTCAGCTGCTTTGCCTGTTTTGCAACTAACCTGAAGATCAGGCCCATTCCAATTTCACAGGAGCTGTCATGCATTTCGATGAAGTCAAAGCGGAAGATTTCACCACCTTCTCCCGTGTACCGCCCCCCCACCTGCAGATGGAGCAGTTTCTGATGCAGCTCGGGGGAGGGGGAACTGAAGGAACCAGTTTCAAGAAGAAAGTGATGCTGGCGGCTGGCTGGAGCCACACCGGCGTCGTCTCTTACGGTAAGTATCCGCAAGAGGCCTGCAAGGCATTCAACCGACTGCGGGAGGTGCTGGCCCAGCATGGAGAGCCCGAGAGCATTCTTGCTGCCCTGACGCAGTGATCCTGAGCTTCGCGTGTAAAAAAGCCCCTTGCGGGGCTTTTTGCATTCAGAGTCGTTCCGGACGGTGTCGTTACTTTTTCGCTTTGGAGAGCGCTGCCGCGAAGGCGTTGCCCATGGCACCACCCATAGGGGGGCTTTGGCGCGGCTCATTTCTTGGTTTGGTGTTGCCAGCACTGCTGTTGCGCGCTTCAGCCGGCTTGCGGGCGGGTTGCCCTGCCTTTTCGTCGAGACGCATGGTCAGACTGATCCGCTTGCGCGGGGCGTCCACTTCCAGCACCTTGACCCGCACAATGTCGCCCGCCTTGACCACCTCACGGGGATCCTTGACGAAACGGTCGGTCAGGGAGGAGATGTGCACCAGACCGTCCTGATGAACACCGATATCGACGAAGGCGCCGAAGTTGGTGACGTTGGTGACCACCCCTTCCAGTACCATCTCTGGCACCAGGTCGCTGATCTGCTCCACCCCTTCCTTGAAGGTAGCGGTTTTGAACTCGGGGCGCGGGTCGCGGCCCGGCTTGTCCAGCTCGCCGATGATGTCGGTGACGGTAGGTACGCCGAATTGCTCATCGGTGTAATCGGCCGGTTTCAGGCTGCGCAGCAGGCTGCTGTTGCCGAGCAGGCTCTCCACGGTCTGCTCCAGCTTGGCGAGGATCCGCTCCACGACCGGATAGGACTCCGGGTGCACTGCCGAGCTGTCGAGGGGATTGCTACCGCCGCGAATGCGCAGGAAGCCGGCGCACTGTTCGAAGGCTTTGGGGCCGAGTCGGCTCACTTTCAGCAACTGCTGACGGCTCTTGAATGCGCCGTGCTCATCCCGGTAGGCGACGATGTTCTGGGCCAACGTCTGGGAGAGGCCGGAAACCCGGTTGAGCAGGGCGACCGAGGCGGTGTTCACATCGACCCCGACCGCGTTCACGCAATCCTCGACCACCGCATCCAGCCGGCGGGCCAGCTGGCTCTGGCCGACGTCGTGCTGATACTGGCCCACCCCGATACTCTTGGGGTCGATTTTGACCAGTTCGGCCAACGGGTCTTGCAGGCGGCGGGCGATGGAGACGGCGCCACGGATCGAGACGTCGAGATCCGGGAACTCCTGGGAGGCAAGCTCGGAGGCGGAGTAGACCGAGGCTCCCGCTTCGCTCACCACTATCTTCTGCGCCTTGGCGGCGGGGTAGCGCTCGAACAGGTCGCTGACCAGGCGGTCGGTCTCCCGCGAAGCGGTACCGTTGCCGATGCTGATGAGCTCGACCTTGTGTTTCTGGCACAGCTCGCTCAGGGTCTTGAGGCTCTGATCAATCTGGCGTTTTGGTTCGAACGGATAGATGGTTGCGTGATCGACCAGTTTGCCGGTGGCATCCACCACGGCAACCTTGACCCCGGTGCGGATGCCCGGATCCAGCCCCATGGTGCAGCGCATGCCCGCTGGGGCCGCCATCAGCAGATCCTTGAGGTTCATGGCGAACACCTTGATCGCCTCCTCCTCTGCCGACTCGCGGATGCGGCCGATCAGCTCTGTCTCCATCTGAAGCGACAACTTGATCTTCCAGGTCCAGCTCACTACCCCTTGCAGCCATTTGTCGGCCGGGCGGTTCTGCAGATTGAGCTTGAGGTGGTGGGCAATGATCCCTTCGCAGGGGCTGGCACTCTCATCGTCACCGGTGACCAGCGCCAGATTGAGGATCCCCTCATTGCGGCCGCGCAACATGGCCAGCACCCGGTGGGAGGGGGCTTTGTGCAGCGGTTCGTCGTGTTCGAAGTAATCCTTGAACTTTGCCCCTTCCTGCTCCTTGCCTGCCACCACGCGGGCGCGCAGAGTGGCGTTCTGCCACAGGTAGTCGCGCAGCTTCTCCAGCAGGTCGGCCTGCTCGGCGAAGCGCTCCATCAGGATATAGCGGGCGCCGTCGAGGGCAGCCTTGCTGTCAGCAATGCCCTGTTCGGGATTGAGGAAGGTGGCAGCCGCTTGCTCGGGATCCTGCATCGGGTCGCTGAGCAGCAGGTTGGCCAGCGGCTCCAACCCGGCTTCGATCGCCATCTGCCCCTTGGTGCGGCGCTTGGGCTTGTAGGGGAGGTAGAGATCTTCCAGTCGGGTCTTGCTGTCGGCGCCATTCAATTCGCGCATCAGCTCGGGGGTCAGCTTGCCCTGCTCCTCGATGGAGCGAATGATCACCTGACGGCGATCTTCCAGTTCACGCAGATAGCCGAGGCGGCTCTCCAGCGTACGCAGCTGGCTGTCGTCCAGACCACCGGTCACCTCTTTACGGTAACGGGCGATAAAGGGCACGGTCGAGCCTTCATCCAGCAGGCGCACTGCGGCCTGCACCTGCTCCGGGCGAGCATTGAGCTCACCGGCAATCTGTCTCTCTATGGTTTGCATCATGATGTTGTTGAGGGCCTCTGTGGTCGAGTCCGCGCCATCAGGCGCCAAGTGTGAGCACTATATGGGGTCGTGTTGCGGGATGCCACCCTGCGCCGGGGTCTGCACCCGTCAGACTGATAAAGTCGCAGGGGAGGGCGTTTATCTTGCCATTGCACCAGTGACTCAGGATGTGCCTGTGGCAAGCAGTCCGGCTATTTGGGGTAGCTGATCTCGTTGATATACCAGCAGACGTCACCAACTGGCGTACGGACGATGGCCTCATCACCGACCTCTTTCTTGAGCAGGGCGCGGGCCATGGGGGAGTCGATGGAGATGTAATCCTTGCGCTCGAAGATCTCGTCATAGCCGACGATGCGAAAGCGCTTGGTCTCGCCCTCATCGTTTTCCACCTCGACCCAGGCGCCGAAGAAGACCTTGCCCTCCTGCGCGGGGGCATAGTCGACGATCCCCAGCTCTTCGAGGCATTTGCGCAGGTAGCGCACTCGCCGGTCGATCTCCCGCAGCCGCTTCTTGTTGTACTGGTAGTCGGCATTTTCGCTGCGATCCCCTAGGCTGGCGGCCCATGCCACCTTCCTGGTGACCTCGGGGCGCTCCTGACGCCAGAGGAAATCGAGCTCTTCTTTCAGCTTGTTGTAACCTTCGCGGGTGATCAGCTTTGTCTTCATGGTGATGCGGACCTGGTCAAAGAGGAGTATTCATCGCTAACTGCTCGGGAATATTAGCTTTTGTCCTCTTGCTGTCGAGGGAAATCGTGATGGCTCGGCTGGCGCCATTCAGGGAGTAGCTGGCCAGCGCAGTGACTTGATGGCCGTCACGCTCTCGGGATGGGTAATAACCGGTAACATATTTGTGCTTTGCTCCCGCTATATCCCCCCCTAGTATTGGGGGCAGCTAAAGAATGAAGAGGCAAAACAATGAGTCAGCAGCAATACAAGGTCCTGGTCGTGGACGATGACCTGAAATTACGTTCCCTGTTGGAACGCTATCTCACCGAGCAGGGATTCGTAGTGCGCGGCGTGGCCAATGGCGAGCAGGCCGATCGCTTGCTGACTCGTGAAAATTTCAGCCTGATGGTGCTCGACCTGATGTTGCCGGGGGAGGATGGGCTCTCCATCTGCCGTCGTCTGCGGGAAGCGGGCAACCAGATCCCGGTGCTGATGCTCACCGCCAAGGGGGATGAAGTGGATCGCATCGTCGGGCTCGAGATGGGGGCTGATGACTATCTGCCCAAGCCGTTTAACCCCCGCGAACTGCTGGCGCGGATCCGTGCCGTGCTGCGCCGCCATACCGTCGAGCTGCCGGGGGCTCCCTCTGCTGCAGAAAAGGTGGTCAACTTCGGAGCTTTTCAACTCAATCTCGCGACCCGCGAGCTGAGTCGGGATGGCGAGCCGATGGCGCTCACCAGCGGTGAATTTGCGGTGCTCAAGGTGCTGGTCAGCCATCCGCGCGAGCCGCTCTCCCGCGACAAGCTGATGAATCTGGCCCGTGGTCGTGAATACACCGCCACCGAGCGCAGCATCGACGTGCAGGTCTCTCGCCTGCGCCGCCTGCTGGAGCAGGATCCGGCCCAGCCACGCTATCTGCAGACCGTCTGGGGTCTGGGGTATGTGTTCGTGCCAGATGGTGACGGTGCATGAAAAAGGTCGGCAGCATGTTCTCGCGCATGCTCTGGTTTCTGGCCGCCGTTCTGGTGGTCTATCAAGCGGTCTCCTACGTCACCTTTTACAACTATCTGCTGGCGCCAACCGTCAAGCAGATCAGTCACTTGCTGGCCAATCAGGTCAAGCTGATCTTTCCGGTCAACACTGAACAACTGGCGCTGAGCGAAGATGCCGAGGCGCTGGTCTATGTGACGACCGGTACCGATATCTATACCCAGAGCGAGGCGGTGCAGCATGGCTTCAACGATGCCAAGCCGTACCCCTATCTGGAGGAGAACATCAGTCGCGAACTGGGTGGCCCGGCCAAGGTGCGGGTCGAGATCCAGGATCACTACATCATCTGGATCCAGCCGCCGCAGGCCAGCAAAATCTGGGTGCGGATCCCGCTGACCGAGATTGAAGATGACGATATCGAACCCCTCATCATCTATCTGAGCGTGCTGCTGGTGATCACCCTGTTTGCGGCCTGGCGCTTTGCCCGGCAGTTGGTGCGCCCGCTCGAGGGTCTCGAAGCTGGCGCTGTTGCGGTGGCCAGAGGCCATTTCCCCGAGGCGCTGGGGGAGCTGGGATCACGGGAAGTGCGGCGACTGACCCGCACCTTCAACCACATGTCGCACTCCATCAAGAGCCTGATCGAAGAGCGTAACCTGATGATGGCGGGGGTTTCCCACGATCTGCGTACCCCGCTGACCCGCATCCGGCTGGCGACCGAGATGATGTCCTCTGGTGACGAGTACCTCAAGGAGAGCATCAACGCCGACATCGATGAGTCCAATGCCATCATCGATCAGTTCATCGACTACATCCGCCCGGACGAGGGGCAGGATTTGGAGCCTATCGACCTGACCCAGCTGGTGCACGATACCTTGCTGATCTACTCGGAGCAGGGGCTGGAGGTTGATCTGGCGCTGCCGCAAGAGGCGGTGCGGGTGGCCTGCAATCCGGTCAGCATCCGGCGGGTGTTGAACAACCTCTCAAGCAACTCACTGCGTTATGGGGCGAGCCGCTTGCATGCCGAGCTCAAGGACGATGGGCACTGGGTGCGCCTGCGCCTTTCCGATGATGGTCCCGGCATTCCGGAGCAGGACTACTCCCGGGTGCTCAAGCCGTTTACTCAGGGTAATGTGGCGCGTACCGTTGGCGGTAGTGGCTTGGGGTTGGCTATCGTGGCCAAGATAGTCGCCCAGCACCATGGCACTATCCGGTTGGGAAGTTCGGATCTCGGCGGCCTGCTGGTCGAGATGCGGCTGCCGAAACATCAGCCACAGGAGTGGATGGATTGAGAGAAGGGCGTATCCGTGGATACGCCCTTCTGCATGGTCAGCTCTTTGTTTCGACTGATGCACGATAGCGTTTGCCGTACTTGAGCTGCTGGATCAGCAGGGCGGCAACGATGAGCGCCAACCCGATGGGGGTGGCCGGATGGATGGCTTCGCCGATCAGCAGATTGAGCAGCACCAGTGAGGCAAACGGCGAGATAAAGATGAGGTTGCTGATGGGGGCAGTGTTGGTGGCATGGCGCAGCGCCATCAGCCAGAGCACGAAACCGAAGCCCATTTCGAACAGTCCCACATAGATGGCTCCAGCCCATCCCTGCCAGGCGGTCATGGCAAAATCGGAGAGCAACCAGGTTGCCACGACGATAAAAGGCAGGCTGATCATAAAGCCGAGCAACAGGCTGACGATGGGATCGCCCTGATTGCGGGTGTTGAGGATCCAGTAGCTGGCCCAGATGAGGGTCGAGACCAGCGCCAGTGTCACGCCGAGGGGGCTGTCGAACTGGAGGCCGAATACATCCCCTCTGGTGGCTATCACCAGTGCGCCAAAATACCCCAGCACGATGGCGACGCCATCACGCCGACGCAGCTTCTGGCCGAGGAAGGGGACGGCCAGCAGACTGAGAGTAATGGCCCAGGTGTAGTTGAGGGTCTGTGCCTGCTGGGCAGGCAACAGGTCATAGGCCTTGAACAGCAACAGGTAATAGAGAAAGGGGTTCAGCACGCCCAGAGTCAGGTAGTAGAAAGGGCGGGCTTTGATGTAGCTCCCCAGCAGCGGCAGTTTGCCCTGTTTGGCGACGACGGCTGTCAGCGTGAGAGTCGAGGTGAAGGCTGCCACAAGCAACAGTTGCACAGGTTCGAAATAGGCGAGGGAGATCTTGAAGGCTGTGGCGACCGTCGACCAGAGGGCAACGGCGCAAAGGCCATACTGATAGGCTTTCTTTTGATCTTTGAGCATGGGATGTCGTTCCACTGACAGAGGCAAGCGCACAGTCTACCAGTCTGCTTGTAACATTGTCGTTACCTGGGTGTTGGCAGCAGAGTGCGTTGCCGCAAGCGAGATCCATCTGTCACATAAAACTGCGCATAATCTGTTCGTTCTCCCTTGCGCAAATTTGAAAAATCCGTATAATCCCCTCCGCTTACCCATGAGGTAAGCCAGACGATATGTCTGCTGCTGAGTTTCCTGTTTACAGGAGCCAGCCATACAGTCCTCCCGATATGGGGGGAAACGTGAAAAATCACACCTCTGGCGGGAGCAATCTCGGTCGGGCGGTGTTGATTTATGTTCTTTTATCTATTGGAGCTCTGTCAATGCAGAACCAAAGAATCCGTATCCGCCTGAAGGCTTTTGATCATCGCCTGATTGATCAATCCACTGCGGAAATCGTTGAAACTGCTAAGCGCACTGGCGCGCAGGTTCGCGGTCCTATTCCGCTGCCGACTCGCAAAGAGCGCTTCACCGTCCTGATCTCCCCGCACGTCAACAAAGATGCGCGTGATCAGTACGAGATCCGCACTCACAAGCGTCTGGTAGACATCGTTGAGCCGACTGACAAGACCGTAGACGCCCTGATGCGTCTGGATCTGGCAGCTGGTGTAGACGTCCAGATCAGCCTGGGTTAATTACGGAAAGAGGTTGATAACAATGACAATCGGTCTTGTAGGTCGCAAAGTGGGTATGACTCGCATCTTCACTGAAGATGGCGTTTCTATCCCGGTGACTGTTATCGAAGTTGAAGCTAACCGTGTAACTCAGGTCAAATCTGTAGAAACCGACGGCTACAACGCTATTCAGGTTACCACTGGCGCCAAGAAAGCCAGCCGTGTGACCAAGCCGGAAGCTGGCCACTTCGCCAAAGCTGGTGTAGAAGCCGGTCGCGGTCTGTGGGAATTCCGCCTGAACAACGGTGAAACTTTCACTGTTGGTAGCGAGCTGAAAGTAGATCTTCTCGCTGACGTTAAGCTGGTAGACGTTACCGGCACATCCAAAGGTAAGGGCTTTGCTGGTACTGTTAAGCGCCACAACTTCCGCACCCAGGATATGACCCACGGTAACTCCTTGTCTCACCGCGTTCCGGGTTCTATCGGTCAGAACCAGACTCCGGGTCGTGTATTCAAGGGCAAAAAGATGGCTGGTCACATGGGTGCTGAGCGTGTAACGACTCAGAACCTGGAACTGGTTCGTGTTGACGCTGAACGCAACCTGCTGCTCATCAAAGGTGCAGTACCGGGTGCAACCAACGGCAACGTGATCGTCAAACCTGCCGTCAAAGCGTAACGTCTGAGGAGATAGTAATGGAATTGGTAATGAAAGACGCCAAGAGCGCTCTTGAAGTTTCCGAGACTACCTTCGGGCGCGAATTCAACGAAGCTCTGGTTCACCAGGTCGTCGTTGCATATGCCGCTGGTGCCCGTCAGGGTACTCGTGCGCAGCTGACTCGCTCTGAAGTGTCTGGTGGCGGCAAAAAGCCGTGGCGTCAGAAGGGTACTGGTCGTGCCCGTGCTGGCTCCATCCGTTCGCCCATCTGGCGTTCCGGTGGTGTGACTTTTGCTGCTAAGCCGCAAGATCACAGCCAGAAAGTAAACAAGAAGATGTACCGCGGCGCTATCCGTAGCATTCTGTCCGAGCTGGTACGTCAAGAGCGCCTGATCGTTGTTGAGAAGTTCGGCATCGAAGCTCCGAAGACCAAAGAACTGATCGCCAAGCTGAAAGAAATGGAACTGACTGACGTTCTGATCGTGACTGCTGAAGTCGATGAGAACCTGTTCCTGGCTGCTCGCAACCTGTACAAAGTTGACGTGCGTGACGTTGCCGGTATCGACCCGGTCAGCCTGATCGCTTTCGACAAGGTTCTGATGACTGCTGATGCAGTTAAGCAAATCGAGGAGATGCTGGCATGATCCGTGAAGAGCGTCTGCTGAAAGTTCTGAAGGCTCCGCACATCTCTGAAAAGAGCACCATGGTTGCAGAAAAGCAGAACACTATCGTGTTCAAAGTTGCTGTTGATGCTACCAAGGCGGAAGTCAAAGCTGCAGTTGCGAAACTGTTCGAGGTCGAAGTTGAGACCGTCCGTACCCTGAACATGAAGGGTAAGACCAAGCGCGCAGGTGCACGCGTAGGCCGTCGTTCCGATTGGAAAAAGGCTTATGTGACCCTGAAAGCTGGTCAGGACATCGACTTCATGGGCGCAGCCGAGTAAGAGGAGTTCTCAAAAATGGCAATCGTTAAGTGCAAGCCTACTTCTCCGGGCCGCCGCCACGTCGTCAAGATCGTCAATCAAGAGCTGTACAAGGGCAAGCCCTTCGCCGCTCTGCTGGACAGCAAAAGCAAGTCCGGTGGTCGTAACAACAACGGCCGTATCACTACCCGTCATATCGGTGGTGGTCACAAGCAGCACTACCGTATCGTCGACTTCAAGCGCGACAAAGACGGTATCCCGGCTAAAGTAGAGCGCCTGGAATACGATCCGAACCGTACCGCTAACATCGCTCTGGTGTTGTATGCAGACGGTGAGCGTCGTTACATCCTGGCTCCGAAAGGCCTGAAAGCTGGTGACGCGATCGCTTCTGGTGCTGATGCAGCCATCAAGGTAGGTAACGCCCTGCCGATGCGCAACATCCCGGTTGGTTCTACCGTTCACGCTGTAGAGATGAAGCCTGGTAAAGGTGCCCAGCTGGCTCGTTCCGCTGGTACTTTCATCCAGATCCTGGCTCGTGAAGGTAACTATGTAACTCTGCGTCTGCGTTCCGGCGAAGTACGTAAAGTTCTGGCCGAGTGCCGCGCTACCATCGGTGAAGTCGGTAACTCCGAGCACATGTTGCGTCAACTGGGTAAAGCCGGTGCAAACCGCTGGCGTGGTATTCGTCCGACCGTTCGCGGTATGGCGATGAACCCGGTTGACCACCCGCACGGTGGTGGTGAGGGTCGTAACAAGGGCATGCAGCCTGTGTCCCCATGGGGCCAGAAGGCTAAAGGCTTCAAGACCCGTAAGAACAAGCGTACCGACAAGTACATCGTACGTCGTCGTAACAAGTAATTGTTAACATAGAGGAATCACCATGCCACGTTCTCTCAAGAAGGGTCCATTTATTGACCTGCACTTGCTGAAGAAGGTAGAGAAAGCGGTGGAAAGCGGGGATAAAAAGCCGGTTAAAACCTGGTCCCGTCGTTCAATGATCATCCCGAACATGATCGGTTTGACCATCGCTGTCCATAATGGTCGTCAGCACGTTCCGGTTTTCGTTACCGAAGAAATGATCGGTCACAAACTGGGTGAATTCGCACCGACTCGTACTTATCGCGGCCATGCTGCTGATAAGAAGGCTAAGAAGCGCTAAGGGATAAATGATGGAAGCTATCGCTAAACACCGTTATGCCCGTACTTCTGCCCAGAAAGCTCGTCTGGTAGCCGATCAAGTACGTGGTCTGTCCGTAGACAAGGCTCTGAATATCCTGACCTTCAGCCCGAAAAAGGCTGCAGTGCTGGTTAAGAAAGTGCTGGAATCTGCCATTGCAAACGCTGAGCACAACGAAGGCGCCGATATCGACGCGCTGCGTGTTGCTACTATCATGGTCGACGAAGGTCCCTCCATGAAGCGCATCCGTCCGCGTGCCAAAGGTCGTGCGGATCGTATCCTCAAGCGTACCGCTCACATCACTGTAGTGGTATCCGACGCTAAGGCTGGGAGATAAGCAATGGGTCAGAAAGTACATCCTAATGGCATTCGCCTGGGTATTACCAAGCCTTGGAATTCTACCTGGTTCGCGAACACCAAAGACTTCGCTGACAACCTGTACAGCGATTTTCAAGTACGCCAGTTCCTGACCAAGGAACTGAAAAACGCGTCCTTGTCCAAGATCACCATTGAGCGTCCGGCCAAGAGCATCCGTGTGACCATTCACACCGCTCGTCCGGGTGTTGTAATCGGTAAGAAAGGCGAAGACGTTGAGAAGCTGCGCAAAGCTGTAGCCACTATTGCTGGCGTGCCTGCTCAGATCAACATTTCCGAAGTCCGCAAGCCGGAGCTGGATGGCAAACTCGTTGCCGACAGCATCACTTCCCAGCTGGAGCGTCGTGTAATGTTCCGTCGTGCTATGAAGCGCGCCGTACAGAACGCAATGCGCCTGGGTGCCAAGGGCATCAAAGTGGAAGTTTCCGGTCGTCTGGGCGGCGCTGAAATCGCGCGTACCGAATGGTACCGTGAAGGTCGTGTGCCGTTGCACACCCTGCGTGCCGACATCGACTACGCAACTTCTGAAGCCCACACCACTTACGGTGTGATCGGCGTTAAAGTTTGGATCTTCAAGGGCGAAGTTCTGGGCGGTCTGGCTGCTGTTAACGCTGCCGCTGCTCAAGAGCAAGCTCCTGCAAAGCCCAAGCGTGACAACAAGCGCCGCGCTGCTAAGTAAGGAGATTCGGTAAATGTTGCAACCTAAGCGTACTAAATTCCGCAAGACCCACAAGGGTCGTAACCGCGGTCTGGCCACCTCTGGTAACGAAGTATCCTTCGGTACCTTTGGCCTGAAGGCGACATCCCGTGGTCAACTGACTGCTCGTCAAATCGAAGCAGCCCGTCGTGCCATGACCCGTCACGTTAAGCGTCAAGGTAAGATCTGGATCCGTGTGTTCCCGGACAAGCCCATCACCGAAAAGCCCCTCGAAGTTCGTATGGGTAAAGGTAAGGGTAACGTGGAATACTGGGTTTGCCCGATCCAGCCTGGCAAGGTTCTGTACGAGATGGACGGTGTACCTGAGGCTCTGGCGCGTGAAGCGTTTGCCCTGGCCGCAGCTAAGCTGTCTGTTCAGACCACTTTCGTAATTAAGACGGTGATGTGATGAAAGCCCAAGATCTGCGTCAAAAGAGCGTCGAAGAACTGAACCAGGAGCTGCTGGGCCTGCTGCGTGAGCAATTCAACATGCGCATGCAAGCGTCCACCGGCCAGCTGGCTCAGACTCACACTCTGAAACAAGTGCGTCGTGACGTCGCACGTATCAAGACTGTACTGACTGAGAAGGCAGGTGCGTAATGACTGACAAGATCCGTACTCTGCAAGGTCGTGTAATCAGCGACAAGATGGACAAGTCCATCACTGTTGCTATCGAGCGTAAGGTAAAGCACCCGATCTACGGTAAGATCATCAAGCGCACTACCAAGCTGCACGTGCATGACGAAAACAACGAGTGCAAAGCTGGCGACCTCGTGGAAATCCGCGAATGCCGCCCGCTGTCCAAGACCAAGTCCTGGACCCTGGTTGCCGTTGTAGAAAAGGCCTAATCGGTACTTTGTAGTCCAAGCGGCCCCTTTCAGGGGCCGTTTGTTTTTTAGGCTACCTTTTCTGAAAATCCTGTGTTATAGTTTCGCGCCTTTTGAAGGCAGCCAGATCCCATTAGGGATAAGAAGTAAACAAAGCGGAGCACTAAGATGATCCAGATGCAAAGTATGCTGGGTGTTGCCGACAACTCCGGCGCTCGCAGTGTAATGTGTATTAAGGTTCTGGGTGGCTCGCACCGCCGTTACGCCGGCATCGGCGACATCATCAAGGTTTCCATCAAGGAAGCCATTCCTCGCGGTAAAGTGAAGAAAGGTGATGTGTATAACGCGGTGGTCGTACGCACCCGTAAAGGCGTTCGTCGTCCGGACGGCTCTGTCATCCGTTTCGACAACAATGCGGCTGTGTTGCTTAACAACAACCAACAGCCAATCGGTACTCGTATTTTTGGCCCGGTGACCCGTGAACTGCGTAATGAGAAGTTCATGAAGATTGTGTCCCTGGCACCCGAAGTACTGTAAGGAGTCGAACGATGGCAGCTAAAATCCGTCGCGAAGACGAAGTGATTGTTCTTACCGGCAAAGACAAGGGCAAGCGTGGCAAAGTCACTCAAGTCCTGATTGCAAAAGGTAAGGTAATCGTGGAAGGCATCAACCAGGTGAAGAAACACCAGAAGCCGGTACCCGCACTGGGTCAGGCTGGCGGTATCGTCACCAAAGAAGCCCCCATCGATGTATCAAACGTAGCGCTGTTCAACTCTGCCACTGGCAAAGCTGACCGCGTTGGTTTCCGGATTGAAGACGGCAAAAAAGTCCGTTTCTTCAAATCCACCGGCGAACTTGTGAAGTAATTGGAGTTTAACGATGGCGAAACTGCATGATTACTACAAATCCGATGTAGTAAATGAACTGTCCAAGCAGTTCGGTTACAAGACTATCATGCAAGTCCCTCGGATCGAGAAAATCACCCTGAACATGGGTGTTGGTGAAGCGATCTCTGACAAGAAATTGCTGGAAAATGCTGCTGCCGATATGGCTGCCATTTCCGGTCAGAAGCCGCTGATCACCAAAGCTCGCAAATCTGTTGCGGGCTTCAAGATTCGTGAAGGCTACCCGATAGGTTGTAAAGTAACCCTGCGTGGCGAGCGTATGTGGGAGTTCCTGGAACGGCTGATCTGCATCTCCGTACCGCGTATCCGTGACTTCCGTGGCCTGAACGCTAAAGCGTTCGACGGTCGTGGTAACTACTCCATGGGCGTGCGTGAGCAGATCATCTTCCCGGAAATCGACTATGACAAAGTCGATCGCGTCCGTGGTCTGGATATCACCATCACCACTTCCGCGAATACCGATGAAGAAGGCCGTGCTCTGCTGGCTGCCTTTAACTTCCCATTCCGCAAGTAAGGTTAGGGTTATGGCTAAAACATCCATGAAAGCGCGCGAAGCAAAGCGTGCCAAGCTGGTAGCCAAGTACGCGACCAAGCGTGCCGAGCTGAAAGCTATCATCGTTGACATGAACGCTTCTGAAGAAGCGCGTTGGGATGCTGTACTGCAACTGCAACAGCTGCCCCGTGATTCCAGTCCGTCCCGCCAGCGTAACCGTTGCAATATTACTGGTCGTCCGCACGGTTTCCTGCGCAAGTTTGGCCTGTCTCGCATCAAGGTGCGTGAGCATGCCATGAAGGGCGAAATTCCGGGCCTGAAGAAGGCTTCTTGGTAACGAATCTCGGGAGTTAGACTTATGAGCATGCAAGATCCGATCGCGGATATGCTGACCCGCATCCGTAACGGTCAGGCGGCGAGCAAAGTTGCGGTTTCCATGCCTTCTTCCAAGCTGAAAGTGGCTATCGCCAAAGTGCTGAAAGAAGAAGGTTACATCGCTGGCTACTCCGTAGCTGGTGACGTGAAGCCGGAACTGGAAATTGAACTGAAATATTTCCAGGGCAAGCCAGTTGTAGAACTGATCCAACGCGTAAGCCGTCCAGGCCTGCGTATTTACAAGCGCACTACTGATCTGCCGAAAGTTATGGGCGGTCTCGGTGTTGCTATCGTGTCCACGTCTAAAGGTGTGATGACTGACCGTGCTGCTCGCAAAGCAAGCATGGGCGGTGAGATCATCTGCTACGTCGCTTAATAGGAGGTAGGAAATGTCTCGTGTTGCTAAGGCACCCGTCACTATTCCTGCTGGCGTAGAGGTGACTCTGAACGGCCAGGAACTGACCATCAAAGGTGGTAAAGGTTCTCTGGTTCGCTCTATTCACGCCGGTGTAGAAGTGACCAAAGAAGACAATGTACTGAAGTTCGCCCCGCGCGGCAGCATCGCTGGTGCTGACGCTCAGGCCGGTACTGCCCGTGCATTGGTCAACAACATGGTAATCGGTGTTACCCAAGGCTTCGAGCGCAAGCTGCAGCTGGTTGGTGTAGGTTATAAAGCCTCCATCAAGGGCAATGCTGTTGCGCTGGCTCTGGGCTTCTCTCACCCGGTAGAGCATGCGCTGCCGGCTGGTGTGACCGCTGAGTGCCCGACTGCTACAGAAATCGTTCTGCGTGGCGTCGACAAGCAGCTGGTTGGCCAAGTCGCCGCCGATATCCGTGCTTACCGCGCTCCGGAGCCCTACAAGGGCAAGGGTGTACGCTATGCCAACGAGCAAGTGCGTACTAAAGAAGCTAAGAAGAAGTAAGGTAACACTATGGACAAGAAAGCAGCTCGTCTCCGTCGTGCTACTCGTGCTCGGAAAAAGATGCAGGAACTGGGAGCTACCCGTCTGGTTGTTCACCGTACCCCGCGTCATATCTATGCGCAGGTTATTGCAGCCAACGGTTCCGAAGTTCTGGCCTCTGCTTCCACAGTAGAGAAAGCCATCAGTGAAGCTCTGAAATACACCGGTAACGCAGATGCTGCTACCGCTGTAGGTAAGGCTATCGCTGAGCGTGCTATTGCCAAAGGCGTTCAGAACGTATCTTTCGATCGTTCCGGTTTCAAGTATCACGGTCGCATCGCTGCCCTGGCAGCTGCCGCACGTGACGCTGGTCTTCAGTTCTAAGCTAGGAGTCGAAGATGGCTAAAGTCGAATCTCAAGCCGGCGAACTGCAAGAAAAGCTCATTGCAGTAAACCGTGTTTCGAAAACTGTTAAAGGTGGTCGTATCATGTCCTTCACCGCGTTGACCGTGGTGGGTGATGGTAACGGCCGTGTAGGTTACGGTTACGGTAAAGCCCGTGAAGTTCCGGCTGCTATTCAAAAAGCAATGGAACAGGCTAAGCGTAACCTGAACAAGGTTGAGCTGAACAACGGCACTCTGCACCACCCGGTGCGTGGTGTTCACTCTGGCTCCACCGTGTTCATGAAGCCGGCCTCCCAAGGTACTGGTATCATTGCAGGCGGCGCTATGCGTGCTGTTCTGGAAGTTGCCGGTATCCACAACGTGCTGGCCAAGACCTACGGTTCCACCAACCCAATCAACGTTGTTCGCGCTACTGTAGACGCTCTGGTTCACGGTCAATCACCGGAACAGATCGCTGCCAAGCGTGGTCTGCGCGTTGAAGAAATTCTGGGGTAATGCGACATGGCTAACACTGTAAAAGTAACTCAAACTCGCAGCTCTATCGGCCGTCTGCCAAAGCACAAGGCGACTCTGCGTGGTCTGGGTCTGCGTCGCATTGGTCACACCGTTGAGCTGGAAGATACTCCTTGCGTACGCGGCATGATCAACCAGGTTTATTACATGGTTAAGGTGGAGGGCTAAGCATGCGTCTGAACACTCTGTCTCCGGCCGCTGGTTCCAAGCCTGAAAAACAACGTCGTGGTCGTGGTATCGGCTCCGGCCTGGGCAAGACTGGTGGTCGTGGTGTTAAAGGCCAAACCTCTCGTTCCGGTGGCGGCAAAGTCCGCAACGGTTTCGAAGGCGGCCAGATGCCTTTGAAAATCCGTCTGCCGAAGTTCGGTTTCTTCTCTCGCAAATCTTTGGTTTCTGCCGAAGTGCGTCTGAACGAAATCGCCCTGGTAGAAGGTGATGTGGTCGACCTGAGCACTCTGAAGCAAGCCGGTGTTGTTACTAAGAACATCGTGTTCGCTAAAGTTGTTCTGTCAGGCAACATTGACCGTGCTGTGACCGTTCGTGGTCTGTCCGTCACCAAAGGTGCACGCGCAGCCATCGAGGCCGCTGGCGGTAAAATCGAGGAATAATCAGTACAATGGCTAAGAAACCAGGATTGGATGTTAAAGCACAGGGTGGTCTGAGTGAACTGAAGAGCCGTCTGCTCTTCGTTCTCGGGGCGATTATCGTTTTCCGTGCAGGCTCTTATGTGCCGATTCCTGGTATTGACGCCGCCGTACTGGCCGAGTTGTTCCAGCAACAGAAGGGCACCATCATTGAGATGTTCAACATGTTCAGTGGTGGTGCACTCTCGCGTGCTTCTATTCTTGCGTTGGGGATCATGCCGTACATTTCGGCGTCGATCATTATCCAGCTGCTGACAGTGGTTCACCCCGCTCTTGCTGAACTCAAGAAAGAAGGTGAATCCGGCCGTCGCAAGATTAGCCAATATACCCGTTGGGGCACGCTGGTTTTGGGAACTTTCCAGGCCATTGGTATTGCAACCGGTCTGCCGAATATGATGCATGGACTCGTGACTAATCCGGGTCTAGGATTCTATTTCACAGCGGTTGTGAGTCTGGTCACCGGTACCATGTTTTTGATGTGGTTGGGTGAACAGATTACCGAGCGTGGGATTGGTAATGGTATCTCGTTGATTATTTTCACAGGTATCGTTGCTGGTCTGCCGCATGCCATTGGCGCTACGGCCGAACAGGCACGTCAAGGGGAATTGCACATCCTGCTGTTGTTGTTGCTGGGCTTGATTGTTTTCGCAGTGACTTACTTTGTGGTGTTCGTGGAGCGTGGTCAGCGTCGTATCGTCGTTAACTATGCCAAGCGTCAACAAGGCCGCCAGGTATTTGCCGCGCAAAGCACACACCTGCCGTTGAAAGTGAATATGGCTGGTGTGATTCCTGCGATTTTCGCATCCAGTATCATCCTCTTCCCGGGGACCATTACCTCCTGGTTTGGTCAGGGTGAGGGTAAAGTAGCTGATATCCTGCAACAGGTCTCTATGGTCCTGCAGCCGGGTCAACCGCTTTACGAGATGCTGTATGCAGCAGCCATTATCTTCTTCTGCTTCTTCTATACCGCGCTGGTGTTCAACCCCCGCGAGACAGCAGATAATCTGAAGAAGAGTGGAGCCTTTATCCCGGGGATTCGCCCGGGCGAGCAGACAGCACGTTACATCGATAAGGTTATGACTCGCCTGACATTGGCAGGTGCGCTCTATATAACCTTTATCTGTCTGGTACCCCAGTTCTTGATGACTGCCTGGAACGTACAGTTCTACTTCGGTGGCACTTCGCTGCTGATTATCGTGGTAGTTATCATGGACTTCATGGCTCAGGTACAAACCCATATGATGTCTCATCAATATGGCGACGTCCTGAGGAAGGCCAACCTGAAGGGCTACGGCCGCTAAAGGTCGGCGTAGTTACGGAGTTAAGCAATGAAAGTTCGTGCTTCCGTTAAGGCAATCTGCCGTAACTGCAAAATCATCAAGCGTCACGGTGTGGTGCGTGTGATTTGCAGCGAGCCAAAGCATAAACAGCGCCAAGGCTAATTTTTTACGGTTAGTACTTGCAACAAATAGTTGTGCTGGCTAATATAGCCAGCCAACTTTTGTTGTGTATTGGTTGACCGCCACGTATCCGCTCACGGGCTTTGTGGTGGTCGTAATCTACTATATGTAGGAGTGAATAGTGGCCCGTATCGCTGGCATTAACATTCCTGACCATAAGCATGCAGTCATCGCTTTGACTGCTATTTATGGCGTCGGTCGTACCCGCTCCAAGGCCATCTGTGCCGCAGCCGGTATCGCTGAGAATGTGAAAATTAAAGACCTGGACGAAGCTCAGATCGAGAGTCTGCGTGAACAAGTAGGTAAATTCACCGTTGAAGGTGACCTGCGTCGTCAGATTTCCATGAACATCAAGCGATTGATGGATCTGGGTTGCTACCGTGGTTTGCGTCACCGTCGTAGCCTGCCTGTTCGTGGTCAACGTACCAAGACCAACGCTCGTACCCGTAAGGGTCCGCGCAAGGCTATCAAGAAGTAACGGGAAGGTAGAAAATGGCTAAAACTCCGACTCGTGCTCGCAAGCGCGTTAAAAAGCAAGTGAGCGACGGTATTGCGCACGTTCATGCATCTTTCAACAACACAATCGTGACCATTACTGACCGTCAGGGCAATGCTCTGTCTTGGGCTACTTCTGGTGGTTCCGGTTTCCGTGGTTCTCGTAAGTCCACCCCGTTCGCTGCTCAGGTAGCTGCCGAGCGCGCTGGTGAGATGGCCAAAGAATATGGCGTCAAGAACCTGGAAGTCATGGTCAAAGGTCCGGGTCCCGGTCGTGAGTCTTCCATCCGCGCCCTGAACGCGGCTGGTTTCCGCATCACTAACATTACTGATGTGACTCCGATCCCGCACAACGGTTGTCGTCCTCCCAAGAAGCGCCGCGTATAACGCTGTAGCTACTTGGTCTAGGATTGTTGGAGAAAGAAGATGGCAAGATATATCGGTCCTAAGCTTAAGCTTAGCCGTCGTGAGGGCACCGACCTCTTCCTGAAGTCAGGTGTTCGTGCGATTGATTCTAAGTGCAAGATTGACACCGCCCCTGGTCAGCACGGTGCGCGTAAAGCGCGTCTGTCCGACTATGGTGTTCAGCTGCGCGAGAAACAAAAAGTTCGTCGTATCTACGGCGTATTGGAAAAACAGTTCCGCAACTACTACCGCGACGCTGCCCGTCAAAAGGGTAACACCGGTGAAAACCTGTTGCAGCTGCTGGAAGGTCGTTTGGACAACGTTGTTTACCGTATGGGCTTCGGCGCTACCCGTGCTGAATCTCGTCAGCTGGTGAGCCACAAGGCCATCATGGTAAACGGTCGCGTTGTGAACATTCCTTCTTTCCAGGTTTCCCCTGAGGACGTGATCTGCGTTCGTGAGAAGGCTAAGAAGCAAGCGCGTATCAAAGCTTCCCTGGAAGTTGCTGGTCAGCGTGAGAAGCCGACTTGGGTAGAGGTTGACGCCGCTAAAATGGAAGGTGCTTTCAAGCGTCTGCCAGAGCGTTCCGACCTGTCTGCCGACATTAACGAACAGCTGATCGTCGAGCTTTACTCCAAGTAAAGCTAGCTTCTAAAGAGAGGACACAATGCTGGGTTCTGTAACAGATTTTCTTAAACCGCGGCTAGTTGACATCGAGCAAGTTAGCCCGACTCATGCGAAAGTGACTCTTGAGCCACTCGAGCGTGGCTTTGGTCACACGCTGGGCAACGCCCTGCGTCGTATTTTGCTGTCATCTATGCCCGGTTGTGCAGTTACTGAAGTCGAAATTGACGGGGTACTGCATGAGTACAGCAGCAAAGAAGGTGTACAGGAAGACATTCTTGAAATCCTGCTCAACCTGAAAGGTATCGCTGTGAAGCTGGAAGGCAAGGACGAGGTAACTCTGTCCCTGACCAAGTCTGGAACAGGCCCCGTTACCGCTGGTGATATCACTCACGGTGATGAAGTCGAGATCGTAAACCCGGAGCACGTAATCTGCCATCTGACTGGTGCCAATGCTGAAATCAGCATGCGCCTGAAAGTTCAGCGCGGTCGTGGTTATGTGCCTGCTTCTGCTCGTGTTCACAACGATGACGAAGAGCGTCCTATTGGTCGCCTGCTGCTGGACTCTGCGTTCAGCCCCATCGTTCGTATTGCCTACAATGTTGAGGCAGCACGTGTGGAACAGCGTACCGACTTGGACAAGCTGGTCATCGACATGGAGACCAATGGTACCCTGGATCCTGAAGAAGCCATCCGTCGTTCTGCCACTATTTTGGCCGAGCAACTGGAAGCCTTCGTGGATCTGCGCGATGTTAGCGTGCCCGAGAAGAAAGAAGAGAAACCCGAGTTTGATCCGATTCTGCTACGTCCTGTCGATGATTTGGAGCTGACAGTTCGTTCTGCGAACTGTCTGAAGGCAGAAGCTATCCACTATATTGGTGATCTGGTACAGCGTACCGAAGTTGAGTTGCTTAAGACTCCTAACCTCGGTAAGAAGTCCCTGACTGAGATCAAGGACGTGTTGGCCTCCCGTGGTCTGTCTCTTGGCATGCGCCTTGAGAACTGGCCGCCCGCCAGCATCGCTGACGAGTAATCCAGATTACGGGTTTCACAGATTTAGTTAGAAGGATAAGGTCATGCGCCATCGTTTGAGTGGTCGTCAACTGAACCGGAACAGCAGCCATCGTCAGGCAATGTTCCGCAACATGGCCAGCTCCCTGGTTCGTCATGAGATCATCAAGACGACTCTGCCTAAGGCAAAAGAGCTGCGTCGTGTAGTTGAACCGCTGATCACCCTTGCCAAGACTGATAGCGTTGCTAATCGTCGCCTGGCATTTGCCCGTACTCGCGATAACGCGATCGTGGCTAAGCTGTTCAATGAACTGGGCCCGCGCTACCTGGAGCGCGCCGGCGGTTATACTCGCATTCTGAAATGCGGTTTCCGTGCAGGCGACAACGCCCCTATGGCTTATATTGAGCTGGTAGACCGCCCGGCCGCTGCTGAAGCAGCTGCTGAGTGATAAAGAAAAAGCCGGGCTTGTCCCGGCTTTTCTTTTAATCCATTCTGATCCTGCCTCAACTGCCTCAACTGCCTCAACTGCCTCAACTGCCTCAACTGCCTCAACTGCCTCAACTGCCTCAACTGCCTCAACTGCCTCAACTGCCTCAACTGCTTCTATATAGGAAGTAAGAGTTGTTCCTGAACCTGGCGAAATGGTGAATTGTCTGTTCATTTCATTCGAGCATCGTCGGCCAGCTCGATATCGCCTACCAGTGTCGCGCAGGGATCTACTTATACTCCTTTGCCCAGTTGCGGGCGTTTTCCCTTGTAGGGTCTCAGTCGCAAGTCCATCTTGGCCTCCTTGTTTTCGGCCATTCTAGCAACCAGAAGGGTGTTTCTGTGGATAAGTTTGTATAAAAGCTGTGGTTGGATATGAATAACTAAAAAAGTGCTGTTTTTTTGCAATTTTATTGCAGGTAAGGGGTTGCCAGAAAGAATCTGTTCCCTATAATGCGCCTCCATCGACAGGGCAAGCGGCAACGCAGAAAGCCAAGTCGATAACCTCGAAAACCCTTTGAAAATAAGGCTTGACTCGAGAAGGCGGTTGAGTAGAATTCCACTCCCGC